>NZ_KV791083.1:356723-396922 GCF_001807855.1 Streptococcus sp. HMSC10E12
CTGGTGGTATCACTCCCTTGTAGCTATTTTATGCGACTGAATTAATCTCCGTTCTTGTAACGCCCTACTGTCATGTGGTTACGCTCCTCAGAGATGATTGGTAAAGTTATTTGTTTTGCCTACTGTTTTGTTTAGAGATTTTAGTCTCCATTTTTGTACCTTGAAATATTTACTCTCACCATGGCTCTTACCTCCTTGATGAATCCTTATCTTCTTTACACTTTTAGTATAATGTAAACGCTTACTTTTGTCAATCCTTTTGTCGGAAAAACGCATAATTTTTTGAAAAAAGATTTCTTTGCTACAATAGAGACATGTTAGATTTAAAAGAATACGGCATTGTCATGTGGGATGCTGAGAAAATCGCGTCTTTTCGTCGCACCCTCCTGGACTGGTACGATCGAGAGAAACGAGACCTCCCCTGGCGTAGGACTAGAAACCCATACTATATCTGGGTCAGTGAAATCATGCTACAACAAACCCAGGTTCAGACTGTTATTCCCTATTACGAGCGCTTTTTAGACTGGTTCCCAACAGTTAAATATTTGGCCGAAGCCCCAGAAGAGAAGCTTCTCAAAGCTTGGGAGGGGCTAGGTTACTATTCACGTGTCCGAAACATGCAAAAGGCTGCGCAACAAATCATGAATGACTTTGATGGCCAGTTTCCAGATACTTATGAAAACATTGCCAAACTCAAGGGCATCGGACCCTATACTGCTGGTGCTATTTCTAGCATCGCTTTTGGGCTCCCAGAACCTGCTGTTGATGGTAATGTTATGCGGGTTATGGCTCGTCTCTTTGAGGTTAACTACGATATCGGAGACGCCAAAAATCGTAAGATTTTCCAAGCGATTATGGACATTTTGATTGACCCTGACCGTCCAGGTGACTTTAACCAGGCGCTTATGGACCTTGGGACTGATATCGAATCAGCTAAAAATCCAAGACCCGACGAAAGCCCTATTCGCTTTTTCTGTGCAGCCTATCTCAATGGAACCTATGACAAATACCCCATCAAATTGCCTAAGAAAAAGCCTAAACCTATGCAAATTCAGGCTTTTATTATCAGAAATGTAAAGGGTGAATTTCTGCTCGAAAAAAATATCGAGGGACGTCTGCTGGGTGGTTTCTGGTCCTTCCCTATCATGGAAACAGACTTTATTGGCCAACAACTCAGCCTTTTTGAAAAGGATGATAGTATTCTCGAAACAGTCTCTCAAAAGGCTATTTTTGAGGAAAATTATGCCCTCAAACCAGAGTGGACAAACAATAGCTTTACACCCGTAAAGCATACCTTCAGCCACCAAAAATGGACTATAGAGATGGTAGAAGGTAGCGTTAAGAACGATAAACCTACTTCCGATAAGGAGCTACGCTGGGTGGCTAGTCAAGACTTTGACCAGTTCCCAATGGCCACACCACAGAAGAAGATGATTAAAACTTATGAAGACAGTAAAAAAGGATAGCATTGAGTGCTACCCTTTTTCTTATACATCAAGTTTATCGTGCTTACGGCCTCGCAAAGCAAGGTATACTTTTGAAAGAACTACTCCCAAAAAGATATAAAACAATTCCAAATAAGTTACATTTTTTGACATCAAAAATTCAATCATAATACGACACTCCTTTTTATTAAGAACTCCTGTCGCTGTTCTCAGTTATGCTTCTATTATAGGTAAGATGACCAATAAAAAATAGTGACATAAATGTCACTATGGGAAACAAAAAAGCCGAAACGTGCAAGTTTCAGCTTGAGAATTATTAATCTACTTTGTAGAAGAAGTAACTGTCGTCAGTGGTGCCATAAATTGACTGACCACTCCAGATGCGGTCCTTACTTTTATCTGACTGATCATCAGCTTTCTCATTTGGTGATGATGTTACAGAACCGGTCAAGGCTACTCCTTTGGGTAAGAATGCAATCATTCCACCTCCAGGACCAACTTCTTTTGGTACAAGTCCTGCTTTAAAAAAGCCATCAGTGATTTTACCATATTCAATTCCTACCTTCTCAGTATCACTTACTAACCCATTTTTATCAAAGGTCATCGTATAGCCCTTGCCATTCTTCCAAGTTCCAGCGATGCTTGAGAAATCACCATTCTGAATAGCATTGATGTCCATACCAGTCTCTTTATTTGATTTGCTGTCGCTACTGCTTGCTTCTGTCTCGTCGCTACCTGAGTCGTCAAAGTCATACCAATCTTCGGAAGACAAATCCAGAGTCTGGGCGTCACCTAAGCCAACCTTACTTGCACCATCAGTTGTCTCAGACATGCTGAAATCAACTGATTGAAGTTGATTAAAGGCGCCATCCTTGATTTCATAGGTCTCAGCCTTGGCCTCAGGTCTCATACGCTGGAATTGTTGGCAGTAAATCGTACCATCTTTATAAAATTTCATGGTACTCAAGTAACCACCCTTGGCAAAGGTTCCAGCACTTTTTGCAAATACAGGCTTGTCATCATTATCAAGATAATATAGCGCGTGAACACTGTCAGGAGTACCAATCAAAAGCTCAGCTGAGCCATCATCGTTGATGTCTACATAGCTATATTGGACTTTTTCACCCACTCTATTGGCTTCAAAAATCGTATTAGTTGAATAAGCTTCCTCAGTTGAGAGGTTGCTTGGAACAGCTGACGTATCGCCGTTCAGAGCAATCGGACGATAGAGGTCCAAGACCGAAGCGTAGAGTTCATCGTAGCTCACTTCCCCAGTCTCAGATGAATCACTACTCACTTGCTCAGACTTAGAGGTACTGTCGCCTGAACCTGGAACGTCCGTATTTGTTGCGTTACAAGCTGTCAACAAGAACAAACTTGATAAGAGCGCAAATCCTGTTAATTTCTTTTTCATAACTATCCTTTCATAAGAAACGACCTAATATAAATATTAAATCATTTAAATCTCTCTGACATTATGTTAACAATTGTATGGTTGATAAGTCAAGTATTTTTTGAAAAATTAATTTATATTTATTTATCAAGAACACTTATATAATCATAGATTTCACTATGATCCAACAATTCCATCCTCAATTAAATTAGAGTTATGATTAAAATATCTAGATATTAATTAGTGATTCTTTTTTCATTTACAAATATCTGCATCAAAAAAAGCCGAACCTCAGTCCAGCTTTCATCTGTCTATTTCTACTTGGTCATAAAGTAGGTGATAATCACCAATACTGCTACAATACCTAGGATAACAGCCAGAAATCCTAGCATGTAACGCAAGAGAAAGTAGGTAAATGGAAAATTTTCTTTCATGTTTTACTTTGCCTCATACCATGTACGGCCGTCATTCTCATCTGCGATGAGAGGAACAGCGAGTTCGACTGCAGCTTCCATGGTTTCTTTAACCAAGGCCTTCATAGCTACAAGTTCGTCGTTTGGCACCTCAAGGACGATTTCATCGTGCACCTGGAGGAGCATCTTAGTTTTATAGCCACCTTCTACCAGAGCCTTGTCTAGGTTAATCATAGCAATCTTGAGGATATCAGCGGCACTTCCTTGGATAGGCGAGTTGATAGCTGTACGCTCTGCGAAGTTGCGGACGTTAAAGTTACGAGAATTGATATCTGGCAACTCACGACGGCGGTGGAAGAGGGTCTCGACATAGCCCTTATCCTTGGCTTCACGAACCACATTATCCATATAGGCCTTGATACCAGGATAACGTTCAAAGTAGGTGTCGATATACTCCTTAGCCTTCTTACGGCTAATGCCTAAGTTGTTGGATAGACCAAAGTCAGAAATGCCATAAACGATCCCGAAGTTAACAGCCTTTGCATTACGACGGTCGTTAGGTGTAACATCCTCTGGCTTTTCAATACCAAAGACACGCATGGCTGTAGAGGTATGGATATCTGCCCCCTCTTTAAAGGCTGCAATCAAATGTTCATCTCCCGAAATATGGGCAAGCACGCGCAACTCAATCTGTGAGTAATCCGAGCTTAAAAGGACTGCGTCCTCAGTCGATGGGACAAAGGCCTTACGAATGAGACGACCTTGCTCCAAGCGAACGGGGATATTTTGCAGGTTGGGATCCACTGATGACAAACGACCTGTCTGAGTTAAATCCTGCACATAACGGGTATGAATCTTGCCATCCTCAAGGATATAATCTTGAAGCCCCAAGACATAGGTAGACTGAAGCTTGGTGATTTGGCGGTACTCCAAAATTTTAGCTACGATTGGAGCAATTGGAGCCAAACGTTCAAGGACATCCACAGCTGTTGAGTAACCTGTCTTGGTTTTCTTAGTGTATTCCAAAGGTAGCCCCATCTTTTCAAAGAGGATAACACCCAACTGTTTAGGCGAGTTAATATTGAACTCCTCGCCCGCCATTTCGTAGATTTCTTGGGTCAATTTATCGATGACTACTTGGTTTTCCACTGCCATCTCGTTAAGGGTTTGCCCCTTGACCTTAATACCAGCGATTTCCATCTTAGCTAGCACATTTGCCAGTGGTAACTCCATGTCAAAGAGAAGCTCTGATTGACCGTGTTCAGCCAATTTTTCAAGCATAACCGGTTTAGCAACCTGAAGGACCTTGACTTTTTTAGCTAGATGGCTGAGCAAGACCTCTTTTTCAGGAACCGCACGCTTAGCTCCCTTGCCATAGACCACTTCATCTGTTTCCAACGGTAGGTCCGTATAGAGACGGGCAATGGTTGACAATTCATTGTCTTCAACGGTTGATAGCAGATACTTGGCCAGACGTGCATCAAAATTAGCCGTAGGCAAGTCAATCCCTAAATGGCTCAAAAGCACCTTACTACGCTTGAAATCGTAGATATTAACAGCTTTTGAAAGAGCTGTCTGGAATGCCTCTGATTTGAGTAGGTCAGTATCTGTAGACGCATAAATCTGCTTGTCATTCCCCCAAGCAAAACCGATGATAGGTTCTGTGTGATAATTGTCACCGAGAATTTCAAAATAGAAGAAATCATCAGAGCTAAAGTGACCCGCTGTCACTTGGCTAGGCTCAGTATAGGCCACATCAAAATCCTGCGGCACAGCCTCGCCACCAAGGGCATTTTTGAACTGAACAAAGCCCATCTCGTCATAAAAGGCTGCCAATTTTTCAAGGTCAGGTCCCGTAAAGGCCGTATCATCTAGGCCAATTTCAATAGGAGACTGGGTATCAATGGTCGCCAAGGTCTTAGAAAGGAAGGCCTGTTCCTTATCATTGATGAGATTTTCCTTCATTTTGGACTTCTTCATCTCATCAATATGCTCATAGATACCTTCAAGGGAACCGTGTTCCAAGAGGAGCTTGAGACCAGTCTTTTCACCAATCTTAGTAACTCCTGGAATATTATCGGACTTATCACCCATGAGAGCCTTAAGGTCGATGAATTGCGCAGGGGTAATCCCCATTTTCTCCATGAGGTAGTCAGGTGTGAAGGCCTCAAACTCAGCCACACCCTTCTTCGAAATTTCAACGACAGTATTTTCGTCAGTCAGCTGAATCAAGTCTTTATCCCCAGAGACAACAGTAATTTGATAGTCCTCACTGGTATTTTCAGCCATCTTAGCCAAGGTACCGATAATGTCGTCTGCCTCGTACTGAGCCAGATCATAATAGGCGATACCACGTGCAGCCAACATCTCACGGATATAAGGGAACTGCTCACGGAATTCCTCTGGAGTCTTGGCACGACCAGCCTTATAGTCCGCAAACATCTCTGTACGGAAAGTTGTTTTACCAGCATCAAAGGCTACCAAGACATGAGTCGGTTGGATACGCTCAAGCAGGTTGTCCAACATGAGGTGGAAGCCATAAATGGCGTTGGTATGAAGGCCATTATTGTTACGAAAACGGTCAATTTGATTATAAAGTGCGAAAAAGGCACGAAAGGCAACGGATGAACCGTCGATTAGGAGTAATTTTTTCTGATTAGTCATAGGTTTATTATAGCATAGATGAGAGCATTGGTTTTAATTGAAAATCTCTTATTTTAGGGAGACTCTTTTGTAAAAATAGCTAGTCAACATCTGATAACAAAAGTCCACCTATAAAACGACCTCAGCCATTTCCCACCTCCACGCCCCATAGGCAAATGTGCTATAATAGAAGCTATGAACACAAAGATTTTAGACCAATTAGAATTTAACAAGGTCAAGGACCAGTTCACAGAATACCTGCAGACTGAACAGGCTCAGGCGGAGTTACGTGACTTGGTGCCTATGACCAATCCAGAAAGAATTCAAAATCAATTTACAGAAATTCAAGAAATGGCTGAGATTTTCGTAGAGCACCATGGCTTTGCTATTGGTAGCCTGAGAGATATTTCTGAGCCCTTACGTCGCTTGGAACTGGATGCTGATCTCAATATCCAGGAGCTCATTGCCATCAAGAAGGTGCTGCAAGCTTCGGCTGACCTTGGTCGCTTCTACGCTGACCTTGAAAATGTTGAGCTCGTCGCTCTTAAACGTCTTTTCGAAAAGATTGAGGCCTTCCCAAGTCTACAAGGCAGTCTTCAAAGTATCAATGACGGTGGTTTCATTGAGCATTTTGCTAGCCCTGAGTTGCAAAATATCCGTCGTCAACTCAAATCTTGTGATGATGCCATTCGCCAGACCTTGCAAGACATTCTCAAAAAATCTGGCCACATGTTGGCTGAGAGTCTGATTGCTAGTCGTAATGGTCGTTCAGTGCTGCCTGTCAAAAATACCTACCGTAACCGTATTGCTGGGGTTGTGCATGACATCTCAAGCTCTGGAAACACAGTGTATATCGAGCCACGCGCCGTTATCCAACTTAACGAAGAAATTACACAATTACGTGCAGACGAACGTCATGAGATGGCTCGTATCCTGCATGAATTGTCTGATCAACTCCGTCCACAAGCTGCTGCTATCGCTAACAACGCTTGGATTTTGGGTCACATGGACTTTATTCGAGGAAAATACCTCTATCTCCAAGATAAGAAGGCGGTTATTCCAAAGATTAGTGACAACCAAACACTCCAACTACTTAACGTTCGTCACCCTCTCTTGGTCAACCCAGTAGCCAACGATTTACGCTTTGATGAGGACCTCACAGCCATTGTCATCACCGGTCCCAATACCGGTGGTAAAACGGTCATGCTTAAAACTCTAGGATTAGCACAACTAATGGCTCAATCTGGTCTTCCAATTTTGGCTGATAAGGGCAGTCGTGTAGCCATTTTCCAAGAGATTTTTGCGGACATCGGGGATGAACAGTCTATTGAACAGAGTTTGTCAACATTCTCTAGTCACATGACACATATTGTTGAGATTCTGGACGCTGCCGATAGCAACAGTCTTGTCTTGGTCGATGAGCTCGGGGCTGGTACTGACCCTCAGGAAGGGGCTAGTCTAGCCATGGCAATCCTAGAGCACCTCCGTTTAAGTCAGATTAAGACCATGGCTACTACTCACTATCCTGAGCTTAAGGCCTATGGGATTGAGACGCAACATGTGGAAAATGCCAGCATGGAGTTTGACACAGCGACTTTAAGCCCTACCTATCGTTTTATGCAGGGGGTTCCTGGTCGCTCTAACGCTTTTGAGATTGCTCGCCGCCTCGGTTTGAATGAGATTATTGTCAAAGAAGCAGAAAACCTCACAGATACTGATAGTGATGTCAACCGTATCATCGAGCAACTTGAAGCCCAAACTGTGGAAACACAAAAACGTCTGGAGCACATCAAGGACGTTGAGCAAGAAAACCTTAAATTCAACCGTGCGGTCAAGAAACTCTATAATGAATTCTCCCATGAGTACGACAAGGAACTCGAAAAGGCTCAGAAAGAAATTCAAGAGATGGTGGATACAGCTTTGGCTGAGAGCGATAGTATTCTCAAAAATCTCCACGATAAGAGTCAACTCAAGCCTCATGAAGTTATCGACGCCAAAGGAAAACTCAAGAAACTTGCCCCTCAAGTGGACCTCTCTAAGAATAAAGTCCTTCGTAAGGCCAAGAAAGAAAAGGCTGCGCGTGCCCCTCGTATCGGAGATGATATCATTGTTACCGCCTATGGTCAACGTGGTACCCTTACCAGTCAAGCCAAAAATGGTAACTGGGAAGCCCAGGTAGGTCTCATCAAGATGACACTCAAGGCGGATGAATTCACTCTTGTTCGTGCCCAAGCGGAAGCCCAACAACCTAAGAAGAAACAGATTAACGTGGTTAAAAAAGCCAAAAAGTCATCTGGCGGTCCTCGTGCCCGTCTAGACCTTCGTGGGAAACGTTACGAAGAAGCCATGCAAGAGCTTGATGCCTTTATTGACCAAGCCCTACTTAATAACATGAGTCAGGTGGACATCATCCACGGTATTGGTACAGGTGTCATCCGTGATGCTGTTACCAAATATCTCCGCCGTCATCGCCACGTTAAAAGTTTTGAATATGCCCCACAAAGTGCCGGTGGTTCCGGATGTACCATTGCAACCTTAGGGTAAAAATAGTTAAGAAAGACTGAGACCTTGTGTCCGGTCTTTTTCATATCTTACCAAAACAATGAACAAAAAAAAGTCTTCCTCAATCAAGGAAGACTTCTATTTTCTATATCACACTTGTCCACAAATGCTGGATAATCTGACTAACTGGAAAATAGCCATTAATCAAGATACGTAAAACCCAACTCGATGACAAAAGCGTTTGAATGTTGTTCATAGGAACAGTCGCAAGAATATTCCCCAACATAGTCAAAGGCACAAGACTCACTAAGGTGGCCAAGACACCACCTACCACTTGGTAACGTCTCTGATCAAGTCGCTCAATTCTCACAAAATGGAAGAAAATACCAAGAAAGCGTAAGCCGTAATAGGCTATACAGTAGATAGCAAAATAAGCAACGCCCGCATAATAGACACGGTCAAGTGAAAAGATGTTCTGATCTTTAAAGAAAGCTATACTAGCATCCTTGGTTGGATTGGTATAAGGTACCCAAAGATTGATAGCCTCTCCTAGCGACCGGTAGAAATAGGCCGCCACACACATGGCGATAATGACTGAAACCACGTAATAAGCTTGCATAAAGAGGCCTCGACGGTAGCCAATGTAGAAATTCCAAGCCATAATGGCTAAGACAAGGAGTCCAATCATGCGTCATCCTCATCGTCATTTGTAGCTGTCGCCTTAACCTTGAGCTGCTCAAGTTGCTTAGCTCTCAACGTTTCCAACTCTTTTTCCATATCTTCAACTTGAATTTCGCGTTCCAACTGAGTTGACAAAGAATTGATAGCCATTAGGATAGCGATTGTTTCATTGTCAGCATTTTTCATCTGCTCTTTGATAATTTTATATTTCTCATGGGCAACACGCTCCACCTCTTCCATGAAAAGGTTGTCCTTATCAGTTGTTAGCGTGAGGTTCTTCTCTCCAAAATGAAATTTGTAACGGTTCTTATTTGCCATTTGCTTGTTAGCTGCCAATCAATGGTGGTCGCGGATTCGCCACCGCAGCTTCTCCTTATTTTATTGCTTTTATATCGCCATTTGTTAGCAAGATTCAGACACTTACTCTGAGGCGTGTTCGATACTTAAATGCCAACCCATTTTCTCTAATTGTGGAAAAAAGAGCATGGTTAGGCATTCTCTTTCTAATCATTATATCCTAAATTTTAACTTTCGTAAATTTTAGACTTTGCACTTCTCTAGAAAAATAATTTTCAGGGATTTCGAGTCTGTAAAATATCTACCAATTCTCCTTTTTTGTGCTAAAATAGATTTCATGGGCACAATCGTATTAAAAATGACAGCAGAGCAGATTTCGACACTCCAAAAGGACCTGGCAAACTATGCGACTGCGACTAAAAATCCTTATGCAAGTTTTTCAGCCAAGGTCGATGGAATAAGTGTCATCGCCTATACTTCAGGAAAGGTAACTTTCCAAGGAGCTAAGCCAGAAGTCTTGGCTAGCCGTTTTGGATACCAAGCTGAACCTAAGCATTCACCTGATGGGCAAAACCTAGCCCTAATTGGATCAGACGAAGTCGGAAATGGCTCCTATTTTGGTGGTCTAGCTGTTGTAGCTAGTCTAGTTACCCCGGCTGACCATGCCTTTTTGAAATCTCTTGGGGTCGATGATTCTAAAAATCTTAATGATATCAAGATTCGTCAGATTGCACCTATATTGGAGGAGAAAATTCCTCACAAGGCACTCCTTCTTTCGCCTAGAAAGTACAATGAAGTGGTTGGAGACGGTAAGAGTCATAATGCTGTGTCCGTTAAAGTAGCTCTCCACAATCAGGCTATCTTCCTATTGTTACAATCAGGTGCTAAACCAGATAAGATTGTCATTGATGCCTTCACCAGTGAGAAAAATTATCAGAAATACCTCAAGAATGAACGCAATCGCTTTGACTTTCCTATCACTTTAGAAGAAAAGGCTGAGGGGAAATACTTAGCTGTTGCGGTGAGTTCTATCATCGCTCGCAATCTCTTCCTGGAAAATCTGGACAAACTCAGCCAAGAGGTTGGCTACACCCTTCCTTCAGGTGCTGGTGCTAAATCTGACCAGGTCGCAACTAAGCTTCTTCAAGCCTACGGAGATCAGGCTCTCCAAGCTACTGCTAAATATCATTTCGCCAATACCAAAAAAGCCTACCAACGCTTAAAATAACCCTGAAAGGCCTTAACTATGAAAAACAAATGGACCCAATACTTCCTCATTTTACTTCGTGAATGGGGACTCTTTATCCTCTTTATCACATTTTTCCTTTTGACTCGCCTCTTCCTTTGGCTCCCTGTCCAGGTTGACGGCCACTCAATGGATCCTACTCTAGCCAATAATCAACGTGTTATCGTTTTGAAACACACATCCATTGAACGCTTCGATATTGTCGTTGCCAAGGAAGTCGAAGACGGTAAGACGAAACAAATCGTCAAACGTATCATCGGTATGCCAGGTGATACCATTACCTATCAAAATGATAAACTTACTGTCAACGGTAAAGAAGTCAAGGAAGAATACCTCAAAGAATTCCAAGCTGCCTTTGCCAAGGATAAGCTACAAAAAGAATATGCTTACAACGATGACAAGAGCAAGAGTGGCTACTTCCAACAACTAGCTAAGGATGCCAAGGCCTTTACAACCAATGCTGACGGTAACACGACCTTCTCTGTCACTGTTCCTGAAGGAAAATATTTCCTACTTGGAGACAACCGTATTGTTTCCAAAGATAGTCGAGTCGTTGGTTACTTTGACAAGAGTGCTCTTGTAGGGGAAGTTAAATTCCGCTTCTGGCCACTTAATAAAATTGGTACCGTTGAGGACAACTAAAAACACTAAATAAGATAAGGTTGGGGAAACCCAGCCTTATTATGTATCTAGGAAAAACACATGCAAGAATTTTATTTTTCAGGAACTATCGAACGCGTCATTTTCGAAAACGCTAGTAATTTTTTCCGTATTCTACTCTTAGAAATTGACGAAACAGACAGTGATTTTGAGGACTATGAAATCATTGTCACAGGAACCATGGGAGATGTCATGGAAGGTGAAGATTATACTTTCTGGGGTCAGCTAACCAATCATCCAAAATATGGTGAACAACTCCAAATGACCCGCTACGAACGGTCAAAACCTTCTGCTAGCGGTCTTATCAAGTATTTCGCCAGCGACAATTTTAAGGGGATTGGTAAGAAAACAGCTGAGCGTATTGTCGAGATTTATGGTGAAGACCCTATTGACAAGATTCTCGAGGATACGAGCAAATTAGAACAGATTCCTAATCTGTCCAAGGTCAATCGAGAAGCCTTCGTTGCAAAGTTAAAAATCAACTATGGAACCGAACAAATCTTGTCCAAACTTTCCAGCTATGGACTCACACCAAAAGCTGCCTCACAAATTTTCAACCAATATAAGGAAGAATCGCTCAACCTTATCGAAGAACACCCTTATCTCTTGGTAGAAGAAGTTCAAGGAATCGGATTTAAAATAGCCGACCAACTAGCCGAACGCTTAGGGATTGCTAGTGATGCTCCTGAGCGTTTACGAGCTGCCTTGATTCATTGTCTGCTAGAAACTAGCATGGAAGAAGGCGACACCTATATCGAAGCCAAAGCCTTGCTTGAACGAACTATCATCCTTTTGGAAAGTGCTCGTCAGATTGAACTTGACCCCGCCTTAGTCGCGAAGGAATTAACCAATCTCATCCAAGAGGATAAAGTGCAAAATATAGAGACTAAAATCTTTGATAATACCCTATATTTTGCGGAACAGGGCATCTATACCCACCTAACTCGTATCATGAAAGACCAACCTGACATCAGTGCAGAGGACAAAATCCAAGCAAGTCTTGAAGAGGTGGAAGAGGAACTTGGTATTACTTATGATAAGGTTCAAAAAGATGCCATTATCAAAGCCCTACAAAGCAAGGTCTTCATCCTGACAGGTGGTCCCGGAACAGGGAAAACCACCGTTATTAATGGAATTATCAAAACCTATGCTGACCTTCATGGTCTAGATCTCAAAAAGTCTGATTTGCCTATTATTTTAGCGGCGCCAACGGGACGGGCTGCTCGTCGAATGAACGAACTCACCCAACTCCCTAGTGCCACTATCCATAGACATTTGGGACTCAATAGCGAGGACGATTTCAAGACCTTAGAGGACTATCTCGATTGCGACTTGATTATCATCGATGAGTTTTCTATGGTTGATACTTGGTTGGCCAATCAACTCTTTGAAAGTATCTCTGATTCAACCCAAGTCATCATCGTAGGTGACCAAGACCAACTGCCTTCCGTAGGTCCTGGCCAGGTCTTGGCTGACCTTTTGCAGATTGATGACTTGCCTAAGGTTTCTCTGACCAAAATTTTCAGACAATCTGAGGACTCCACTATCGTTACCTTAGCTAGCCAGATGCGACAAGGCCAACTACCCGCTGATTTCACAGAGAAAAAGGCTGACCGCTCTTACTTTGAGGCCAATGCCAACCATATTCCACAGATGGTTCCTAAAATTGTCTCTGCCGCTATAAAGAGCGGGATCGCTGCTCAGGATGTGCAGATTCTAGCTCCCATGTATCGAGGACAGGCTGGTATTAACAATCTCAATACCATTATGCAGGACCTACTTAATCATCAAGAAAAGGCCAATCAGTTTGCCTTTAATGATATTTTCTTCCGTAAGAACGACAAAATTCTCCATCTGGTCAACGATACCGAACTCAATGTCTTCAATGGCGACATCGGCATCATTACTGATCTCATCCCTGGTAAATATACTGAAAGCAAGCAGGACGAAATTTACATGTCCTTCGATGGCAATGAGGTTATCTATCCTCGTAACGAATGGAATAAGATTACTCTGGCCTATGCCATGTCAATCCACAAATCCCAAGGGAGTGAGTTCCCAGTCGTTATCCTTCCCATCACACGACAAAGTGGACGTATGCTACAACGTAACCTCATCTACACCGCCATCACACGCGCCAAGAGTAAACTAGTCATGTTAGGGGAAATCGCTGCCTTTGATTATGCCGTTCGCAACGAGGGAGCTAAACGAAATACTTATCTCATCCAACGTTTTGAACAAACTTATACACAAGCTGTTGATAAGTCTGTCGAAAAGATTGTTAAAAACGAGGCAACAGACGCCTCCAATCAAACAAAAACGAAAAACAACGACCCCTCAGAAACCCTTGAAAACAAAGACTTCTCGGAAAATATCAATCCATCCCCAGATCTTGTTAACACTTATTCACAACCTGTGGATAAGTCTGTTAACAAACCTGTGCAAACAGAAGAAAACTATCGTTTAACTGAAGATAATTGGTCAACTATAAATCCAATGATTGGTCTCAGCGAAGACGATATAGCTGCCTTTTTTAACAATAACTAAAAAAGACTTGGAGAACGACTCACTAAGAGCAACTCCAAGTCTTTTCATTTGCTAAAATAGTAAACGAATCAGGGCCATAGATATTATACCAACGATTACTGCATAGAGCAGATTTTTGCTCTTAAAGGCTACAATTACCGTTGGCACAGTAGCCAGGATTTCCATCCACTTAAACTGTGGCAAGTGACCAATCTTCTCAGTCGTGAGACTAGAGAGAATCAGAGCAAAGAGGATAGAAACTGGTAAATAGTGCAAAAATCGAACAAAGATATCTGGAAGCCCCTTGTATTTCACTAAAACAAAGGGAAGCACACGAGGAACCCAGCTGACCACAAACCCAAGTAGAATAGAAATGAGAATAAACTTATTGACGGCCATCACACATCACCCCCACACTACATCCAACCAAAGTAGCCACTAAAACAGCCAAAGATTCCGACAAGATGACACTAAAGCTCAGATAAGCCACAGCAATAGATAGTAAAATCAAGAGTAGCTTACGCACGCCTTCCCCTAACAAGGCATCAATCTGACTACTCAACAAACCAATAAACATGGCAATCAAAGCAAAATCCAAACCAAATAGCTCAGGATTAGGAATCATGGAACCAATCAAACAACCAATAACTGATGATACAATCCAAACCAAATAGCTGAAAATATTGTTACCATGCATCCAGTTAGCAGGAATATCTTTATGATGCACATATTCTCCCAACAAGACACCATAACTTTCATCCGTAATCAGACTACCAATTCCCAGCTGATTCCAGAGGCTTGTTTTTGTAAAAATCGTCGTTGCATGTAAACTCATCAACATGTTACGCAAATTAACCAAGAAAACAGTCAAGGTTAACTCACCTAGACCAGCTCCTGCAACTACTAAGGCACACATGGCAAACTGGGCCGAGCCACCATAGACCAAGGCACACATGAGGCCAACCTCAAGGGCTGATAAACCCGAAGCGGCTGCTACAACACCAAAGGCTAGACCAATAGCTACATAGCCTAAAGCTGTCGGTACTGCGGCTTTTACACCTAAACGAAAGTCAGACACACTCAATTCCTTTCTAAAGGAACCTCTTACCAAACTAGTAAGAGGTTCTTCTTATTCTTCAAATCCTGCAAAGGCTAGACTTGGTTTTGCATTCAAGTCCAACTCAGCAAAATGTTTTTGATCACATTCAATAGCAGCTGCTAGAGCAATCATGCCAGCATTGTCACCACAAAGACGTAAAGGCGGAATGACTACATCTACATCTGTGATTTCTTCAGCCAAACGTTCTCGTAAGCCCTGATTAGCTGCCACGCCACCTGCAACAACAAGTGTCTTGACAGGATAACGCTCCAAGGCTTTCTTAGTCTTAGCTAGAAGGATATCCAACACAGCAGCTTGGAAAGAAGTACAAAGGTCTTCTTTAACTAGTGCTTCTCCCTTCTGTTCTGCATTGTGATGTAAATTGATGAAGGCTGACTTCAGGCCTGAAAATGAAAACTCCAAGTGGTCTTCCTTAATCATAGCGCGTGGAAAATCATAAACATCTTTCCCTTTATGAGCCAATTCATCAATTTCACGCCCGGCTGGGTAGGTCAAACCCATCACACGCCCGACCTTGTCATAGGCCTCACCAACTGCATCATCACGTGTCTCACCAACAATCTTGTAATCCCCCGGTTCTGACACATAAACCAACTCTGTGTGTCCCCCAGACACCAAAAGTGCTAAGAGGGGATATTCCAATTCTTGAACCTCACGCGCTGCCATAAGATGCCCAGCCATATGGTTAACTGGAATCAAAGGCAATCCGTGTGCCCAAGCGAAGGCCTTAGCAGCTGCCATCCCGACCAAGAGCGCCCCGACCAAACCAGGACCATAGGTTACTGCTACAGCATCTAGTTGTTCAGCAGTAATTCCCGCCTCAGAAAGGGCATCTTTAATGCAAAGAGTTACCACTTCCACATGGTGACGGCTAGCCACCTCAGGAACAACACCACCAAAACGTTTATGGCTTTCCACCTGACTGGCAATAATATTACTTAAAAGTTCCTTCTCATTTTTCAAAACGGCAACTGAAGTCTCATCACACGAGCTCTCCACTGCCAAAATATATCTATCTGCCATTAGACTTCCTCTCGCCTCATGATAACTGCATCTTCTTGAGGCTCATGATAATAATTTTTCCGAATCCCTAGACTTTCAAAACCAAATTTTCTATAAAGTGTCTGAGCGACTTGATTTGAAGCCCTCACTTCTAGAAATATAGGCTCACTACGCTCTTCCAAATGCTTCATCAGCTGACTAGCATAACCACGCCCCTGATAAGCTTTTAAAACGGCGATATTGGTCACCTCGAGCTCACCCACCAAATTTTGAAGGGCTAAAAAACCAACAACTTCTTCCTGATCATAAACATAGATATACTCCGTCGTATCCAAAGCCAAGTCTGCTACCACTTGTTCTATCGTCCACGGAGACTTGTCATAAACATCCGACAAAATCTGATAAATCAGTTGAGCTTGCTCCTGGCTACTCAATCTAGACGCGCTTGATGTAGTTGTCACGGTTAGTCTCCTCATGCGTCTTAAGCCAATTCTCCTCCGCCTCAACTCGCTTCAAGTAATGTGGAACAAAAGCATCCACATCAACAGAAGGCAAGGACAAGCCTAAACGACCAATTAACTGGGCTGACGGAAGACTTGACAAGATAGTTGCTTCTGGGAGACTTTCTTTAATCTGATCCACAAAATTAGCCACTTCACCGACAAATGTCACCTTTTCAAAAGTTTTAGCTTGCTCAAGAACATCTACAAAAGCTGCATGGCAATCTGGGACGAGAGCCTGACCATTTTCATAAAAACCAACGTAAACATTATTACGACGGGCATCCATGATAGGAATCACAACACCGTCAACTGTAAGGTCTGTCAGTCCCTGTAGACTTGAAACTCCCACCAAATCAATGTCGAGGGCATAGGCTAAAGTCTTAGCTGTTGCGACAGCCACACGAAGCCCTGTGTAGGATCCAGGACCCTGTGCAACCACAATACGTTCTAAATCAGACGGTTGCCAGCCTGCCTGAGCAACTAAAAAATCAATGGTGGGCATTAGACTAATACTGTGGTTCTTTTTTACTGTGACAGTTGACTCTGCCACTAGTTTCTCATCTTCTAACAAGGCTACTGATAAAGCTGTGCTAGAAGTATCAAATGCTAATATTTTCATCTTTTTTCCTTGTTTCCTTTTATGCTTTTCTATTATAACACAAGTCACTGTTTCCCAGAAACGAACATTTTCCAACTTTTTCCGCCATTTTCTTTATCTAGCCCTTATCTTATGGTACAATAATAGTAATTGTTAAACGAATCAAGGCTACTAGCTATTACTCATAAAGTGAATATCATAACGTCAAGTAAATCATAGAAAGATTAACTTGACCGGTTTTTTTATAGAATGGCAGAGCCTTTTGGAAAGAAAGGAAAACCATGATTTATAAAGTCTTTTACCAAGAAACTAAAGAGCGTAATCCACGCCGTGAACAGACAAAATCACTCTACCTAGATATCGATGCAGAAACTGAACTTGAGGGACGTATCCAAGCTCGTCAAATCATCGAAAAAAACACTGCCTATAACATCGAATTCATCGAGCTCCTCTCAGAAAAAGCCCTTGAATACGAAAAAGAAACAGGCGTTTTTGAAGTAACGGAGTTCTAAGACCATGGCATCAAAAATCAATCTAAAACCTGAAGAAGTTGGGGTTTATGCGATTGGTGGTTTGGGGGAAATCGGTAAAAATACCTATGGTATTGAATACCAAGATGAGATTATCATCGTCGATGCGGGTATTAAATTCCCCGAGGATGATCTTCTCGGAATCGACTATGTTATCCCGGACTATTCTTACATCGTTGAAAACGTTGATCGTGTAAAGGCACTTGTCATTACCCACGGTCACGAAGACCATATTGGTGGGATCCCCTTCCTTCTTAAACAGGCAAATATCCCAATTTATGCAGGGCCACTTGCTCTTGCTCTTATCAAAGGAAAGTTGGAAGAACACGGACTACTTCGTGACGCACAACTCTATGAAATTAATGCTAATACAGAGCTTACTTTCAAAAATATGAGCGTGACCTTCTTCCGTACTACTCACTCAATTCCAGAACCTCTCGGTATTGTCATCCATACACCTCAAGGTAAAATTGTGTGTACCGGTGACTTTAAGTTTGACTTCACCCCAGTAGGTGAGCCAGCAGACCTTCACCGTATGGCTGCACTTGGTGAAGAAGGCGTTCTTTGCCTCCTCTCAGACTCAACCAATGCTGAAGTACCAACTTTCACAAATTCCGAAAAGGTCGTTGGTCAATCCATCATGAAAATTATTGAAGGTATCCACGGACGTATTATCTTCGCCTCATTTGCCTCAAATATTTTCCGTCTGCAACAAGCTGCCGAAGCCGCTGTAAAAACTGGCCGTAAGATTGTTGTCTTCGGACGTTCTATGGAAAAAGCCATTGTCAACGGGGTTGAACTAGGCTACATCAAAGTTCCAAAAGGAACTATCATTGACCCTAGTGAGATGAAAGACTACCATGCCAGTGAGATTCTTATCATGTGTACCGGTTCTCAAGGAGAGCCTATGGCAGCCCTTGCACGTATCGCTAACGGGATGCACCGCCAAGTGACACTACAACCTGGTGACACTGTTATCTTCTCATCTAGCCCTATCCCAGGAAACACAACCAGCGTTAACCGCTTGATTAATACTATTCAAGAAGCTGGGGTCGATGTTATCCACGGTAAAATCAACAATATCCATACCTCTGGACACGGTGGTCAACAAGAGCAAAAACTCATGCTTCGTTTGATCAAACCAAAATTCTTTATGCCTGTTCACGGTGAATACCGCATGCAGAAAGTCCACGCAGGTCTTGCTGTTGATTGTGGTGTTCCAAAAGATAATATCTTCATTATGGAAAATGGTGATGTCTTGGCCCTAACAAAAGACTCTGCGCGTCGTGCAGGTCACTTCAATGCTCAAGATATCTATGTTGATGGTAATGGTATTGGGGATATCGGAGCTGCCGTTCTTCGTGACCGTCGTGATCTCTCTGAAGATGGTGTCGTACTTGCCGTAGCAACTGTCGACTTCAAGTCTAAGATGATTCTAGCCGGTCCAGACATCCTCAGTCGTGGCTTCATCTACATGCGTGAATCTGGCGATCTTATCCGCGAAAGCCAACGCATTCTATTCAATGCTATTCGTATCGCTCTTAAGAATAAGGATGCTAGCATCCAATCTGTTAATGGAGCAATCGTCAATGTTTTACGCCCATTCTTATATGAAAAAACAGAACGTGAACCAATCATTATTCCAATGATTCTCACACCTGATAAATAAAAAAATGGTAGCTAGATGGCTACCATTTTTTAAAGTTTAAATCCAGTCTAGAGCACACCATTCTAGCAAGTAAAAAAGCGCTTATAACGCTTTTTTCATTTTATGCACCTGGATAAATGTAAGATACTGAACCTGGTGTTAGTGAATTTTGTGGGTCAAACCAACCACGATAGTTATTGATTTGTTGTTGACCTTGATAGTTTGACTCCAAGATTTGAATTTGACCATCTTGACCAACTTGTGTTACATAACCAACGTGACCGTAACCACCATCAGTCCAACATACAATTGATCCTGTCACAGGTGTTGAACCTACAGCATAACCTTGGCTAGCAGCGCTTCCTGCCCAATCGCCACCATTACCCCACCAGTTACTTGCCCATGGAGCGACTTCCTTAACACCCCATGTACATTGACCAACTGGATAACGATTCCAAGTAGCATCTGAATCAGTAGCTGCTACCTCTGAAGAAGAAGCTTCTGTTGTTTCCTCAACTGCTGTCGTAGCACCTGAAACTTCCAAGCTTCCACCAGGAACAATTGTTGACCAAATAGTCATGCTATTTTCAGCTGCCAATTGATAAGGATCTACCCCATACTGACTAGCAATCCCGAAGAATGAATCTCCATTTTGAACTGTATAAGTATCAGCATTAACTGTTTGTGCGACTGTAAGACCGAGCAATAATGCACTTGAGGCTACTGCCAAAGCAGCTTTTTTTGTAGTTTTCATATTTCCCCCTGAATAAGATTAATATAAAATTAGTTTAACACTCTCATATTTTAATGCGATTAAGGGGGAATAAAGAAATATGACAAAAGAAAACAGCTCAGTTAAAACTACGTAATTTGTCCAAGAACTTAATGAATTTAGAATAAAAAGAAAACCAGGCATAACCTGATCTTCAAATTTAATTTATTAATAAATGTCCAAGTAGTTATCAATTTCCCATTGTGAAACAAAGGTAGCATAACTTGCCCATTCCATACGTTTCGCATCAAGGAAGTTTGTATAGATATGATTACCCAAAGCTTGACGAACCACTTCATCTGTTTCCAATGCTTTAAGAGCGTTACGAAGTGTTGATGGCAAATCAATAATACCAGCCTCTTTACGTTCTTCAGGAGACATTGAGTAGATGTTTGTTTCAACTGGATCTGGAGCATCAATCTTGTTAATAATACCATCAAGACCAGCTTCCAAAAGAACTGCAAGTGCCAAGTATGGGTTTGCCATTGGGTCTACTGAACGTAATTCCAAACGTGTACCCATACCACGAGACGCAGGAACGCGAATCAATGGTGAACGGTTGCTACCTGCCCATGCAATATATACAGGAGCTTCGTATCCAGGAACCAAACGTTTGTAAGAGTTAACTGTTGGGTTAATAATTGCAGTATAGTTGTATGCATGTTTCATCAAACCACCAAGGAAGTAGTAAGCATCTTGAGACAATTGCATACCACGTGGATCCTCTGGATCAAAGAATGCATTTCCTTCTTCAGTGAAGAGAGACATGTTACAGTGCATACCGCTACCAGCAATACCATATTTAGGTTTCGCCATAAATGTCGCATAAAGACCATGTTTACGAGCGATTGTCTTAACAACCAATTTGAAAATTTGGATATTATCACAAGCCTTCAAAACATCTGTATACTTGAAGTCGATTTCATGTTGACCAACAGCCACTTCGTGGTGAGATGCTTCAACATCGAATCCCATTTCTGTCAACACATTAACGATTTCACGACGTGTGTTATCTGCAAGGTCAGTTGGTGCAAGGTCAAAATAACCACCTTTATCGTTAACTTCAAGTGTAGGATTACCTTGTTCATCTAATTTGAAAAGGAAGAATTCTGGTTCTGGTCCAAGGTTAAATGATTTATAACCAACTTCTTCCATATGACGCAAAGCCTTTTTCAAGTTACCACGAGGGTCACCAGCAAATGGTTCACCTGCAGAGGTATAGATATCACAAATAAGACCAGCTACTGCACCATTTTCATCCCCCCAAGGGAAAACTGTCCACGTATCAAGATCTGGGTAAAGATACATATCAGATTCGTTGATACGAACAAATCCCTCGATTGATGAACCATCAAACATAGCTTTATTTGAAAGTACCTTATCCAACTGTTCATCTGTCGCAGGAATTTCAACGTTCTTCATAACACCAAGAATATCAGAGAACATTAAACGCAAGAAAGTAACATTCTTCTCTTTGACTTCGCGACGAATATCAGCTGCTGTGATTGCCATAATAGGGGTCTCCTTTATAAAAACCAAAAATAAAAGTTCAAAGCGTAATTAGATACGCAAGTTACCAAATTGTTGTGACGGGGTCGTAAAACGGCCTTGCTGAAGGAGTTCATCATGCAAGATACGTCGAACGTCCGCATCTGTTAAAGCCGCTTGTTTTTGTTGGGCACGAACTTCACGCTCTTCGTACTCATGCTTAATCGCTGCAATATTGTAACCATCATCCAAAAAATCTTTGATTTCCAATAAACGATCCATATCATTTAATGAGTACATACGACGATTTCCAGCTGTACGTTCAGGTTGAATTAAACCTTGATCTTCATAGTAACGAATTTGACGAGCAGTTAAATCCGTCAATTTCATAACTGTTCCAATCGGAAAAACAGCTAGAGAACGTCTTAATTCTTTCTCTCTTGCCATGATCATCCTCCTTTCCTAACAATTATATTCTGAATATTTCTACATGTCAACAGTTTATGTTACTTTTTCTTACACAACGAGCAATTCCCGAACATTATATTGTGTATTCGCTCTAATTTAAGGATTTTATCAAAAAAACATAAAAAATAGAGTTCAATAGAACCCTATCATTCTTATTTTAAGTGTTTAAGTAACCAATCATAATCATAATTGACAAGGATTGCTATAAAGACTCCACAGAAAGTTTCAAAGACTCGTGCAATAACATAAGTAAAGGTATTATCAGGTGGAATAGACAAAGTAATAATCAGAAGTGCAGCCACCCCTCCAATAACACCAGATGCATTATTAAAAGACACATTAATGACAATCGTCAGCATTGTCAAAATTGGAACCAATAGCAAGGTCACCCAAACTGAATGATTAAACCACATATTCACAAAGTAAAATAATAGCGACAAAAGCCCTCCAACCGTATTCGCAAAAATACGTGATTTACCAAACTGAATACTTCTGTCAAAGTTTTCTCGAAGACTAAAGACTGCTGTCAAACAACCAATCTGAAGCCCTTCCCACCCTAAAGCAGAAAAAAGACCTAAAACAAGAAAGACAGCAATCCCCGTCTTAAGTGTACGCATACCAAATTTAAATTTTTTCGGTTCAAATTTCAATCCCATTTTACTATTTTAACATGATTATGAAACTTTTGGCTACTTCTACAGTATTATGACGCAAAGTTCAAACTAATAATCGCAATTTTTTGAGAGAAATTTACTTCCCAATAATAATTTAAGCCTCTATCAAATATTCAAAGAGATGACACAAAAAAGAGTTGGTTTCCCAACTCTTTTCATTCTAATAGACTTATTTATCAGTAAGTGCAGCCAATCCTGGAAGTTCTTTACCTTCAAGAAGTTCCATAGAAGCACCACCACCAGTAGAGATCCATGAGAATTTATCTGCACGTCCAAGGTTGATTGCTGCAGCAGCTGAGTCACCACCACCGATGATTGATTTAACGCCTGGTTGTTTCACGATTGCGTCCATCACACCGATTGTACCAGCTTGGAAGTCAGGGTTTTCAAATACACCCATAGGACCATTCCATACAACTGTTTTCGCACCAGTCAAGGCTTTATCGAATTCAGCAATTGATTTAGGACCGATATCCAAACCAAGGAAACCTGGGTCTACTGCTTCACCTTCAGTGTCTTTCACTTCAGTGTAGTCAGCAAATGCATTAGCTTCTTTTGAGTCAACTGGCAAGATCAATTTACCGTTTGATTTTTCAAGAAGAGCTTTAGCAACATCAAGTTTATCTTCTTCTACAAGTGAGTTACCGATTTCGATACCTTGTGCTTTGTAGAATGTGTAAGTCATACCACCACCGATAAGAACTTTATCAGCTTTTGCAAGAAGGTTTTCGATAACACCAATCTTATCAGATACTTTAGAACCACCAAGGATAGCTACGAATGGACGTTCTGGAGTTTCAACTGCTTCTTTGATGTAAGCAATTTCGTTTTCAAGAAGGAAACCAGCAACAGCTTTATCAACGTTTGCTGAGATACCAACGTTAGATGCGTGTGCACGGTGAGCTGTACCGAATGCATCGTTTACGAAGATACCATCTCCAAGTGATGCCCAGTATTTACCAAGTTCAGGATCATTTTTAGATTCTTTCTTGCCATCAACATCTTCAAAACGAGTGTTTTCAACCAAGAGAACTTGTCCATCTTCAAGAGCGTTAACAGCTGCTTCCAATTCAGCACCACGTGTAACACCTGGGATAAATTTAACGTCTTGACCCAATTTAGCAGCCAAGTCAGCAGCTACAGGAGCAAGTGATTTGCCTTCTTTATCAGCTTCTTCTTTTACACGTCCAAGGTGAGAGAAGAGGATTGCACGTCCACCTTGTTCAAGAATGTACTTGATAGTTGGAAGGGCAGCAGTGATACGGTTGTCGTTAGTGATCACGCCATCTTTTACAGGTACGTTGAAGTCAACACGAACGAGAACTTTTTTCCCTTTCAAGTCAACATCTTTAACAGTCAATTTAGCCATTTGATCAGACTCCTTAATTTTTTAATACGTTTTCATTATATCACAAAATGCATAAAAGAGATAGCAAAATCAGAAGGATTTCTAGCTTATTGCGAGTATAAGACATTTAGCATATAATCTAAATAGAAAGGTCGAATATCCATGAAAAAACAGCTAAACAAGAAGCAGAAACAAGCTGACCATGATCTAAATGTAATCCTTATTCTTACCCTTGTTCCTCTGCTCCTCTTTCTTACTCTTAAACCAACTCTTTTGTCCTACACTAACCAAACTTCAGTACCGCTATGGCTGCGATTAATCTTATTAGCTAGTTGTCAATTTGCCATCGCAGGCTTAGGAACCAGCACTGTTATGCTTTATCGCAAAGAATCTTTCAGACACTTTGGATTAATCACCAAAAATCTAGTTACCACCCTTTTTCAATCTCTTCTTGTAGCCCTACCACTTATCATATTTAAAGGACTTACTCATCAGATTCATTCCTATCTACCTCTTCAATCAATACAATTAACAAAAGAAGTAATGAGCCAATCATTTCCTAGTAATATCCTGGCATACCTATTCATCTGTCTTATTTGGGGATTCTGGGAAGGATTTAACTATGTAGTCATCGCTGAAAAGATACGCATACGTTTTCCATCTCCTTACTCTTGGTTAGATAGTGGAGCAATAACATGTGCGATTTTTTGCCTCCTTATCCATGGAATCATTGGTTTTGATGTCTATACCCTATTTGAATCACTTACCGTTTTTATACTTATTTATGGTATGCTAGCTATACAAAAACATAATAAAAACGCCTGGGGTTGTATCATGCTCTTTCTACTCATTTGGAATGCCTTCTAGCTTATTCATAAATCACAATCCTACTGAGATTATAACAGCCTATTTATACGGCTGTTTTATTATTTTGGAAAATAAAAAAAGAGCCGAAGCTCTTCTTTTTATACAATTGAATTATTTAGCGATTTTCGCGAAGTATTCAAGAGTACGTACAAGTTGTGAAGTGTATGACATTTCGTTGTCGTACCAAGAAACAACTTTAACCAATTGTTTACCATCAACAGTTTGTACTTTAGTTTGAGTTGCATCAAACAATGAACCGTAAGAAATACCTACGATATCTGAAGATACGATTGGATCTTCAGTGTAACCGAATGATTCGTTTGAAGCTGCTTTCATAGCTGCGTTCACTTCATCAACAGTAACGTCTTTTTCAAGAACTGCTACCAATTCAGTAACTGATCCAGTTGGAACTGGAACACGTTGTGCAGCACCGTCAAGTTTACCGTTCAATTCTGGGATAACCAAACCGATAGCTTTAGCAGCACCAGTTGAGTTAGGAACGATGTTTGCAGCACCAGCACGTGCACGACGAAGGTCACCACCACGGTGTGGTCCGTCAAGGATCATTTGGTCACCAGTGTAAGCGTGGATAGTAGTCATCAAACCTTGTTTAACACCGAAGTTATCTTGCAATGCTTTAGCCATTGGAGCCAAGCAGTTTGTAGTACATGAAGCACCTGAGATAACTGTTTCAGTACCATCAAGGATATCGTGGTTAGTGTTAAATACGATTGTTTTAACATCGTTTCCACCAGGAGCAGTGATAACAACTTTCTTAGCTCCACCTTCGTGCAAGTGTTTTTCAGCAGCATCTTTCTTAGCAAAGAAACCAGTTGCTTCAAGAACGATTTCTACACCGTCGTTAGCCCAGTCAATTTGTTCTGGGTCACGTTCAGCAGAAACTTTAACGAATTTACCGTTAACTTCAAATCCACCATCTTTAACTTCAACAGTACCGTCGAAACGACCTTGAGTTGTGTCGTATTTCAACAAGTGTGCAAGCATAACTGGATCTGTAAGGTCGTTGATGCGCGTAACTTCAACACCTTCTACGTTTTGGATACGACGGAAAGCAAGACGACCGATACGACCGAAACCGTTAATACCAACTTTAACTACCATTAGTGATTTCCTCCTTATGAAAATCAAATAAATATAATTTTGAGAGCAAGCTCTCCCTATTGTGAAAAGATTAACTTGAGCGCTTTCAATTCAACCTTTCAACAGTCATATTATATAATTTTTTTCAAAAAATTGCAAATAGAAAAGGCACTTACTTTCATAAGTACCTTAACTTTATAAGTTCTAATTAAGCTTCACCAGAATTTTTCTTGATGATTTCTTCTTGAACTGATTTAGGAACATCTTCATAGTGGTCAAATACCATCATGAATGTACCACGACCTTGAGTTGCAGAACGAAGTGTTGTTGCATAACCGAACATTTCAGCAAGTGGAACATACGCACGAACGATTTGGCTGTTACCGTGTGCTTCCATACCATCAACACGTCCACGACGAGCTGTAACGTGACCCATAACATCACCAAGGTTTTCTTCAGGAACAGTGATTGTTACAAGCATCATTGGTTCAAGGATAGTTGGTTGTGCAGTCTTAGCAGCTTCTTTAAGTGCAAGAGACGCAGCAATCTTGAAGGCAGTTTCAGATGAATCGACATCGTGGTATGAACCATCGTAAAGCTTAGCTTTGATGTCAACCATTGGGTATCCAGCAAGGACACCGTTAGCCATAGATTCTTCCAATCCTTTTTCTACTGCAGGGATGAATTCACGTGGAACCACACCACCGACGATAGCATTTTCGAATTCGAAACCTTTACCTTCTTCATTTGGAGTAAATTCAATCCAAACATCACCAAACTGACCTTTACCACCAGATTGACGTTTGAAGAATCCACGTGCTTGTGTTCCAGCACGGAATGTTTCACGGTAAGATACTTGTGGAGCACCAACGTTTGCTTCAACTTTGTGTTCACGTTTCAAACGGTCAACAAGGACATCAAGGTGAAGTTCACCCATACCAGAGATAACTGTTTCACCAGTTTCAGGGTTAGTTTCAACACGGAATGTTGGATCTTCTTCAGCAAGTTTTTGAAGACCGATACCCATCTTATCTTGGTCAGCTTTAGTCTTAGGCTCAACCATCAATTGGATAACTGGTTCTGGAACTTCGATTGACTCAAGAATAACTTTAGCTTTTTCATCAGTCAATGAGTCACCAGTTGTAGTATCTTTCAAACCGATAGCAGCAGCGATATCACCAGCGTATACTTGTTCAATTTCTTGACGGCTGTTAGCGTGCATTTGAAGGATACGTCCGATACGTTCACGTTTACCTTTAGATGTGTTCATTACATATGAACCTGATTGAAGGATACCTGAGTAAACACGGATAAATGTCAAACGACCTACAAATGGGTCAGTCATGATCTTGAAGGCAAGAGCTGCAAATGGCTCATCATCAGATGCTGGACGAGTTTCTTCTTCGTCTGTATCTGGGTTGATACCTTTGATTGCAGGGATATCAAGTGGACTTGGAAGGTAATCGATAACCGCATCAAGCATCAATTGAACACCTTTGTTCTTGAAGGCAGAACCACAAAGAACTGGGAAGAATTCAACGTTGATTGTTGCACGACGGATAGCTGCTTTCAATTCCTCGTTAGTGATTTCTTCACCTTCAAGGTATTTCATCATCAAATCTTCGTCAGTTTCAGCAACTGCTTCGATCAATTTTTCACGGTATTCGTTTGCTTGATCAACGTAATCAGCTGGAATATCTTCTTCAAGAATATCTGTACCAAGGTCATTAGTATAGATTTCAGCTTTCATTTTAATCAAGTCAATGATACCACGGAAATCATCTTCAGCACCGATTGGCAATTGGATTGGGTGTGCGTTTGCTTGAAGACGATCGTGAAGTGTGCTTACTGAGTAAAGGAAGTCTGCACCGATTTTATCCATTTTGTTGGCAAATACGATACGTGGAACACCATACTCAGTTGCTTGACGCCAAACTGTTTCAGTTTGAGGTTCTACACCTGATTGTGAGTCAAGAACGGTTACGGCACCATCCAATACACGGAGTGAACGTTGTACTTCGATTGTGAAGTCCACGTGTCCTGGTGTATCGATGATGTTAACGCGGTGACCATCCCATTGTGCTGTTGTAGCGGCAGATGTGATTGTGATACCACGCTCTTGTTCTTGCTCCATCCAGTCCATTTGTGATGCACCTTCGTGAGTTTCACCGATTTTGTGGATTTTACCAGTGTAGTAAAGGATACGCTCTGTTGTAGTTGTTTTACCGGCATCGACGTGGGCCATGATACCGATATTACGAGTTTTTGCAAGTGAAAATTCGCGTGCCATTAGGTTTATTCTCCTATAAATATTTTAGTTTACTTATTTATTATAACATTATTGTCAAAAAACGGATAGGCAGGACCTACCCGTTTTTTCACTAATATTTAACTGGTTTTCAAATGATATGAATAATATTATTTAAATTCAGAGTCAGCCTATTACAAATCCATAATCTTAGCTTATGAATATATGACTGTAATTCAGCTTGAAACTTATGATTACCAGCGGAAGTGTGCAAAGGCACGGTTTGCTTCAGCCATTTTGTGAGTATCTTCACGTTTCTTAACTGATGCACCAGTGTTGTTTGCAGCATCCATGATTTCTTTTGCAAGACGATCTTTCATAGTGTGTTCACCACGCGCACGTGATGCGTTAACCAACCAACGAAGACCAAGAGTTGTACGACGTTCTGGACGAACTTCAACTGGGACTTGGTAGTTTGAACCACCGACACGACGTGCACGTACTTCAAGTACAGGCATGATGTTGTCCATAGCTGTTTCAAATACTTCAAGAGCATCGTTTCCAGTTGCTTCTTTGATTTGCTCGAAAGCATCGTATACGATTGTTGCAGCAGTACCACGTTTACCGTCAAGCATTACACGGTTGATAAGACGTGTAACGATTTTTGAATTGTACAATGGATCTGCCAATACTTCGCGTTTAGGCGCTCTATTTTTACGACTCATTTTATCTTATCTCCCTTCTTATCCTTTAGGACGTTTAGCACCGTATTTAGAACGGCTTTGTTTACGATCAGCTACACCTGCAGTATCAAGTGCACCACGGACGATGTGGTAACGTACCCCTGGAAGGTCTTTTACACGTCCACCACGGATAAGAACAACGCTGTGTTCTTGGAGGTTGTGTCCGATACCTGGGATGTAAGCAGTAACTTCGATAAGGTTGCTCAAACGTACACGAGCGAATTTACGAAGGGCTGAGTTAGGTTTCTTAGGTGTCATTGTTCCAACACGTGTTGCAACACCACGTTTTTGTGGTGAAGATACGTTAGTTTGAACTTTTTTGTGGCTGTTGTAACCAACGTTCAAAGCTGGTGATTTAGATTTAACAACTTTTGATTGACGTGGTTTACGAACCAATTGGTTAATTGTAGGCATCTACATTCTCCTGTGTTTTTTTATTTTTGGTTGATATGGCACTTGGTGACAGCCCATATCTTTGTGTACTTTTGCAACTTATGTCAGCACGTCTCTGTACACTTTTGAGAGACCAAAAGTAAAAAGTACCGTCTAATATAGTATCATTTTTTGATGATTATTGTCAAGACTTTCTTGTTAAAAAGAAAAATTCCTAATCGTTAAATTAGGAATACTATCGTAGATTAATTATTTATCAAAAATATTACCGACTTCAACTTCTACCTTCTGTGCTTTTACATCGATGTCAGAAACAGTAAGTAATGATTTATATTCATGGATATCACGATCGCCTTTAGCATTTTCTGCGAATACAGCTACACCTACTAACTCACTATCAAATTCTGAAAGCAAGCTAATCATACCCGTAATGGTACCGCCACCTTTAAGAAAATCATCAACAATAAGGACGCGGCTATTTGGTTTCAAACTACGTTTTGAAAGGAACATCTTTTCAATACGATCACTTGAACCACTAACGTAGTTTACCGATACGGTTGAACCTTCTGTAATTTTCAAGTCACGACGAACGATAACAAATGGAATGTTCAAGACATCTGCTACTGCATTTGCTAAAGGAACTCCTTTGGTTGCAACTGTCATAACGGCATCAATTTTTTGTCCTTTAAAGGCACTGGCAATGATACGACCAACATTTTTTAAAATAGACGGTGTACTCAATAAATCAGATAGGTAGAGATAACCACCTGGTAAGATACGATCACTCTCGGAAAGACGTTTACAAAGATCTTCAACCAGACTTCTTGCATCTTCATCAGAAATAGTCGGTGTAAACATAACGCCACCAGATGCACCAGTTACTGTTTCGATTTCTCCTATTTGACTTTCCTCAAAAGCTTTTTTAATGATAGCAACATCTTCTGAGATTGAAGACTTTGCAGCTTCATAACGTTCTGCAAAGGTGTTGAGGCTTGTCAATTGATAAGGATTATTAATCAGGTAGTTTGAAATCACTACCATGCGCTCACTTCGTTTTAATTTCATATGTTACCTATATTTTCTGTACTTTTTAACTATTATACCATAATACAGCAAAAAACGAACATTTTCATATGAAATGCTCGCTTAATTTCGATTTTAATCAAATTTTGGCTTGTAGAAAGAACGATTATCCATAGCAAAGAGACGATTTGTCATTTCTCCTGGACCTACTAGGTTAAGGGCTGTCGTCATCATCATCATACTGGCATCAAGATTATCAATCATATGAATAATTTCTGCCTCCATAATACGGGGGCGCACTGGACTACCATACTCTAGTTGTCCATGATGGCTGAGAATAACATGACGCAAAACAACGACATCCTCACGCGTATCGTCAATATTGAGCTCCATGAGCACCTTAGTGATTTCTTCATCAATCAAAGCAATATGACCAATCAAGTTTCCACGAACCGTATACTCAGTATTTTCAGGACCAGTAAGTTCAATAACCTTAGCTAAATCATGAAGCATAATTCCGGCAAAGAGTAGACTCTTATTGAGCTCTGGATAAATATCTCCAATGCTGTCTGCTAAGCGAACCATAGTAGCTGTATGATAGGCTAGTCCACTTTCAAAGGCATGATGATTTGTTTTAGCAGCTGGAAAAGTGAAAAACTCTTTATTATACTTTCGATAAAGGGCACGAACAACACGCTGCCAAGTTGCTTCCTCAATCTTGAAAATCATTTGCTCTAGGTATTCGCGTACTTCGGAAGGATTTACTGGTGGTTTCTCTTTGAAATCAGCCGGATCATTTGGCTCACCAAATGTAGGCAAGCGTAAGGTAATTTGGTTTACCTGAGGAGTATTATTATAAACCTCTCGACGTCCCTCCATATGCACTACTTTACCTGCGGTAAATTCTTCGACATTATAAGGCTGAGCATCCCATAGGTTGCCTGAAATCTCACCAGTATCATCCTGGAATGTAAAGGCAATGTAATCCTTTCCCGCTCTTGTCTTACGTACCTCTGCACGCTTAATCAGATAAAAACCTTCAAAATACTCGTCTTTTTTCATTTGATTAATCTTCATGCTTGTCCTCGTTTTCTAATCGTGGTAAATCCAACAAACTTTGTGTCGCACTGTCTTGATAGGTTTCAATTGTATCAAGAGCTCTAACAATTGCCCTACTCCTTGTGTTGAGAAGACTATCGACGGTTTTACTTGCTGTATTCAATTGTTTCTGAGCTTTAGCTAACATATCTCCAAACCTGCTAAATTCTAGTTTGACGTTACCTAAAATCTTACTAATATCATTCGCATTCTTTTGAATATTCAAAGTTCTAAATCCTACAGACAATGAATTCAAGAGTGCTGATAAGGTTGACGGCCCTGCGATAACAATATTCTCCTCGCGACGAAGGGCATCAAAGAAGGCTGGTTGACGTACTACCTCAGCATAAAGTCCTTCCGTCGGCAAAAATAATATACCAAAATTTGTGGTTTCAGGTGGGTTAAGATACTTCTTGTTAATATCCTTTGCAAATCGCTTAATACTAGTCAAAAGTGACTTACGGTGATTCTCAATCTCCTCTTTATTACCAGACTCATAAGCATCTTCCAGACGATAGTAATCTTCCAAAGGAAACTTAGAATCAATGGGAAGGTAGATATATTCATCTTTATGGTTTCCTGGCATTTTGATTGCATATTCAACTCGTTCACTTGAACCTGATACCGTAGGAAATTCTCGCTCGTACTGATTAACAGTCAATATGTCTTCAATAATTTGCCCTAATTGAAGCTCTCCCAAAATACCTCGTGTTTTTGTATTTGAGAGGACCTTGTTAAGACTTCCAACATCCTTGGCTACATTTTTCATTTCCCCCAAGCCCTGGTTAACCGACTCTAATTGTCTTGAAACCGTCTCAAAAGAGGCTTGTAAACGTGTTTGTAAGGTTTGCTCAAGTTTCTCTTCAACTGTCTGACGCATTTGTTCCAAACGTTTCTCATTGGAATCCTGCATATCTTTAACAGCTTTGGTTAAGCTTTGGTTTATTTGCTCAAGGCGTTGGTCGGAACGGTCTCGATTATCAGACAAATTTTGATGTAAAACCTCTCGGATATCTGTCAACTGTTGATATAGTTCCATCTGCAATTGGTTCAATTGCTTTGTTGTTTCCAGTTGGTTTGTCTTAGCAAAACTTTCCAATTGAAACGAAACTTGATCTGAAAGATTATCTGCATTTTCTTCCAAACTCTTATTAATCTGTTCTTTTAACTCCATATTCTTCAAGAAAAGAGCAATAAGAATCCCCAAGCTTAATAAAGTTAAAAGTGTAAGTAGATAGATCATACTAACTCCTATCTTTAGTCTGGATGACAATCACATATCCATTTGGCACAAGCACTTGAATAGGACCATCAACGAATTCATTGCTAGAATAGATTTTCTTCTGGAAATAATTCATACTAGTTAATTCGTATTTTGCTCCCAAAATCGTCAGTTCTCCATCTCCTTCATGTAAAAAAGAAACATATGTCATTCCGGGTTCTGGTAAAACTTTATGACTTCCTTCTGGATAATAAGTAATCTTATTTTGCTTATCTCGCAAACAGATACGCCTCATAAAAGGAGCTAATTCAGGATCGCTGACCAAAAATATATTTGATAACATATGATCAATTCTGCCACCAAAAGCACCAAAAATAGTTACTTCCGCCTCAGGATATAGCTGAAATATAATTTTTAGGGCTAACTCTGTATCCGTATCATCCTTTTCAGCTGGAGCAATCATACAATCTTTGGCAGCTGATTGAATCATCTCTAACTCTGACCGAGATACTGAATCAAAGTCTCCGACAGCCAAATCAAGAGGTAAACCTAAATCCAACAAACGTAAGCACGCACGATCCACCCCAACAAAATAATCAAAATCGGTAGCGAACCACTCTAGCTCACCACCGACAAATAAAGCTATTTTAGGCATCGATAGCATCACGAAGCGTTTGAACTTGCGCTGTCAAATCAGGATTTTTGAAGAGGTAAGAGCCCGCTACAAAAACATTAGCCCCCGCCTTGGCACATGCTGCAATAGTGTTGTTATCTACACCACCATCAACTTCAATATCGAATGAATAGCCACCTTTTTCACGAAGCTCCACAACACGCTCTACTTTAGACATCATTTCTGGAATGAACGCCTGACCACCAAAACCTGGATTTACAGTCATGATAAGTACTTGATCGACTAAATCAAGTACAGGAATAAGTGCCTCAACTGGGGTTCCAGGATTAATCACAACACCTGCTTTCATACCAGCAGCTTTGATTTTCTGGAGGGCACCATGGATATGCTTAGTGGCTTCAACATGAATAGTCATGATATCTGCACCAGCTTGTGCATAGGCATCCACATAACGCTCAGGATCAACAACCATAAGGTGACAATCAAAAACTAACTTGCTATGTTTACGCATGCTAGCAACCACATCTGCTCCCCAACTGATATTAGGAACAAATTGACCATCCATAATATCAATGTGAACATATTCCGCACCTGATGCATCAATACGAGCTAGTTCTGAAGCAAAATTAGCGTAATCAGCAGCTAGGATAGAAGGAGCAATTTTATATGACATGAGAGACCTACTTTCTTTTTACAGTTTTTTTATATGTTTCACGACGATTTTCAATTTCACTTAAAAATTGAAGGTAATTATCATAACGGACTTGCCAGATCTGGCCATTTTCAACCTCATCCTTAACAGCACAAGAAGGCTCATGGGTATGAGTACAAGAACGGAATTTACAGCCATGACTAGCTTGACGGATTTCCGGAAAAGCTTCACTCAAGTCCTCTGCATTATCCACTTCATAATCTAGCGAAGAGAATCCTGGTGTATCAGCAATCTTCCCACCATGAACGTCATAAAGACTTACAGCCCTTGTAGTATGACGTCCACGACCTAGACTGTCTGAAATCTCACCTGTTTCTAAATGTAACTGTGGGGCAATACGGTTCAACAAGGTTGATTTTCCAACACCTGTCTGTCCCATAAAGACTGTTATTTTATCAGTCAAGAGCGGCAATAGGTCTTCCAAACTGAAGATAAAATCAAAACCAATTTTTTGATACTGTTTTTGAATAGCTTTCATTTCTGAATCATCTTCAACCAAGTCCATCTTAGAAATATAGATTACAGGCTTTATATTTTTATGCTCTAGTAAAACCAAAAAACGGTCCAAAAGATTACTGTTAAAATCCGGTTCCTTAGCAGACATAATAACCACAGCCTGATCTATATTGACAATGGGTGGACGCACTAAACTATTGATTCGTTGACCAATTTTTAGGATATAACCTTCTGAATTTTCCTCTGCTGAAAATTCAACAAAATCTCCAACATAAGGTGTTTGTCCTTTTTTTCTAAAATTTCCTCGTGCACGCGTCTGGTATACAACACCATCATGCTCTACATAATAGAAACCTGCCAGTGCTTTGATAATTCTTCCTTGCAAGTGAACTCCTCATTCGTTTAATAGCCCTATTATATCACAAATTAGAAAGCTTTTCTGGAACAAAAAAACTGATCTTCCATTTCCCATGGGCCTCCTTGCATTTTCAATAGATTGCAGTATAATAGGCATATCATCTGCGGAGGTGGTGGAATGGCAGACACGCATGCTTCAGGCGCATGTGCTTTTTCAAGCGTGAGGGTTCAAATCCCTTTCTCCGCATAGCTAAAAATCCCACTGAGATTCAGTGGGATTTTTGAATTATAGGCCTGCTTCTCTCAAAGCATCTGATAAGTGTGCAAAATCAGAAATAGATAAAGCCTCTCCACGAATAGAAGGTTTTATATCTGCAATTTCCAAAGCCTGCTCAAGTTGGGCTTTCACTTCCTCAGATTTACCAAAATGATTTGTTAAATTATTCCACAATGTCTTACGACGATGGACAAAGCTAGCCTTAGCCACTCGGAAAAGGAAATCCTCATCTTTAACTTCAACCAACGGTTGTTCACGACGCGTCATCTTCAAAATAGCTGAGTCAACATTAGGGGCTGGTACAAAGACTGTACGAGGGACAATGAATGCCACTTTAGCGGTCATATAATACTGAACGGCAATTGATAGAGAACCATAAGCCTTGCTATTAGGCTCTGCAGAAATGCGGTCAGCGACTTCTTTTTGCATCATAACGACAAATTCTGCAAAAGGAATCTTACTCTCAATCAAATGCATCAAGATCGGCGTCGTAATATAATATGGCAAATTGGCTACGACCTTAATTGGTAGTTCTGGATTTTTAAATTCATTTACCCGTGTCTGTAAATCTGCCTTGAGAACATCTTCATTAATCACGTTAACATTATCATGATCACGTAATGTATCCTCCAAAATCGGAACCAATCGATCATCAATTTCAAAAGCCATAACTTCCGCAGCATTTTCAGCCAAGAATTCTGTTAATGCTCCGATACCAGGTCCAATTTCAATTACATTGACATTTTTATCAATCTCTGCCGTATCAACAATTTTTTGTAAAATATTTGTATCTGTTAAGAAGTTCTGTCCGAAAGACTTCTTAAAGGTAAAGCCATGGCGTTCAAGGACAGCCTTGGTCACGCTATAATCTGCAATTCTCATTTATTCTCTTTTCTTATTAATTTCACGATTTTTATATTTGGACACAAAACAAGTCCAAATCCTTAATTATCCCAACCTCTATAATAAGCTACTTAATAGCGATTTGATTTTAAGATTACTGGTAGTCTAGTAATTTGACATAGCCTCTTCCAGCTCCTCTAAAGTGATTCCAAACAATTCCAAACGTTTTAGAAGCTGCTTCCCATTGCAATAACCAATACGAAGCGCCTCGCCCAAATATTCTCGACGCTTTCGACTATCTGCTCCCATTAGTAGTCCTAACTTCATAAGATTTGATTTACTAATATCAAACTGATTATCATCATCGTAACTACCTAGAACTCCAGATAAGGCCTTTTGAAGGTCCTCAAAACTCGCATGCTCAACACCCAATGAACGACCTTTAGTCTTAGATTTTGGTGTTGCTTCCCCACGGTTTAAAAAAGCATGCTTTGCTGTCGGAACAGCTTCCATGATGATTTTACGGATACGTTCACCATTATAGTCTGGATCAGTAAAAACAATCACTCCGCGTAAGCCATTAAGCTTATCAATACGCTCTAAGTCGTCTTCATTGATAGCAGAGCCTCTAGTCTCATAGGTATCCACCTCATAAAAACGTCTCAAATTTGCGGTATCATCCTTACCTTCTACCACGATGACTTCTTGAATTTTTATTTTATTCATCCAGATCAAAAATCCTCATCGCATTATCATAAGTAGCCCTAGCAACCTCTTCACTTGTTAAACCACGAAGCTCAGCAATCTTATCTACTACGTAACGCGTATAGCCTGTACGATTCTCGCGACCACGTTTCGGAACAGGTGCCAAATACGGTGCATCCGTTTCAACCAGAATCTTATCTAAAGGTAACTTCTGAGCAGCTTCTTGGACATCCAAAGCCTTCTTAAAAGTCACAACACCTGAAAATGAAATCATCATCCCAAGATCAACAAATTTTTGAGCCATTTCTAGGGATCCTGAGTATGAGTGCATAATCCCCCCACGAGGACCAACACCAACTTCTTTAATAACAGCGTAAGTATCCTCTAATGCATCACGTGTATGGACAACAAAAGGTAAATTGTGTTTCTTTGACAAAGCTATTTGACGCTTAAAGACATCAATCTGAATCTCTTTAGGATCTTCCATCCAGTAATAATCCAAACCGATCTCCCCAAGTGCCACTACTTTCGGATTATCCAATTGTGATACAATCATATCCTCAATTTCCTGAGAATAGGACCCTGCTTCCGTAGGATGCCATCCAATCGTACTATATAGTTGATCATACTTCTCTGATAGTGCTAAAGATTTATCAATTGTCGGCTTATCAAAACCAACAATATTCATTTTTATAACACCTAGTTCAGCTGCAAAATCTATTTCTTCTTGTTCTTTTCCTGCAAAATTATCCACATTAAGATGGGTATGCGTATCAAAAATTCCAATCATAGGTCTATTATAACAAAAACGAGCGAGCATAGCTCACTCACCTTTTCATTTTATTAAACAAAGAGTCGCATATATTCTATCTTTGTACAACGATTCATTACAATATCCTGTCTATTCGCTTGACGAAGAATAGTCTCAGCCTCCTCATTCTCAAGACCAATTTGACTCCAAAAAACTTTTGCATCTGTCTCAAGAAAATCATAAGCTACATCTGGTAAAAACTCACTTCGTCTAAATACATCAACAATATCAATCGAAAATGGGATATCTTTAAGATAAGCATAAACATGCTCTCCTAGAAGCTCCTGACCTTCTAGTTTGGGATTTACTGGTATGATACGATAACCAGCAGCTTGTAGAAAATGAGCAACCTGATAAGATGCTGCCTCCTTGCGATGAGATAAACCAACAATTGCAATCGTCTTTGCTGATTTTAAATAAGATTCTATAACCTCAGCACTAGGATTTTGAAATGAATAAGACATATGACTCTCCTCGTCGTTCGAATAAACTAAAAATAAAAATCCCTAAACGGGACTGTGAAGATTAGTTAGCTAAGCTCTGCAACGATAGCTTTAATTTGTTCTTTTGTATGTACACCTGCAACTTGCTTAACAACCTCACCATCTTTTTTAAAGAGTAAAGTTGGAATAGACATGATTCCAAACTTCTGAGCTGTTTCTGGGTTCTCATCAACATCAATTTTAACAATCTTAAGTTCATCTTCTGAAATCTCTTCAGAAAGTTGCTCAAGAATTGGTGCTTGCATCAAGCAAGGCCCACACCAAGTTGCCCAAAAATCAATCAAAACGAGTCCTTCAGCTGTTTCTTGTTCAAATGTAGCATCTGTTACTACTTGTGACATATATTCATCCTCCTAGACATTATAAAACTTTTGTAGACCTATTCTATATGATTCTAAAGACCATTGCAAGAATTTGACACATACATAAAAAATTCTTATCAAATATTAGTCATTGCCTATCATAGACATCACTTGCTCACAGCCTATCTTGGGAGTATAATAATAAAAAACTATAAAAATAGAAATGAGTAAATATGGATAAAGATGCAATGATTACCTATCTCATAGGTGAACTCAAAAAAGAAAATCTAGAATTACATGATTTGATTATCCCAGAAGAACTCGAGGAAAAGCAAAAGCTTCTCAGAGCCCTCTTTAATACACGTAAACCAATGGCAGCATCAACACAATTCTTGACAATACAAGACCTTTACCTACAAGTTAGGAAAGGGGAACGTGGATTTGTACAACTCAGTTCACTCCAGCCCATCCCTCAAGATGATCGAATCTACCTCTGGAAGGGTGATATTACAAGACTTGAAGTAGATGCAATCGTAAATGCAGCCAATAAAACCTTACTAGGATGTATGAAACCACTTCATGATTGTGTAGATAATGCTATTCATACATATGCAGGTGTTCAGTTACGCCAAGCTTGTTTCGAACTCATCTTAGAACAAGGATATGAAGAACCCGTTGGCATGGCTAAAATCACCCCAGCTTACAATCTTCCTTCTGCCTTTGTCATTCATACTGTAGGTCCGAAAATAGTTGACCAACCAACACAAATTGATGAAGATCTTTTAGCAAAAAGTTATCTTTCAGTATTAGCACTAGCCGAGAAAAATAACATTGAATCAATTGCTATTCCATGTCTATCAACTGGAGATTTCAATTTTCCAAAACAAAAAGCTGCCAAAATCGCCATTCAAACAGTCAAAACCTTTATTAATGAGTCAAGTATAATAAAAAAAGTTATATTTAACGTATTTGATGATGAAAATTTAGCAATTTATCAAAAACTGCTTGCTGAATAAAAAAGAAGAAAATCAATATGATTTTCTTCTTTTTTTATTGCATAACTGAATGCTCTTTTAAAAGATTAAAAAATGAGGGATAATCTCTTTTAAGATTAACAAAACCACCATCCTTAGATAAGAAACTATGTTCAGAAGCAGCTGTACAAACAAGAACACCATTCTGATTTACCATATGGTATACAAAAGAAAGTCTAGCAGATTTAACACTTTTAACAATAATCTCAATAGAAATCTCATCTGCAAAAGTAGAAGTAGCTTTATAGTCACAGGAAATTGAAGTAACAGGAGAGATAATTCCCTCCTCTTCAATTTTTTCATAAGGCCAACCTATCTCTCTTAGAAAAAAAGTTCTAGCCTCTTCCATCCATCGTACATAATTGGAATGATGAGTAATACCCATTCTATCTGTTTCATAATACTGGACCTCGTGTTTACAAATAAACATAAGAACCTCCAAAAAAGATTAAGAAATAAAATCTAAAATGTCATCCTCAGAAAGAGAAGAGTCACAAACAACCTTAGCAGTTCCATTTTCTGAAACAAAGAGAGCTGGAACGGTAGCAATACCATATCTTTTACGCAAAGCTTGGATATCTTCAAGTTCTTCACTATTTTCACTATTAATATAGAAAATAGTAAGATTTGAATTACGTGCAACATTAGATAATTTAGGTTCAAAAAGTTGACAATATGGACAAGAAGAACGGCCAATAAATAAAATAAACTTATCTGTAGAAGAAATTTTATCTTTAGCAGTAGTAACAGAAATAGGTGTAAATGCTGATGCAAAATTCGACATAATAATACCTCTCAATTAAAATATAATCATATCATATCTGAAATTAAGAGTTTTAACAAGTAAATAACTTAACAAAAAAGCTAGACCTACGTCCAGCAATGAAATCTATACTCCGCCAGTAGGACTCGA
>NZ_KV791084.1:0-765 GCF_001807855.1 Streptococcus sp. HMSC10E12
CCTCACTGCTTGGCCAGACACTTCCAATCGTCTGGTTTAGTTAGCCTACTGCGTCCCTCCATCACTATATACTCTAGTACAGGAATATCAACCTGTTGTCCATCGGATACACCTTTCGGTCTCTCCTTAGGTCCCGACTAACCCAGGGCGGACGAGCCTTCCCCTGGAAACCTTAGTCTTACGGTGGACAGGATTCTCACCTGTCTTTCGCTACTCATACCGGCATTCTCACTTCTATGCGCTCCAGCACTCCTCACGGTACACCTTCTTCGCACATAGAACGCTCTCCTACCATACCTATAAAGGTATCCACAGCTTCGGTAATATGTTTTAGCCCCGGTACATTTTCGGCGCAGGGTCACTCGACTAGTGAGCTATTACGCACTCTTTGAATGAATAGCTGCTTCTAAGCTAACATCCTAGTTGTCTGTGCAACCCCACATCCTTTTCCACTTAACATATATTTTGGGACCTTAGCTGGTGGTCTGGGCTGTTTCCCTTTCGACTACGGATCTTAGCACTCGCAGTCTGACTGCCGATTATATCTCGTTGGCATTCGGAGTTTATCTGAGATTGGTAATCCGGGATGGACCCCTCACCCAAACAGTGCTCTACCTCCAAGAGACTTAACATCGACGCTAGCCCTAAAGCTATTTCGGAGAGAACCAGCTATCTCCAAGTTCGTTTGGAATTTCTCCGCTACCCACAAGTCATCCAAGCACTTTTCAACGTGCCCTGGTTCGGTCCTCCAGTGAGTTTTACCTC
>NZ_KV791085.1:0-2591 GCF_001807855.1 Streptococcus sp. HMSC10E12
TGCATTCTCATGTGCAACTGCTCTTGCAAGTTTTACTTTAATCGCAAGACCTGCCTTTACTGAGGAAACTAAGGCTGACAACGCATCTAACCTTGATACGACTGCTACAACATCTACCAATGTGGAAACCACAGCAGACCTAGTAGAAACAAAGGTTGTCGAAACTCCTGCTACTACTGAAAATGTAGCTAGCACTGAAAGCACTACAAATGTCTCAGAACAAGCCACAACTTCTGTTGCAAGCTCTGAAGTTGCCAGTGAAACAGCTTCAACAACTGCAAGTGAAAGCCAAGCTCCTGCAGAATCAGCCACAGGCCAAACACGTGAGGCTGTAACTACAGACCGAGCTGCCAATGAGACTGCTTCAGCTACCGAAACTTCGAACAAGGAAACAAACGTCACTGGTGGTCAGTACTATAGAGACGAATATGGCTACTGGCATTACAAAGATGCTAGCGGTAAAGACCTGACTGGACCACAAACTATTGATGGCGTTAAGGTCTACTTTAGAGATAGTGGTGTTCAGGTTAAAGGGGAATTTACCTGGGACGGTCACTATTATGACAAAGACTCTGGTGCTCTTGTTACTAATAAATTCGTTGAAAATTATGGTAGAACCTATTACTTAGATGAAAATGGTAATAAGACAATTGGTTCCAAAGAAGTTAATGGAGCGTGGTATTATTTTGATCAGTATGGTGAACAAGTTAAAGGTAGATTTGCTTCTGATGACCGTTATTACGACGAAAACGGAAAACAAGTTGATTTCGGGACAAACCGCTATTTTGAATTAAACGGAAAATGGTACTATGCTGGAAATGATGGTGCTATTTTAAAGGGACCACAAACCATCGATGGCGTTAAGGTTTACTTCAATCAAGGTGGTGTTCAAGTTAAGGGCTATTTTGTTAGAAATGATACTAACAATAAAGAACACTATTACGACAAAGATTCTGGTGCACTAGTCACTAACAACTACGTTATTGCCTACGATAACTATACCCACCAAAATGAACGCTACTATGTTGATGAGCAGGGTATTCGTGTAAAAGGTGCTAAAACTATCAATGGTAAACAGGTTTACTTTACATATGATGGAAGACAAGTCTTCGACAATTTTGGTGACGATGGCTACTTCTATGATCAGGATGGTAACCGAGTCGACCTAGGCACAAACCGTTATGTTCAAATTAAAGGCAACTGGTACTACATCGGTAACGATGGAAAAATCTTGACAGGTGAACAAACTATTGATGGCGCTCATGTCTACTTTGGCTATAAAGGTATCCAAGTGAAAGGAGATTTTGACTACAACAAACAATTTCATGATAAAGACTCTGGAAATCTAGTTACTAATCGTTTCGTAACAGTTAAAGACAAAACCTACTTTATTGGAGCTGATAGTAAGGCTATCAAAGGGGCAACAGTCATCGACAACATTGAATACTTCTTTGATAAAGAAACTGGTGCTCAAGTTAAAGGAAATTTCGCAAGAAACGATAAATACTACGATGGGGTCACTGGTGCTCTCGTAACCAATAGCTATGTCCAAGTTGATAAAGACTGGTACTATGTAGGCAATGACGGTAAAAGACTTAAAGGTTCTCAAACCATTAACAATGTTCCTGTATACTTTGATCCTTATGGGGGTAAACAAGTAAAAGGAGAGTTTGGTGATAATGGTTACTATTACGACCAAAATTCTGGTGCCAAAGTAGATTTGGGAACAAGTCGCTATGTCCAAGTTAACGATAATTGGTACTACGTCAATGCTGAGGGTAAGATTCTCAAAGGCGAACAGACCATCGATGGGGTTCAAGTCCATTTTGATACTAAAACAGGGCAACAAATTAAAGGGGGCTTTACTGACAAAGATGGTAAATTAGTCATAAAAGAAAAATATTATCTATCTGGTACTCCTATGAGATATTATGATAAAGACTCCGGTGCTCTTGTAAAAAATCAATACTTCAACCATAATGGTAAATGGTACTATGCAGATGCAGAAGGTAATATCCTTAAAGGCTCACAAACCATCGATGGGGTACACGTTTACTTTGACTATAATGGTGTACAAGCTAAAGATACTGTTCTTGATGGTTACTACTACGATAAAGATACTGGCGCACGGAAAGAGCTCCCTCGTGATCAGTTTATTAAAATTGGTGACGATTTATACTATTTTAGCAGTAATGGACGAACTGGAAGTATAAGTGTTAACGGTAAGGATTACTATGTTGAGCAAAACGGAAGGGTCCTTCGTGGTTCCTTTAACATATATCAAAATCCACCTTACTATGATGATGAAACTGGCGAAGCTGTAGAAAAAACTGGTTTTGTTAAATCTCGCGGTAGTTGGTTCTACCTAGAAAATGGTAAAAAAGTCGCAGGTTTCAAAAAAATTGATGGGAAACTTTACTATTTCTCTGCCAATCCAATGAACAAATACGAAACAAACGAACAAGTTCGTGGAAAATTAGTTGGACCTAAGTTTTATATTTCTTTTCTTAGCAGAGCAGAAGACAACCCAACTTACTACTTCGACGCTGAAACAGGTGCTGCTGTAACCAACCAATTCGTCTATGCAGATG
>NZ_KV791085.1:2611-3090 GCF_001807855.1 Streptococcus sp. HMSC10E12
AGTCATCAATGGTCAACACCTCTACTTTGATTATCAAGGTAAGCAAATTAAAGGCAATTTCGTTACAGACTACAAGGGGACTCGTTACTACGATGAAAACTCTGGGGAGCTCGTAACCAACCAAACACGTACCATCAATGGTGTGACTTATCACTTTGATGAAAATGGACGTGCAAATCAATTGTAAATTAAGTCCGAAAATCGACTAAAATTATTCTTATAAGACATCTATACTAAGGAAGTTGATTAATTTCAACTTCCTTTTAAAAATCCAAGAAAATAATTTTTGTCTACTTTAAGAAAACTTTAGGCTTTGCTTTATATACTATAACCATCCTAAAACTTTTCTTTTTCATAATCTCCTAAATCCAGGGCTCAGGTCCTGGATTTTTTTAACTCTTATGACTGCTAAAATTGTGAAATTTACTTTATAAGTCGCTTTTCTATGTAATCGTTTTCTTATTTTTGTCTAAATTTCT
>NZ_KV791086.1:0-8725 GCF_001807855.1 Streptococcus sp. HMSC10E12
CTAAGGTCTTTGGCAACGCTGAAGTCATTGACAACGCTTTGGTCTCAGACAACGCTTGGGTTGCTGACGACGCTGAGGTTTCAGGCAATGCTAAGGTCTCAGGCCACGCTAAGGTCTTAGGCCGCGCTATGGTCACTGGCCACGCTAAGGTCTATGGCAATGCTTCACTCCATGACAGTGCTTGGCTCTGTGACAATGCTAAGGTCTATGACAATGCTAATGTCCTTCACGGTGCTAAGGTCACTGGCAATGCTGAGGTCTCAGGCGACGCTTGGATCTCTGGCGGCGCTAAGGTCTCTGGACGACAACCCAAGTAAGGCGCTTGTTAAAAAACAATTACCCAAATTATAGGGATACCGCCTTGATGGCGGTTTTTATTATGTGACTTTAAGTCCGTTTCGCTCCAAAGGTGCGAAACAAATAAACCACCCGCTATGCGGGTGTGCATAGAAGGTTATACCGTCATAACCAAAAAACTCCAAACGAGTTACAATATAGGTGTTCAAGCCAATTGTAAAACGAAAGGAGTTAAGACTATGGCGCAAAAAGCTCACAGTTTATCACATACAAAATGGATGTTTAAGTACCACATTGTACTTACACCTAAGTATAGACGAAAAATAATCTATAATCAATATAGGAGTAGTCTGGGAGAGATTTTTCATAGACTATGCCAATATAAAGGTGTTGAAATAATTGAAGGCCACTTAATGCCAGATCATGTCCACATGTTAGTAAGTATTCCCCCACGAATGAGTGTGGCTAGTTTTATGGGATATTTAAAAGGTAAAAGTGCATTAATGATGTTTGATAAACACGCCAATTTAAAATATAAATTTGGTAACAGACATTTTTGGGCAGAAGGTTATTATGTAAGTACGGTAGGACTTAATGAATCCACAATTAAGAAATATATTCAGGAACAAGAGAAGCATGATAACGCATTGGACAAATTTAGCGTTAAAGAATATGAAAATCTCCTCAGGGATAATGGTAAGTAATGCGAATGCCTCTTTGAGAGGCTTGTGACGAGTCAAAAGCAATAAAGCTTGAACAAAGTGAAATCCAGCGTCTTTAGGTGCTGGCTGGTATTATGGGCTTATAGCTCTTGATCAAACCACCCGTTAGACGCGTGGTTATGATTTAGAGATTATTTATACTAGTTAAATCTAAAAAAACATACAATTTTGTATGATATAATAGGTCTAAAAATATAAGTGGTAAACGTGTAGTTAATTACTATCAGTGTTGAGAGGAGGGAGAATATGTCGAAACAGAAAGATAAATATCTAACACTAAGAAGTCAATTACCAGAACTAATAGACGAATATATAGCTTACCTTCAAGTAGATGTTGAAGAACCTTCTCCCAAAATGGTCGAACGTTTGTCAGTGATCCAGAAATTTTTAAATAGCTATGCAATTACGATTGATAAAGAGGGTGTCTCACTATCATTGACAGACTTAGAAAAATTACCACGAGAATTTGTTCAAAATTATTTGGCAAATTTACGTCTTAAACCAGCGGGAAAAAGATTTATTCTCTATACTTTGGCAGGATTTTGGAATTATCTTACGAATACCTCTTTTACAATTGAGAGAGGGATGCCGTTGTTTTATCGTAACGTGTTTAATGAATGGAAGATAGTTTATAAAGAGAGTTATCACAACATAATATATTCCGAATCAAAGAAGAAGACTATTTTGTATACGCAGCAAGAACTCGAAGAGTTGCTTGATTTCATGGCAAACAGTTATGTTACAACGCTACCAACTCAGAAGAAGGCTGATAATTGGGAAAAGGAGAAGGAGCGAAATATTGCTATATTTGCAATCATAATTGGTACTGGAGCAAGTACTCAAGAAGTTGTTAACTTGACAGTCAGGGATATTGATATGCGTAAAAAAGGAATTTGGGTTGTTAGAAATAACGAGAAACAGTTTATACGTTTTCTCCCCTTCACAGTTCCTTACATAGCTCCATTTGTTAAGGAACGTCGGGGACGCTGGGACTTGGATCCTTCTATACCATCATTATTTTTAACCATGTTGAAAAAGCCTATGGGAAGAAATACAATAGGCCATTTGGCAAAGAACATTGGACATGCTTATGGTAAGGTAATCACGCCTAGTATTTTAAAAGACAGCCACGCCTCTATTGTTTATAAAGAGACAGGTGATATTAAGAAAGTTGCTGAAATACAAGGCTATAGTTTAGACAAGAATCATCTCATAAGATTTATCGAATAATAATATTGATAAATTTCTATATTAGTAAAAGGCCACTTGAGGCCTTTTTGATGTCACTGGGTTACGAATAGTGACTTCTAGGTCTATAATGAATTTATTGAGATTTAAGGAGGTCTTATGCTAAAAAAAAACAATGAAAAAAGAGGTTGTCTTGGCAGTCTGATTTGGATACCGATATCTATTATTGTTATGTTTTGTATAGCTGGATATGGTATGTCCCAGGGAATTAATGTACCCGGTATTTTGTCTGGTGGTTTTAATGTTATCAATAAGGGTGAACATGCCAACTTATTTGAGAAATTTATTCCAAAGTCAGAATCGTCGGAAACAGGGACCAGTTCTTCTAAAACCAGTGGAGGGAAATCAGATACTTTCAGTTATACTCCATTGCCTTTTGAAAACCATAAGCTAATGGTCAATGGAGATTTGGATAGTCTTGGTAGAGCAACATATGGGCACATCAGACTAAAGTATTCAGATAAGCCACAAGATGGTAGGGAAAGTAAAATTAATGTTGACCCAGTTGGCTGGCATAACTATCGTTTTAAGTACGAAGATGAGCATGGAAAAGTCAAAAAAGCTTATCTGATGAATCGCGGGCATCTGATTGGTTATCAGTTTTCTGGATTAAATTCTGAAATCAAGAATCTAGTGCCTATGACACGCTATTTGAATGCTGGAACGATGGCTGATAGTAAAACGGATACTAATAATCCAAACGGTATGCTATACTATGAAAACGCACTAGCCAAATGGTTGAAGAACAACCCAAATATGTACTTAGATTATTGTGTTGTTGCAAACTATACTGGCAATGAGTTAATTCCTAGAACTGTAACGCTTTACTGGACGTCCTTTGATGAAAATGGTACACCGTATGGTGTTGAACTATCAGAAGAAGGATTAGCAACAAGTGATGGAAATGTGAGTTCTGTCACACTTCAGAACGTTTCAAAGAATGCTAATATTAACTACTTAGATGGTACAGCCACAAGTAATTACTAACATTGATTATAGAATGTTCTATACTACAATATTAATCAGCGTAAACTTTTGAATACTAAAAAGAAGATAAGCATCATTTCTAAACGTGGTTATCATGCAGAAGCACACAATGAAATTTTTGAAGTTACCTTTATATTTTGGGTGCTCTAACCTTGCATTGATATCAAAAATCTATATAATAATAATTAATACAGAGCCAGAAGAAAGGGTGAGAATTATGTTTATGATCTTGGTTCTATTACTAACATTAGCGAGTTTCTTATATGTTACCATCGGTATCGCCAAGAAAATATTTTCAATTTTCGCCTTAATTACACCAATTGTAGTCTTGTGTGTCGGGCTTCTTATCGCAATGAATTAACAAAAGTCAAGGGGTGTCACTATCTTACAGATAGTGACCTTTTTTGTTATGCTTTTAATGTCAAAAAAGACATTAAAGGAGAAAAATATGAAAGCACTTAAACTTATAAGAGAGGACGGTTATGAAAACGTCCATTATGCTAGTTTAGGGGAGCAAAAATTTAAAACTTTGGTTGTTGCAGATAGGAAAGATGAACAAGAACAATGGTTTGAGCAACCAGGAATTGAATGTGTCCCAGAAGAAGTATCAGACATCATTCGAAACTATACACTCCCATATATTGACCTCGGAAATACTGAAGATGAGTATTTGTTAGAACAAGCAACTAATAAGGTTGTATCAGTTGTGGTAGAAAATGTGCTTGAAACACAACCATTTATTCCTAGAAATAGAAATGGTCGCCCTATCGGTGAAGGTGTAGCTTTCTGCGATATGTTAGTAGGTCGTATCCAAAATGGAGAACTTGCTGGAACAACAGTTTATATTAAACAAACTGAATCTGGTTTCCGTCAGCCAAAAGATTTCTTTAAAATGGTCGGACGGATTTTTCCTTGTAAATTAACTGACATCCATATCCAAACTATCGAAAATTATAAACTCACAATCAATAACCCATCAAACTATGTTGTTGAAGGTAGTATTGAGTTAGCTGAGTGGTTAACGAATTATCAACTTCTTCAGCAAATTGAAAAGAGTAAAGATAACTCTTCTCGTAATCGAGATAGAAAAAACATCTTGGAACGTACTCATGAAGGTATTGTATCTGCCGTGATTAACAATGGTAGCAATGCAGGTATCATGGTAATGACCAAAAAATTACAAACGGTATTTATTCCAAAACATAGGGTAAGTTATGAGTGTGATTCTTCATTTGTTAACCTAGACGAAGTAGTATCAGTCTTTGATAGGGTGGAATTTAAAATTACTGGGGCCAATACCCAAAAACCAAGTCCAAATCAAAGAGAACGTCACATTATCCATGACTATATTCGTATCGAGGGAGATATGAAAGTTCTCGAAGAAGCACCTCAAGATGCTTTGATTGAGATGATTGATAATAAGAAAGTCATAGGACGATTGTTTAAAGTGCGATTTATCAGTTTTGACCCACAGAGTCTACATACCGTAGAGTTGGTTGACTTTCCAGGTATCAAAATTAAGATGAAGGACTCAGGTTCTTTAAATCGAGTTCCTTTTAAGCAAGGAGATGAAATTTCAGTTGTTATTCAAGATGCTCATTATCGCTGGGTAGACGCAAATAGCAGGGGGCGTCGAGTGGCTAAAAAAACTGAAGAAGTGAGCAGTAATTCACAGAATACGGAAGAGAAAAAATGTCTGTTTCGTATCAAATCACGTTTCAATAGTTTCTATCCAAATCGTGTGAACAGTAAAATCTTATCAACATTTTTCACTAGTTGAGTCGCATATAGTTCCCTCTGAAATGGGAACTTTTTGTTTACGTTCGGAACAGAAAAATTTAACAAGGAGGGAACATGAATCATCATAATATCAATGCTATTGTCTATTATCTGATAGTTTTTATTCGGTATGTCTTACCTATTACCTTGGTCTTCATCGGTATCGGTAGGTGGAGTTATGCTAAATCTATCAATAATCCAGAGAAACAAATCATGGGAGTAAATTTTGCCTTAAAATCAATTTTATTCTTATATATCGTTACATTTATCCCTATTTTCATCATCTATGGACTCGCAATGATATCAAAGGGAGGCACACATAGTGGTGATTTCTCTATGATTAGCTTCGTAGAGGTCTTTACCCTAATAGAAATTCTAGCAGTTGGGATATTACCTGCATATGGTTTCATACAGGGTTACATATATCACTATCAATGGTTGATTACAGAAGGTAAGAAAACAACAAGCTTACCTCGACGAAATCTATTCATTAGACTTGGAATAATAAGTCCGATTGCTATTGTTGTATTTATGGAATTCTTGAAAGAAATGTTTGCTTACTAGAGAGGTGCTTTATGCGGAAGATCTTGAAATTATTTTTTAATCGTTATTATACAAATGGTAAGCGAACTATAGATATCTTACTGTTTTGTTGGCGAAAATATATTGATTGGGTATATCATATATCTTTTGGATTATTTGCTTTCAATATTATTATGTTTATCTTTAGATGGCGTTTGCCTAATTGGGTATTTATATCTTTATTTATATTATTGTTCGTTAATATGGCTTTAGTGTTATACATTGGTGTATGGCACAGTAATGTTACAAGTCGTCAAATTTTCGTGTTATTTGAAAAATATGATACCTTAAAACGAGCAGAACGAAAGAAGATTATTGGTAAGTATGCTATAAGAGCAGCACTAGCAGCAGTACTTATATCTTCTGGATTATATGTACTAACAATCAATAACTTTATCTTATCCCTCATCAATCGTATGTATGATGTAGCAGATAATTATCTCAAATATATGCCCTGGTCGATACCAAATGGAAGTCAGACAGGTATTGTTTTAAGTTATCATACTCTCAAACCTATAATAGGAGCAGACTGGTTCAACAGTTTATTATTGTTGACTCCGATAGGAGTAATTGGTCTTATTTTTTATAATAGTTATGCAACTGGAATTGCTGAAAAAACCTACGAGAAATTGGTTGAGCAATGGCTAGGAGGACGTTACTTCCAAGACAGTGTATTAAGTAATATTGTTCATAATCAAGATGAAAAAGGTCAAGCGAATTTGGTTATGGGGCTTAACTCTAAAACTGGAGAGCAAGTGATTTTACACGCTAATGAGAGGACTTATCACACTATTATCTTTGGTTTGATTGGTACTGGTAAATCGGCAACGATTCTGATTCCAGCAATGCTACAGGATATGGAAAATATGAAATACTATCTATTATCCTATCGTAAGTATTTGACGAAAGTAGATGAAGAACTGGAAGAAGAATTCTTTAACACAGAGTTTGAACGAAAGAAAAAAAGACGTGAATTGTTGGAACAGTGGTATAACAATGGTTATGCTGCAGAGCTTACAAATGGTATTTATATGACTGAACCATCAGGTTCGATGTATGGCACAATTGTTAAGTACGCACATAAAATGGGCTTCCCTGATGAAATGATTTGGACTCTAGATCCTACTAACCCAGGAACTGGTGCAATTAATATTTTGGATGGAGATACTACTCAGGTAAAAGGGGCTGTTCGAGACTTATTTAAACGATTTAGTGATCCAAGTGGGACTGGTTCTTCTTTCTTTCTTAACCAAGAAGGACAACTTACTGATAATATCATTACGGTCATTAAAGAGGTTGCGTTGATACCAGATGCCCCAATAAATTATATGTTAAAAGGTAAGTCTCCAACACTAACTGAATTCTCAAATATGTTACGTTCTAGTGATTGGATTGAAGCCTATATTGCTGTTTTTGAACAATTACTCAATCGAAAGAAAAGGCTTTTTGAAGAAACGTTGAAAAAGCATGAAGCATTCTTAAAGCAGGAAAAAGAAAAGTGGTTAGAGGAATCAGAGTACAATCGTGAACACGAACACCTCTTTGATACTATCCTTAGACCAGAGAATGTTCATGAAGCTATAAACGCATTTAATGATGAAAGAAATAAACTTGAAAACCTCCAAAGTTCATATGATTATTTCATCAATGCTCATCAATTAAATTCGTACACAGAGGAATATTATTATACCTTTGATGCTAACGTGTCTGGTCTAAAAGCAGTTATTGATGACCTATCATCTTCACCAGAAATTCGTCGTGTATTTTTCTCTCAAAGTACCAAAGATTTAGATATTGTTTTAAAAACAGGTGGAATGATTTTGGTCAATTCTGCTAAAGGTGTTCTTGGTAAAGAAAAGTCTCGAATGGTAGCACAGATGGTAACATTGGTTATGCAAAATGCTGCTCAAAGACGTCTTCCAGATAAGTCTCCTTTCTTTGCTTTTTATGAAGATGAAAAGAATGGTTACTTGATGCCAGGTAATGATAGTAACTTCCTAGATGAGTCTCGTAAGTTCCATGTTCCAGTTATGCATGCTTACCAACATGACGAACAAATTAGGGATTCTATTGGCGAATCTGGGGCTGATGCAATCAAGATGTCTTATCGTAATGCCTTTACCTTCCAACAAACCTCAACAAAGGTTGTAGAGTTCATTAATCTACGTTCAGGAGGAAAACATTATGCTCTTAAAGAAACCAAACGTGCAGCAAACGATGATCTCTTAGCAGGGAATCAAGGAAACTCAAGTGCGACTTCAGAGGAAGTAGTAGAAGAAGATAACTTCACTGCTAGAGATGCAAATAACCTAGAGAAATTCCAAGTTGGTGGTGTTATCGTCAGTGATGATGAAGTATCAAATATGATTTATTTGACAACATCTCCGCATTTTGAAATGGATATTTCAAAGGACTCTTTTGTCTCACATACACCTTTCAATAAGGTTTATGGGCTTGGAGAGGAAGAACCGGAAATTGCAAAAGCATACAAGTTGTGGAGAGCAGAAGTGATAGAATATTATGCTCAAAAAGAGTCTGAAAGTCACCTCTATGAAAGTGATTTTACTGAAGAAGAATGGCAAGCAATTATGGATGTTAAGGTGCCAAATGTTGATAGTAATGTAAATGATACAGTTGGTAAAAAAGATGATTCCCCATCAGTTAAAAGAACAATCTTAGTCAACGAGAGTATAACAGAACATAGAGAAGGTACTTCAATTAGAGAAGAGGTAACAGAGGATATTGAGCAAAAAGAGGAGGTCAATAACTCAGAAATTCCACCAGTTGTTGAAGAAAAACAAACTGTAAATAGCAAAAATGATATTGGTGAGTTGAAGGATAAAGAAATAACTCAAAGAGTGATTCTAGCTCCATCATCTACACCCGAAACAGTTGATACTCAAAATATTCAAGCTCCTAATCAAGAGTTTGAATTACCTCAAGAACTCTCTCGTGTAGCTCGTGAGAAAACAACTAAAACTTTAAAAAGTAATGTAGGACAAATGGATATTGATGAAGAAGAAGTGTTTTAGATAACATAAAAAGCAACGGAAATTTCCGTTGCTTTTGTTGTCTTACGAAAACCACTAGCTGTGCTAGTGGTTCCGAAA
>NZ_KV791087.1:0-2305 GCF_001807855.1 Streptococcus sp. HMSC10E12
TTAGGAGATTATGAAAAAGAAAAGTTTTAGGATGCTTATAGTATAAAAAGCAAAGCCTAAAGTTTTCTTAAAGTGGAAGAAATATCTTGTTCTTCACTTTAATTCATTTTCTCAGTCGCTACACCATTTTCATCAATGACATAAGTTTTGCCATCTTTTTCTAGTGTTGCTTTGGTTGTGATTGGAGAACCGTACAAATCTTTCCCTAATGAGGTTGATTTTTCAAAGTGATAGAGCTTACCGTCAATTTCCTTCCAAGTTGGTTGGTAGTAAGATATTATCTGAGGCTCAAGATAGCAGAGATAGCCTTTATCAGTGCGGTAGAATCCTGTTCGAACGATTCCATTTTCGTCTGAAATGTAACCGGATTTAGTTTCATTACGTAATAATTCTGCGTAAGAACCGAAAAGATAGGTCTTTCCATCTATGGTTTCTGTTTTATTGATATAGCGATATTGGTTGCTTGGATCTAGGTAATAAGTCTTACCGTCAATTTCTCTCCACCCGGTTAATAGTTTTCCTTCTGAATCGGCAAGATATATTTCACCAAATAATTTAGCTGAACCATCAACTAGGAGTTGCCCATCTCGAGTGAAGTAATAATAATTTCCGTCAATTAGAAGCAACTCTTCTTTAGCTTGAAGACCATTTTCCTTAAAGTAAACACGGTGATTATCTAGTGTATACCAGCCAAAAACTTGAGCTCCATCATTGCCAAAGTAGAGCTTAGAATAGTAATTGTACGGATAGAATGCATTACGGAGGAGTTCACCATTGTTTTCAGCGAAATAGTAGTACTTCCCATCTATAAGGATACGCTTACCTTTTATTTGCTTACCACTGCCATCAAAGTAGAGTTGGACACCGTTAATGGTTTGCCAGCCAGTAGCTAATTGCCCCTTATCTTTGAGATAAGTCCAATCGCCATCCTTGTCCTGAACAAAGGTGTTGCGTAGAGATGATGTGACATGTCCTTCTTCATCAATGTTATAGGTAACACCACCAAGCTCAATGGTACGGTTAGTCCATAAAGCTCCGCTATCTTTATCGAAGTAGTAGGTATCCCCATCGATGTCAACCAAAGTTCCTTTGGCTTGCTTGCCATCTTTATCAAAGTAGAGTTGGACACCATCAATGGTTTGACGACCTGTTAGGAGTTTCCCATCTTTGTCGTAGTAGTACCAGTTCCAAAAGTCGTCGCGAATAAACTGATTTTTAGGTGTAACTTCAGTTGAGATTCCCTTGTCATCAAAGGAATAGACTTTGTCATCAACTTTCAAAGTTGTATTAGAGACAATAATTGTAGGACGCATACCAGCAGTAGGTTCGACGTAATCTCCATCTGTCAAGCGGTAACGTTGCCCATTGATTTCCTCCCATGAAGGCTTAGTGACACTTTTTACTTCTGGTTGAAAGTAGTGGAGTTGACCATCAATACCTCGTTGGAATCCTTTTAAGACAATTCCGTTTTCATCAGTGCCATAGATCCCATTAAAAATACCTTCATTGTGATAGACAACAGGTGCAAAGTAGGCTTTAAGGCTATTTTTTTGGACTACACTATTAATGACAAAATAATCTTTATTTTCAAAAGTGATAATTCCGTTTAGGACAACCCCATTTTCAGAAAAAATGTATTCCTTACCATCAATTAATTGTCTACCGGTTTGAATGACGCCATCAGCATCAGTATGGTAAGTTGTTTTACTAGAGAAAAACATAGAAGGTCTCTCAACGATTCCATACGTGTTCTTAACCAATTGACCATCATAATCAAACAAATATCTCTTCCCCTCAATGGTTACGACATCATTTTGAGCTCTCAGGCCGTCTGATTGGAAGTAGTAGCGTTTGTTATCGATTGTATGCCAACCTGTAACGGGAGCACCGTCCTCTCCTAGATATTCAAAGAGGTGCGTATACATTGGATTGGTCCTATAACCATTAAAGATGATATGTTCATACCATTGATTAGTCATTAAGGCACCATTATGATAGGCAAAATAGTAGTGCTTGCCGTCGATTTCTTGTTTTTGTCCTTTGACTTGTTTACCTTCTTTATCAAAATAAAGGATGACACCATCAACATTTTGCCAACCAGTCAGTTTCTCACCATTAGCAGTGTAGTAATACCAATCTTTTTGGTTGTCAGATTGGAAATGACCACCGGTCACGACCTGGGTAGGTAGTTGCGTTTTTTCGGTTAGGATGCCATCAGCATCTGCTAAATAAGTTTTACCGTCTACTTCAATACTTGTATCAGTTACCTTTCGCCCATTATCTTTATCGTAGTAGTAATCCTTGC
>NZ_KV791087.1:2325-2800 GCF_001807855.1 Streptococcus sp. HMSC10E12
CTTTATCGTAGTAGTAATCCTTGCCATCAATGGTTACCTTTTCACCTTTTGCTTGGATACCATTGTCATGGAAGTAGAGGTTAAAGCTATCGATGGTTTGTGGGCCAGTTAGTTTGTGGCCCTCACTGTCTAGGTAATACCAGTTACCTTGATCATCAGAAGTGAACTTGCCACCTTGGGAAGGTGTTTCCTGTGAAGTAGTTACGTTATCGCTTTTTTCAGATGTGGTTTCAACACTTCTATCGGTTGTAGCTGTCTCACCAGATTGAGCGGGTTCAAGCTTTTTATCAGTCTCGTTAGCAGGCTGTGTCGTAGGCGTTTCTGTAGGCTGACTAGTCGCATTAGTAGATGTAGTGTCAGTGTCAGAAGATACTGCTTCACTAGAAGCTTTCTCAACAGTAGTGCTTGCTGGAGCCACTTCGGTTCTTGTAATGAGGCTGTCACTTGTCTCAAGATTGCTGTCAGAGACGACATT
>NZ_KV791087.1:2820-3428 GCF_001807855.1 Streptococcus sp. HMSC10E12
CTCCGACCTGTCCTAGTCCAATTAGTGAAGCCCCGATAGCCAAACTTGAAGCAGCGATTGTAATCCAATGTTTCTTAACTTTATGAAGCTTGAAACGAACTTTGTTTTCCATAAATTTCCCCCTTATTATGGTGACTTGGCATACTCACATCGTGAAAGAATCAACGAGATTAATACCAAAGATTAATTTATGATTATATCTTACCCTTATTTTTTAACAAACTCAATAGAAAACGCATACATAATTACAGTTTCAATAAATAGTGCAATAGAGAGGTTTGAGAGAAGTAGATGTTTACACAAAAAATCCAGGACTTGAGCTCTGGATTTAGGAGATTATGAAAAAGAAAAGTTTTAGGCTTTTACCCATTAATTCACTTTCTCAGTTGCCACACCATTTTCATCAATGACATAAGTTTTGCCATCTTTTTCAAGGGTTGCATTGGTTGTGATTGGAGAACCGTAAAGATGTTTCCCTAATGAAGTTGATTTTTCGAAGTGATAGAGCTTACCGTCAATTTCCTTCCAAGTTGGTTGGTAGTCAGAAATTACTCTTGGCTCAAGATAGCATAGGTAGCCTTTATCAGTGCGGTAGAATCCTGTTCGAA
>NZ_KV791087.1:3448-5211 GCF_001807855.1 Streptococcus sp. HMSC10E12
GAATCCTGTTCGAACGATTCCATTTTCGTCTGAAGCATATGCGTAATTAGTGTCATTACGCAATAATTCCGCGTAAGAACCGAAAAGATAGGTTTTACCGTCTATAGATGCTATTCTATTATAGTAGTGGTGCTTTTCGCTTGGATCTAGGTAATAGGTCTTACCGTCAATTTCTCTCCACCCGGATAATAATTTCCCTTCTGAATCTGCAAGATATAAACTATTATATGATTTAGCGGAACCATTAACAAGAAGTTGGCCATCTTGATTGAAATAATAATAATTTCCGTCAATTAAAAGGACATTATCTTTAGCTTGTAGACCGTCTTCCTTAAAGTAAACACGGTAATCGTTTATTGTGTACCAGCCAAAAACTTGTGCTCCATCATTGCCAAAGTAGTGAATATATGAATTAAAGGAATGGAATGCATTACGGAGAAGTTCGCCACTGTTCTTATCGAAATAGTAGTATTTTCCATCTATAAGGATACGTTCACCTTTGATTTGTTTTCCAGTGCCATCAAAGTAGAGTTGGACACCGTCAATAGTCTGCCATCCAGTAGCTACTTGCCCTTTATCCTTGAGGTAGGTCCAGTCACCATCCTTATCTTGAACAAAGGTATTTCGAAGTGACGATGTCACACGTCCTTGATCATCAATTTCGTAGGTCATTCCATTGAGAGTTAGACTACGATTGGTCCACATAGCCCCACTATCCTTATCAAAGTAGTAAGTTTTACCATCAATGTCTACTAGGCTACCTTTGACTTGCTTACCATTTTTATCAAAGTAGAGTTGAACACCATCAATGGTTTGACGGCCTGTTAGGAGTTTGCCCTCTTTGTCGTAGTAGTACCAGTTCCAGAAATCATCGCGAACAAATTGGTTTTTAGCCGTAAATTCAGTCACTACTCCCTCATTATCAATTGTGTAGGTCTTATCATCGACTTTCAAAGTGTCGTTAGTAAGGATAATAGTGGTGTACATACCAGCATATCTTTCTGTTCGATATGATTTTGTTAGACGATAGCGCTTGCCATCGATTTCTTTCCATGTAGGCTTATCAACACTTTTTACCTCAGGTTGGAAGTAGTGAAGGTGACCATCAGAGCCTCGTTGGATGCCCTCGAGGAGGACACCGTTTTTATCAGTTCCATAGATTCCAGAGAAACTAGGCCCGCCCCAAAATGTTTTTTTTGAAAAAAGGGCTCCAAAATAGTTTTTTTCTATTTTACTATCTGTGACTAGATAAAGTTTGCTGTCATAACCTATGATACCATCAAGAACTTGACCCTTTAAAGCAAAGATATATTCTTTTCCATCGATAATTTGTTTACCAGTTAAGACTTCGCCGTTAGCATTGGTACGGTAGGTAGAAGTGTTTGCATGGAACATTGAAGGAGTTTCAACAATGCCATATTTGTTCTTGACCAATTGTCCTTGGTAATCAAAAAGATAAATCTTCCCATCAATTGTGACAGTATCATTTTTAGCCAAAAGTCCGTCAGGTTTGAAATAATAACGTTTACTGTCAATGGTATGCCATCCAATAAATGCAGCACCATCTTCGCCTAAGTAATTAGTATAAGTTGTATATTGAGGTTCTGTCCTATAGCCATTGAAAATTGAAGTGTGATGCCACTGATTCGTTAATAGAGAACCATCATTCTCATCGAATCGATAGTATTTTCCACCAATCCCTCGTTCTTGTCCTTTGACTTGTTTGCCATCTTTATCAAAATAAAGGATGACACCATCAACAT
>NZ_KV791087.1:5231-5916 GCF_001807855.1 Streptococcus sp. HMSC10E12
AATAAAGGATGACACCATCAACATTTTGCCAACCCGTCAATTTTTCACCATTGGCAGTGTAGTAATACCAGTCTTTTTGGTTGTCAGATTGGAAATGACCACCAGTTACAACCTGGGTTGGTAGTTGCGTTTTTTCGGTAAGGATGCCATCAGCATCTGCTAAATAGGTTTTACCGTCTACTTCAATGCTTGTATCAGTTACTTTACGCCCATTATCTTTATCGTAGTAGTAATCCTTGCCATCAATGGTAATCTTTTCACCCTTTGCTTGGATTCCATTGTCATGGAAGTAGAGGTTAAAGTTATCGATGGTTTGTGGACCAGTCAGTTTGTGGCCGTCACTGTCTAGATAATACCAGTTGCCTTGATCATCAGAAGTGAACTTGCCACCTTGGGAAGGTGTTTCCTGTGAAGTAGTTGCGTTGTCGCTTGTCCCAGATGAGATTTCAACGCTCCTATCAGCAGTAGTTGTTTCATTAACTGGAGCTGCCCCACCCTTTTTATCAGTCTCGTTAGCAGGCTGTGTAGCAGTTGCTTCTGCAGGCTGACTAGCCACATTAGTAGATGTAGTGTCAGTAGAGACTGCTTCACTAGAAGTATTCCCGACAACAGTACTCGTTGGAGCCACTTCGGTTCTTGTAATGAGGCTAGCACTTGTCTCAAGATTGCTGTCAGAGACGACATT
>NZ_KV791087.1:5936-15235 GCF_001807855.1 Streptococcus sp. HMSC10E12
CTCCGACCTGTCCTAGTCCAATTAGTGAAGCCCCAATAGCCAAACTTGAGGCAGCGATTGTGATCCAATGTTTCTTAACTTTATGAAGTTTGAAACGAACTTTGTTTTCCATAATTTTCCCCCTTATATGGTGACTTGGTAAATTCATGTTGTGACATTTAAAACAACATGAAAACCAAAATTAATTTACAGTTATATTTTAATCTTATTTTCTAATAAACTCAATAGAAAACGGATACAAAAACGCCATGATTTTATAAAAAGATTCTTATATTCGTGATAGTTGTAGCCTATAAAAGAGTTTTCCTAATTTATTTATTTTTTCGTCTATAGATATGCTTGAAAGGGTAATTGTCCCCATACAGTTTGAGAAAAAGACTCTTTTCTTCAAAAATCATCCTGTGTAAAATAGAGGGCATAAAAACATGAGAGGTGATTGCAATGACAAATCGTTACGACTTAAATAAAAATTTGGCACAGATGCTTAAGGGGGGCGTCATCATGGACGTTCAAAATCCTGAGCAGGCACGTATTGCTGAGGCGGCAGGAGCGGCTGCAGTCATGGCCTTGGAACGCATTCCGGCCGATATCCGTGCAGTGGGTGGTGTGTCACGTATGAGTGATCCTAAGATGATTAAGGAAATTCAGGACGCTGTTAGTATTCCAGTGATGGCTAAGGTGCGTATTGGTCATTTCGTGGAAGCACAGATTTTGCAGGCGATTGAGATTGATTATATCGACGAGAGTGAGGTTTTGACACCGGCCGATGACCTTATTCATGTGGACAAAACCAAATTTGATGTGCCTTTCGTCTGTGGAGCTAAGGACCTTGGTGAGGCTCTTCGCCGTATTTCAGAAGGGGCATCTATGATTCGTACCAAGGGTGAACCTGGTACTGGTGATATTGTTCAGGCTGTTCACCACTTGCGACTCATGAATCAAGAAATTCGCCGCATTCAAAATCTTAGAGATGATGAGCTTTATATTACCGCTAAAGACTTGCAGGTGCCAATTGATTTGGTTCGTTATGTCCATGAACATGGCAAGTTGCCTGTTGTCAATTTTGCGGCAGGTGGTGTAGCGACGCCAGCGGATGCTGCGCTTATGATGCAGTTGGGTGCTGAAGGTGTCTTTGTTGGTTCAGGGATTTTCAAATCAGGAGATCCGAAAAAACGTGCGGAAGCCATCGTCAAAGCAGTGACTAACTATAATCGTCCAGATATTTTGGCGCAAGTGTCAGAAGATTTGGGTGAAGCCATGGTTGGTATCAACAAGGATGAAATTGACATCCTAATGGCAGAGCGAGGAAAATAAATGACAAAAATCGGAATACTGGCTTTGCAAGGTGCTTTTGCAGAACATGAGCAGGTCTTGAAAGCACTTGGGGTTGAAACGGTTCAAATCAGAAATCGACAAGATTGGGAAGCCCACGCTGATTTGGACGGGCTCATTCTACCAGGGGGAGAGTCGACAGTCATGGGGAAACTCTTGCATGATTTAGACTTGTTTGACTTGATAAAGGCGAAAATTGATGCAGGACTACCTGTATTTGGAACTTGTGCGGGTCTGATTTTGTTGGCCAAAACCATAGTGGGGGACCAAACAAAACATTTGGCAAGTATGGACATCAATGTAGCCAGAAATGCCTATGGTCGCCAATTGGGCAGTTTTGTCACAGATGCTGAATTTAAGGGAATAGGGGAGATCCCAATGGTCTTTATTCGTGGGCCAATTATTGAAGCTGTTGGACCAGAAGTGGAGATTTTAGCTCAAGTCAATGGGGCTATCGTGGCAGCTAGAGAAAAGCAGATGTTAGTGACCTCTTTTCATCCAGAATTAACGGGTGATACAAGGGTGCATGCTTATTTCCTAGAGATGATCCATCAGGCAAAAGAATATAAGAAATAGCTCAAAATCTATGACATCGTTTATTTCTTGACCGCACAAAAAAATCCAGGACCTAGGCCCTGGATTTAGGAGATTAAGAAAAAAAAGTTTTAGGATGATTATAGTATATAAAGCAAATCCTAAAGTTTTCTTAAAGTAGTAGGTGAGTATTTTTAAGAATTAACTATTGACCGTCTGACCATCCTATGCCAGTGGAACTATCATTGGGTACAACGTAATCATTAAGATTCATACCTGTTTGACTGTTATAGCCATTTCTATCAAAGAAACTGTGGTACTCAGGACCATCTTCAGGATTTCCGGATTTTTTCTCAAAGATATTTTCTCCAGTAAGCTTGTTATAGCCATTTGCATCAATATTACTGAGGTATTCAGATTGTTTTTCGCTAGAAGCAGTATTTGTAGTATTTTCGGTGGTAGAACTAGAGACAGTACCTGAATTCTTTTGAGTAGATTGTGTTGTTACGTTAGTTTGAGTACTAGTTTCAGAGCTATTATTGGTTTCAGTTTTTTGACTAGTTTCGCTTGTATCTCCATCTTTAATCTCAATCAACTTTTGATAAATCTTTTGAGTTAGGTCATTTTGTTGTGTAGCAGTCAATCTTCCAGAAGTTCGGATGATAATCGTACCATAAACATAATGAGATCCAGGATTTAACATAGCTGGGAGTCCGTCGAAAGCACTCAAATACTCATTTCGTTTTTGTGCATCTTCAACTGTTTTGTAGACTTCGATATTGCCACCAGCATCAGTTCCTTTAGTTACAATATCCTTTCCTTCAATAGTGTCAGTAACTAAACTATCAGTAAAATACACGGATGCTGTGTAACTACCTTGTTTATTCAATCCCTTATTTGGATCATTATCTTCGGTTGCTGACTGAACTCCTGTAATGGTATCAATTTCTTTAAGTCTACTTTCGATAAAGCTACTAGAAGGGTTGGTTATTTGTTTTAGTTGTTTAACACTTGTTGAATACTTTTGATTTAGCTCATCGAGTTTCTTTATTTCAGTTGTATAATCTAACGGTTTTTTAAGTACTTCTACCTGTTTGTTAATGTCACTTGTTGACTTTTTGATCTTAGGAATTTTTCGTTTTGCTTTCTCAGCAGAAGTGATTTCATTTTTTAATTCAGAGGAAAGATTTTCATCTAAAGGTTTGTCTTTATTACTTAGGAGTTGATTTGCTGTCTTTATTTTATCTTCTAAGAGATTATTCTTATTTTTTACCTTTTGAGCAATATTATTGAAGGAGTCGACTGCCTTTTGATGGGGAGCAAAGGCTAGAAAATAATAAGCAGCAATAAGACAGAGAATTGGAATAAGTCCCCAGAGAGCATTTTTCTTGAGTTTATTTTTCAATTAATTACCTCCAAATATATGTTTTATAAATAAAAAAACAATTTTTTAATTATTCTAAATACTATACGATTTATTATACTTGAATTTTAGTATAATAGGAACCTTTTTTTGCTTTCCGAGTTAGTACTTTTTAAGTTAAACACAAAAAAATCCAGGACCTAGGCCCTGGATTTAGGAGATTATGAAAAAGAAAAGTTTTAGGATGGTTATAGTATATAAAGCAAATCCTAAAGTTTTCTTAAAGGGGAAGAAAAAGTTTACTTGTGATATAAAAAAGGAAGTTGACAGTTGGTCGACTTCCTTTTTAACGATTACTAAATCAAAGTAATTATGCGATATCAATAGTTGTTATTTGAATTATATTCCTATACTTCATCAGGTCCCATCAAATGTCCATTACCGTCAGCATCGAATTTGAAGGCACCAGTGTTTGTTCTAACAATGGTATTTTCAGCGCGTGCTCCATTCTTAGCATCGTAATAGTGGACAGTTCCGTCATCGTCAAATTTGAATTCGCCTCTAAGCTGTCTACCGTTTTGGTCGAAGTAAACATGGATGCCGTTTAAGGTTTGAGGTCCTGTCAGTTTATCCCCTTTAGCATTAACATAGTAGTAGAAATCTTCACGATCTAAATCTTTGCTTTCTCTTGGGTACTGTCCATCCTGATCTACGATATCATTTCCAGGAATGGTAATAGTGAAGTGGAAGATGCGATCACCATCGAGATTTCGGTAATTCCAGTTGTAGACATGAACAAAGCTATCAGTTACGAGAGCACCAGAGTCTTTATCATAATAGTGTCCATCAGGGGCGAAGCGTCCCTTGACTTGTGCCCCATTAGGAAGGAAGTAAAAGCGACTATTTCCAAAGGTTTGAGGTCCTGTTAATGGCTTACCATCAGCATCGACATAGTACCAGGCAGTAGTATAAACATTTTGATTGTTGATATCATCACGACCAATATAAGTCAAGATTTCTTTAAAAGCATTGGTTACGAGAGCACCAGAATCTTTGTCATAGTATTTACCATTTGGTGCAAAATGTCCCTTGACTTGTGTACCAGTGAAATCATCAAAGTAGACTTTAACACCATCGATAGTTTGTTCTCCCTTGAGTTTATCACCTTTATCATTGACGTAAACCCAGTTGCCATCTTCAGTTTCAAGATAGCGTTTTGTTACAAGTGCACCAGAGTTTTTATCGTAATAGCGACCATCCTCTGCAAAACGTCCTTTGACTTGTTTGCCATCCTTGTCAAAGTAGACTGGAATGTTGTCAACGAAGTTGAGACCGATGAGGTTTTTACCGTTTGCATCCTTGTAGTACCAGTTGCCTTGGTTATCACTATAATAGTGACCACCAAAAACACGTGGAGCCTTGTCTAGGGAGACAGTTGGTGTAGGAGTGACGGGGGTATCTATTTCTTCACCAGGTTTCATCAAATGTCCATTACCGTTTGCATCGAATTTGAAGGCACCAGTATTTGTTCTAACAATGGTATTTTCAGCGCGTGCACCGTTTTTCGCATCGTAGTAATGAACGGTACCATCTTCGTCAAATGCAAACTCACCTCTAAGTTGTCTACCATTTTGGTCGAAGTAGACATGGATGCCGTTTAGGGTTTGAGGTCCTGTCAGTTTATCCCCCTTGTCATCTACGTAATAGTAGAAATCTTCGCGATTCAAATCATTGCTAGAAAGTGGGTAATGACTCATATCCAAAAATTGGTTTTCACCGTTAGGTCCAACGACTGAATTATTAGGAATGGTGATGACAAAGTGATTCACACGATTTCCGTCTTGATTTTGATAATTCCAGTTGTAGACATGGACAAAGCTGTTAGTTACAAGCGCACCAGAGTCCTTATCATAGTAGTGTCCGTCAGGTGCAAAACGTCCTTTAACTTGTGCCCCATTAGGGAAGAAGTACATGTTTGTACCACCAAGATTTTGAGGACCTTTAAGTGGCCGTCCGTCGGCATCAAGGTAGTACCAATCAGTAGTATAAATGTTTTGACCGTTGATATCATCACGACCAATATAAGTTAAGAGTTCTTTAAAGGCCTTGGTTACAAGAGCACCAGAATCTTTGTCATAGTATCGGCCATCCTCTGCAAAACCACCTTTGATTTGAATACCGTCTTGGCTAAAGTAAACAGGAACATTATCCACATAGTTCAGCCCAACAAGATTTTTGCCATTTGCATCCTTGTAATACCAGTTACCATTATCATCACTATAATAATGTCCACCAGAAATATGAGGTGCATTTTCAAGTGTTACAGAAGGTGTGACTTGCTTTTCATTTTCATCGATTGGGGCGGGTTGTTCACTGTTTTTTGTAGGTGTTTTTGTTTCTTCGACAGGAATAGGTTCATTGACTTTTTCTACCGAAGTTTTTGTAGTAGAGGCTTCTGAAGTTGCTGTTTTGATAGGTATAGCTTTATTGGCCTCATTATCTTGATTGCTATTACCTTGTTCAGAAGTAATTTCTACTGGTGATTCGCTTGCTAATTCAGATGATGCGACTTCACTGCTAGGAGCTTCACTAAGAACCGTACTTGTACTAGTAGGTAGCTCAGTATTAGTTGAGATAGGATTTGTAGTAGGTGCTTTGACCTCAACATTAGTTACTGCAGTTTCTTGTGCAGGTGCAATAATCTCAGTTGGTTGACCTGTAGCTTCAGGTATTTTTACTTCATCCGCAAATGTAGGGCGTGCGACTAAAGTAAAAGTAGCTAGAGCAGTTGCGCAGGAAAGTGCTACGACGTGTTTCTTGGACATTTGCCAATGATAATTCATTTCAGTATTCATAATAGACTCCCTTCAAAAATGAACACCGATGTTTAGGTGTGTAACATAAAGGAGCTGGGCCGTCAGAAGAGTGTTAAAAGTGAGCAAATCTATTAAAACGACTGAGCCCCATATCTAAATCTCTCAGGGCATGGCCATAAGACGATTTTATAGGCGAGCACGTCAAATGTGTGGCAAGGAGAATATGCTTATGCTGTGTAGTTTATATCTAGAAACAAGTGATTTTATTTTTTTATCCTAATACTTTTATTTATCTCCTTTCGTTTAATTATTGAATCCAACCTATGGCATGTGTCTTCAAATACAAAAAACTAGAGCTCTTAGTTTGAAGCATTCTCTCTAAAGCTCTAGTTTTATATTATAGACAGATGTATGTATGAAAAGAGCCTTAGATTATCATGCCAAAGTGCCTAAGGACCAGTTTTCATGCATAAAAAATTATTTTGACGTTAGAAGTCTAAAGCCAAGTTCCTAATCCTAATCCCCTGTAGTACACTTTCAACGTTTTTAGTAAAACGCTTACATGCTCACCTACCTTTATTATAATACTTTTTTAATTACAAACAAGTTTTTTTACAAGATAATCGTAAATGTTAAAAAATGTCATAATTGGGTTCTGTTTGAATGACAGTGATTGATTATATGAAAAAGGAAGTTGACAGTTGGTCGACTTCCTTTTGTGTTGAGTAATTGAAATCCATAGTCACTTGTAAATGACTATCGGAGGATATGGCCAACCCCGTCATTATCAAAGTAATAAGTGACGTGATTGATTGTCAAGGTTACATTATCAGCACGATTACCAGAGCCAGGAAGATAATAGTAAGTCTTACCACCTAAAATGATGAGTTTATCTTTAGCTTGTATGCCCTTATATTGTCCATAATCATCATCGTAGAAGTAGACATGCTTGCCATCGATGACTCTTCTACCAGTCAGAATATTTCCCTTACTATTTGCATAATACCAGTTATTCTTATGTTCAAAGTATTTTCCAGTTACAAGGGCACCAGTCTCTTTGTCATAATAATGATTACCACCGTTTGAATATTTAAACTCACCTTTCACTTTTTCACCGTAGCTAAAGTAGTACTGAATTCCGTCCAAGTATTTAGTACCGTCAAACTTATTTCCTTTTTCATCAACATAAAACTCTTTGCCGCCATCCTCAACTAATCTATCTGTTACTAAAGCACCGTTATCTTTATCGTAATAGTGATTATCAGGAGCAAAATGGCCTTTGTATTGGACACCATTGGTTCCGAAATAAACGTTGACGTTATCAATGGTTTGAGCACCAAGGAGGAGGTAACCCTTGTCATTGACATAGTACCAGTTTCCTTCGGAATCACTAATATAGCGGTTTCGTTCAGTTGATTGACTTTTAATGCTGAGGACACCAGTTTGGTCTGCCACATAGGTCTTACCATCAAAATCAAAAGTTGTATCTTTGACTTTTCGACCGTTATCTTTATCAAAATAGTAAACCTTGCCTTTGATATCAACTAACTCTCCTTTTGCTTGGCGACCAGTTCCTAAATGGAAATACATGTCATAGCCATCAACAGTTGTTGAACCTTTCACTGGCCATCCAATTTCGTCGTAGTAATGCCAATACCCATCATTATCTTGGACAAAATAAGCGCTCTTAGGTCGAAGGTCCTTAAAATCACTAGAAATGAATTTACCAACCCCATCATTATCAAATTCATAGATATTTGGAAATTCTCTCATAATATAGTGCGTAGGAACATTCAATCGTATATTTCTAGCAATGGTACCATCACTGTAGAAGTAATAGTTGTTGAAAAATCTGTGTACGACCATATTTCCATCATCTTGGAAATAGTACTTATTACCATTGATGGTTTGCCATCCTGTGACTGGTAGGCCATCGGCACCAAAATAATACCGTTCGAGTTCAGGATGTTCGTTGTTGTCATAATTTGCATAAGGAGCAGAGTTAAATCTTATTTCTTTAGCATAGTTTTCTTCAGGAATGAATCGTCCAGCTTTGAATGTGACGAGACGGTTCGTCACAAGGGCGCCGTTATCTGGGTCGTAGAAATATGATTTGCCATTGACCTTACGGCGTTCACCCTTGACCTGTCTACCATCTGAGTCAAAGTAATAGGTTAAGCCGTCAATAGTTTGTGGTCCAGTAACTAGCTTTCCATCTGTATTCATATAATACCAATGCCCAGAATTATCTTGTAGAAAAGCTGGATGGTTATTAGCTAATGTTACGACGCCACTAGCATCAATATTTAGTTGGAAGTCACCATTCTTGAGATGAGTGTCTTTAATTAATTGCCCCGGATTTTCTTTGCCAGCATCTCCAAAAAGATAGAGTTTGTCACCAACCACGTTCAAGCCGTAGCTAAGTTGGTCGTTTCTATCGGGATTAAAGTAATAGGTTTGTCCTTTGATATCTTGTAAGCCAGAAACTCGCACCCCATCGCTACCTAGATAGTAAGTTTGACCATTTTCTTCAACAAATTCATCATGGAGCATACGTGCACTATCTGTAAAGTAATAGAGTTTTCCATCAATGGTTTCGAAACCAGGATGTTCTCGCTCTTTTTTGAAATAATAGCGTTCTCCATTAATATCTTGCCATCCCATAAGCTTATTACCGTTATTATCGTAGTAATAAGTAACGTAATAAGGATGTCTTAAGGTAATAAGACTACCTACATAGTTAACTGTTTCGATGCGTTCTTCTTGTTCGGTGACAAATCCATTTCTTTTTTCAGTAAAGGCAGAACGGTCAGTTCCTCTCGTGGTATTTTCGTTTGGGATATCACCAACAGATGACACATTCTCAGCTGTAACACTCTCACTAGTCGTTGCACTTACCTCGGAATGTGCAGTTTCAGAACTAGCTCCTTCCGAACTAGCTGTGCTTGTGACTTCAGAGCTTGGTTTTTCAGAAATAGTTTCTGTCGAAGCCATTTCAGAGCTAGCTGTTGGTGTTTCTGACACTGCGGTAGCTTCACTCAAAGCGGTAGTAGCTGTGTTTTCTGCAGGTTTAGCTGTGGCTTCACTAGTTGCAGGAGCTTCAACGTCAACAGCACCTTCTTTGATGATGGCTTCAACGGTTGCTTCATTAACGGGGGTAGGTTGTTCTTCAGCTGAAGCATAGTTGAGACCTGCAAAACTCAATCCCAAAGCAAGTCCCGTCACTGCAATAGTTACCCAATGTTTTTTAACTT
>NZ_KV791087.1:15255-39350 GCF_001807855.1 Streptococcus sp. HMSC10E12
TTCTTTTCCATGATAATTCTCCTTTCATTTTAAATCTGTCATTTTAAGAAGGAGTATTTATAACTTCATTAACTAATTGGTGTTCCGTTTCCATCCGCATCAAAGTGATAGGTTTGCCCTTTAATAGTAATGTCAATATTTGACAAACGGGCACCTGAGTTAGCATCGTAGTAGTGGATTTTACCATCAACGGTGACTAGTTCACCTTTGGCTTGTTTACCGTTGCTATGGAAGTAGACTGGGACGTTGTCAATGGTTTGCTCACCAGTCAAGGCGTACCAGTTTGGACCAAAGTAATACCAACTACCTTCCCATTCATGGTACTGATTTTTAAGAGCAGCGCCTGTTGCTTCATCCAGATAGTAGATGTGACTACTGTCAGGGATAGTATCACTGTAATGCGCATAGATGAGCTCACCTCTACTTTGCATTCCGTAGTAGTATTTACGAGTAGGGAGTCCAAAATAGTAGAGTTCGCCATCGATAACTTGAACTGAGACTAATTTGCCTCCCTTACCGTCTAGATAGTACCAGTGATTATCTTTGGTTCTGACGAAACCAGCTTTTGTGACCTTTTTACCATCAAATCCGATATAGTCTCCACTATCTCCGTGGCCTGTGAATTCTCCGAAGGCCTGATGACCATCTCCAACGATAAGATTCACTTCTTCACCATGAACAATATGTGTTCCTGAGTAAACTTTTCTACCCTCTGGGCCAACATAATAGCGTTTGCCATCGACTTCGACGATTTGGTCTCGGACAGCAGCACCAGTGTCTTTGTCATAAAAATGATCAGCATTGGCAAAAATACCTTTGGCTTGGACACCGTCTTTATCAAAATAGACCTCTACACCGTCTATAGTTTGGGCACCAATTAATTTATCGCCCTTATCATTGACATAGTACCACTTGCCATCTTTTTCGACATAACGGTTGGTAACGAGGGCTCCACTATCTTTATCATAATAATGGCCGTTTGGCGCAAAGTCACCTTTAACTTGGACACCATCATCATAGAAGTAGACATTTACAAAATCAACAGTTTGAGCACCGATTAAGAGGCGACCATCTTTATCGCTGTAGTACCAGTTGCCTTCGTCATCAGACCAATAACGATTGCAAACCAGTTGACCACTGTCTTTTTGGAAATAATAGGTATTGCCATCAAGAATGACAAAGGCATCCTTGGCTTGAACCCCATTAGGGTAGAAGTAGAGTGTGAAGTTGTCAACAATTTGTTTACCAGTAAGTGCTTTACCATCTTGACCAAAGTAGTACCAATTACCCATTTTGTCAGAGGCAAAGGCATTGCGCGTGATTTGACCACTATCCTTAGCAAAATGATAGGTACTACCATCAATCTGACGGGTGTCGTCTTTGACTTGTTTACCATCAGCATCAAAGTAAACGTCTACATAGTCAATAGTTTGTAGACCAGTAAGCACCTTGCCATCCTTAACATAGTACCAGTTACCTTGGTCATCGCTAGTGTATTGACCGTCTGTAACCACTGTTTTTTCGACTACTTCAGGGCTAGCACCTACCTCAGAATGCACAGTTTCCGGGCTGGCTGCTTCCGAACTAGCTGTGCTTGTGACTTCAGAGCTTGGTTTTTCAGAAACAATTTCTGTTGAAGCAACTTCAGAGCTGGCCACTGGCGCTTCTGATGCTGTGGCAGCTTCACTCGAAGCGGTAGTAGTTGTGTTTTCTTCAGGTTTAGCTGTGGCTTCATTACTTGCTGGAGCCTCGACGTCGATAGCACCTTCTTTGATGATGGCTTCAACAGTCGCTTCATTAACAGGGGTAGGCTGTTCTTCAGCTGAAGCGTAGTTAAGGCCTGCAAAACTCAATCCTAAAGTGAGTCCTGTCACTGCAATAGTTACCCAATGTTTTTTAACTTTGTGAAGTTTAAAATGTACTTTCTTTTCCATGATAATTCTCCTTTCATTTTAAACTTTTTACATATCACAAAATAAGGGCTGTCATGAGATTTTATGAATAGTGAGCATTGGGTAGAGTCCCTAAGGCTGTGGGTCAATTTTCTTAATGACAATCCTTATTTCTCCATGTCTCCTCAATTTCGGTATTGTGAGACTGTTCAAGGCAAACATGAGTCCTAACGAAATGATTCTAGAAAAACGAGAGTCGTTCGGAATTTTCCTCCTTTCTAAGCACGGAAGATCTCGTTTATTTTGGGTTTCTAAGACACAAAAAACTAGAGCTTACTAGTATGAGGCGTCCCTCTAGAGCTCTAGTTTGAAATGATGCTGTATTTTTAGAAATGAGCCCTAGTTTGATGGTTCAAAGTGACTCAGGAATGGTCATCCTACTATGATTCTTATTTAGGCATTAGGCAACTAATGTCAATCTTTTAGATAATCCCCAAGTGTCCTTTAAAGTAAGATTAAAACGCTTACATGTTCACCTAGCTTCATTATAATCCTTTTTTAAGAATAAACAATAGAAACTAACAGAAATACCCAAAATGCTAAAATATTGACATCATTTTATTTCAAATAAGGATTTTTCAGAGCTAGTGTCAGAGTTTAAGGGTGTATAGGAAAAAATAGAAGCAACAAAAACCCTTTCAATAACCATTGAAAGGGTTGATACTTAGTCAATGCGAAATGATTATCTGGAATTCCATATCTTAAACGGAGAATTAAATCTCTGTAGATTTACCATTTTTATCAAAGGAATAAGTCTTACCATTAATTGTTCGAATGGTATTAGTTAGGAGTTCCCCAGTATTATCATCAAAATAGAGATTGCCATTGTAATCTAAAATAAATTGCCCTTTGACTTGTTTACCTTGTTCATCAAAGTAGTAGTGTTTGCCATCTATGATTTGATCAAAGACGAGTGCTTTGCCGTCAGCACCAAAGTAGTAGGTATTCCCCCGCCAATTGATGAATTGATTGGTTACAGCAGCTCCTGTGTCGGCATCAAAGTAATAATAAGCGTAAGGTTCTGACTTAACAACTTCAGTAGTATTTGCTGTCCAGTTTCGATCATAGTCTTCAGCCTCAGGACTAAGTACTCTGTCTTTAGCGAGATACCCTGAAGTGTAATAGATGGCTCTAAAATTTTCAAAATAGTAGAGTTTGCCATCAATATTTTGGAGATAGAGAAGCTTTTCGCTCTTGTCGTTAATGTAACACCATTGTCCGTTACCAACTTCGACGAGACCAGCTTTATAGACTGCAGCCCCTGTTTTCTTGTCATAATATGGCCCTGTACCAAAGAAATTAAAGTCCCCTCTTCGAGCTGAACCATTTTCTCTGAAATAATATTCCTTCCCATCTATGATTTGTTTACCAGTTAGAGGCTTGCCCTCGCTATCAAAATAGTACAAATCATCATCAAGGTCTATAAACTGATTTCGAGGGACTGCATGTGGTGCACCGGTCTCTTTGTCATAATAGTAGCCATTGACAATTGTATTTCTGGCTTGTCGGTGAGTTTTTGGATTAAAGTAAACCTTAATCCTATTGATGGTGTGTTCACCTGAAAGAAGATTGCCTTGATCGTCAGCATAATACCAATGGCCACCGTCAGTGAAGTAACCCCCTTTGATGAGGGCGCCATTATCTTTGTCATAGTAGTGAATCCCACTATCACTTACATCTCCTGACTCAGTAACAAACTTCCCTTTGACTTGCTTACCGTTTGACTTATCAAAGTAGACATCGACACCATCAATAGTGTGCGCCCCTTTGAGAATGGTTCCATCAGCATCAGCATAGTACCAATTATCATTAAAATTAAAGTATTGCTGTTTAAGGAGGGCACCATTATCTTTGTCATAGAATTTAACAGTGCTTAGCCCATAATTTGGATTTTCTGCACTACCGTATTCGTTGATGAAAACTCCCTTGGCTTGTTTTCCAGTGGTTGTATCAAAATAGACCTCAACACCATCAATAGTTTGTTGCCCTTTGAGAATGGTTCCTGTTGATCCAATATAGTACCAGTCATCATTCACTTGAACATAACGATTTGTACCCAAATCTGTTAAGGCACCGGTATGTTGGTCGTAATAACGGCCATTCTCAGCAAAGTTACCCTTAACCTGTTTACCACGATAATCTTCGAAGTAAACATGGTCACCGTTGATAGTATGTTCACCTGTTACGGCTTTTCCTTCTTTATCAACATAATACCAATCTTGACCGACTTGGACATAGCTGTTAGTTACGGGCGCTCCGCTTCTAGCATCATAATATTTGCCATTAGATGCAAAGTCTCCCTTAACTTGGACGCCTGTAGTATCGTCAAAATAGTACTCTATACCATCAATAACGGTAGCACCTTTGATAGCTTTGTTGTAGGTTCCAATATAGTAGCTCTTATCACCTACTGTTACCAAACGATTAGTGACGAGGTCTCCATCGTTGATGTCATGGAAATTATTATCGTCATCAAAGTCACCTTTGACTTGCTTACCATCCTTGTCGAAGTAGACTTGAGCGCCATTAATAACTTTTCGACCTTTGACAAAAGCTCCGTCGCTACCAACATAGTACCAATTTCCTTTTATATTGACGTAGTGGTTAGTACCAAAATCTTTTAGGATACCATCTTGATCATAGTAGTGGCCAGTACTTGAAAAAACATCAAACAGTTGTCGACCGTCTTGAGGGTCGAAGTAGACTTGTTTGCCTTCGATAGTTTGTTCTCCTAAGCTAGGCGTGCCTTCAGCGTTAAGGTAATAACGCTCTTTTCTTTGAGTTTGCTTATTGTAGGCTACAAGGTATTGGTTTGTGACTAAAGCACCATTGTCGTCACCATAGTAATATAACTTCTTAGGATTAGAAGCATCTTTTACAAAATGGTTTCGAACCTGCTTACCGCTCTCTTTTTCAAAATAGACTTGCTTTCCATCTATGATCTGAGGACCCTTGACGATAGCTCCATCACTTCCAGCATAGTACCAATCCTCTCCAATTTGGAAGTAGTTATTTGTGCCGAAATCTACCTGTTCACCTTTCTCATTATAGTATCGGTTGTCTCTCCCAAAGGCATTTTTGAGCATAGCCCCCGTACTGCCTGGCTGCCAATTATCATTGAAATATACATGGACACCATTAATAACGTGAGGGCCTTTTAGAGCGTAGCCATTTTCATCAATATAGTAGGTGTCATCTTTGTAGGTGACATAGCTATTTGTGACCAAGGCTCCTTTTTCATTATCATAATATTTTCTATCCCCGGCAAATTCACCTCGGGCTTGGGCACCAGTTTTATAGAAGTAGACCTTAATACCATCAACAGTCTGAGGGCCTACGAGGTCCTTTCCGTTAGCATCTCTATAGTGCCAGAGTCCGTAGTCTCCAAGATAGTATTCTCCACCAGTAATATTGGTTTCACTGGATGTAGCCGGAGTATTCGAATTAGCTTCACTTGTCGCTGTAGAAGTGACAGTTGATGTTGAAGCAGTAGTGCTTGCAGTGTTTGGGCTTTCGCTAGCAGCTTGACTCTGACTCCCTGCTTGTGAGGCTGAGTCACTAGTCGCTTCAGAAGTCGCAAGAAGAGGATTTGCTGTTTCTGTACTGTTTGATGAGACATTTTCAGTCGTAGAAGCAGCACTTGTTTCTGATAGGCCTACAGCACTTGAAGAATGAGTCTCGACCAAATCAGCAGTCGTTTCGACAGTCGCAGTCGTAACTGTTGTCGTATCGAGATTTGTAGGCTTATCTGTGGTGAGCTCTTCAGCAAAGACAGGTCTTGCAATTAAAGCAAAACTAGCTAAAGCAGTTGCACAAGATAGGGAAACAAGACGCTTTTTAGACGCCAATCTAAAGAAATTAGAATTCACTTTCATAACCTTCCTCCTTTTCTTAACTATTATTATAAATGTTATCATTTTTTAATCAAGAGATTATAAAAGATTTAGATAAAAAGAATGAATACCTTTACATTTTTAATGTTTTAAAGGGAGAAAAAACAAAATGAATTTGATCAAATAGTTCATGAGTTCTTATTTCAAAAACGAAAAAAGAAGTCGATAACCCGACTTCCTTTCATCTTTATATTTCTTAATTATCCGACAAGTTTTCCGTTACCATCAGCGTCGAATTGGTAGGTCTTGCCTTTAATCGTGAGAATGGCGTTTGACACACGGGCTCCAGTATTAGCATCGTAGTAGTGTGGGACACCGTTGACTTCGATAAGCTCACCTTTGGCCTGTTTACCAGACTCGTAGAGGTAAACCACTTGACCATCAATAACAGCTTCACCAGATTCTGGGCGGATGGCATTACCATCTTCACCAAAGTAGTACCAAGCACCACGATCGTAGATGTAGCGATTTTTAACAGCTTCACCAGTGTTTTCATCAAAGTAGTAACGTCTAGTTATTTCAAACTTGTTCCACATAGAATAAACAGGTGCTATGTTTGAATTAGCAACGAAGTCAACTATTTCTCCTTTTACTTGTTTCCCGTATTGGATATATTTGGAAGCTCCGCTAGCAATGAAATAGTAGAGCTTTCCGTCAATGTTTTGAAGTCCCATGAGTCTGTTACCGTTGTCATCAAGGTAGAACCAGTCTCCTGAATTACGTTTAACAAAACCTTTGTGAGTAACTTTCTCACCAGTTTTACCATCGTAGAAGTCCCCACCAAAAGATCCTTCTGAGTAGTAGGCAAAATCACCCTTGATTTGGAAGCCGTGGTAAGGATGGAAAAAAAGACTTTTCCCATCGATTGTTTGCGCACCAAATAGGCGTTTGCCTTCAGAGTTGATGTAGTACCATCTTTTGTTAAGGTAGATAAACTGGTTACGAGGTAGATCAACGAGATGTCCATTGTCCTTGTCATAGTAATTGCCATCTGATGCGAATTCCCCTTTGACTTGTCTACCATCATATTCGAAGAAGACCTTTTGGTTCCCGTAAACAGTCTGGGCTCCCTTTAGTCTCTTTCCATCTGTCCCAGCATAATACCAACTATCACCAAGCTTATAGAATTGGTTTTTGACGAGATCACCAGTTAAGTCACTGTAGTATAGACTGTTAGGGTCGGTGTTACCTTTAATTTGTCGACCAGTACGTTGATTAAAATAAAGCTCTCATCCGTCAATGGTTTGAGCACCTTTTACAATCTTTCCTTGGTTATCTACGTAGTACCAGTTATTATCCACTTTAACAAACTGATTTTTTCCAAAGTCAACACGAGCACCTGAATCCTCATCATAGTAATAACCATTACTTGCAAAGTTGCCTTTTACTTGAGTACCGTAATTTTGATCAAAGTAAACGTCTTGATTATTAATGGTCTGTTCTCCAAAGAGTTTTCTACCCTCTGCATCTACGTAGAACCATAGACTTGCTCCTCGTCTAACATAACTATTAGTAACACGCTGACCCGAGTTACCATCATAATAATAACCGTCTTCGGCGAAATCTCCCTTGACTTGTCGCCCATTGTTTTCAAAGTAAACGTTTTGACCATCAATGGTTTGTGCGCCTTTGAGGTTTTCACCATTGGCGTCTTTATAGTACCAATTACCTTTGTCATCACTGTAGTAGTGACCAGTTGAAGCGCTTGACTCAGTATTGGTGGCTTGGGCCTCAACTGCGTTTGTTGCTATAGCAGGTTGATCAGGTGTCTGTTCTTGGCTAACAGTCACTGTAGTGAGATTAGTGCCTGCGTCAGTGTTTACACTTGCTGCCTCTTCTGAAGTGTTAGCAGTCGCTTCTGTCGCTGGCTTGGCATCGACAACTTTTGTCTCAACTAGATCAGCTGTTGTTTCGACATTGGCGGTTGTCGTAGCTCTAGTGTCGAGGTTGGCAGTGCTGTCAGCTGTTGCTTCCTCGGCAAGGGCAGGCTTAGCAATAAAGGCAAAACTAGCAAGAGCAGTTGCGCATGAGAGCGCAAGAAGACGATGTTTGGACGTCTGTCCAGCAAAATTAGAATGTACTTTCATAATTTTCCTCCTTTTTCCTAAGTTTTATTATATCTGAAAGGGACTGACTTTCCTAGGTTTTTCTGCCAGCTTACGCCAAAATGCAAGAAAATTTAGAAGATTCTTTCAGAAATCTAGAGGATGGAGTAGGTTCCTCTCAAATAATCTCTCTGTGCTTTAATCTTTTTCCATTATAGACCGGACACGGTCTTAGTCAGATGAAAAATTAGAGTCTTTCTATCTAAAATTTTCTTTTCAGAATTGTCTTTTTGGGGGCTGCTTCTCTCATAGTTTTGCTATCTCTTAAGCTTAATTGAAGCTTACTTTAATGTTCGAAAACCTTTAAGAACAAGCTTTTGAAGGTGTTTAAGAATCGAAAACTCTCTATTTAAGACCTTACATGAAGTGTAAGGTCTCATTTTCGCTAATCAGAGTTAATATAACTGAGCTTGTGGCAGAGATTTATGAAAAGAAGATGACTTTTTCCTATTTGTAATTTGTCTGAATATATCATAGAGTAGAGTCAACAACAGAAAAAGGATGATTGATATAGATGGAAAATAAGGTACGTTTTAAACTACACAAGGTTAAGAAAAACTGGGTAACTATCGGGGTGACTACTCTCTCAATGGTTGCCTTGGCAGGTGGAAGCCTCCTAGCTCAAGGTAAGGTAGAGGCCGATGAGACAAGCACGCCAAATGGAGATGGCTTGCAGCAACTGAGTGAGGATGGGACTGCCAGTCTAGTGACGACAACAACTGTTACTGAGCAAGCTAGTGCTCAAGCAAGTGTGTCAGCAGTAGAAACAGTTGGAACAAACTCACAGGCGACGACAAGTGCGGTCGCTCAAGAGGCAACTGCTCAAGCACAAAGCAGTCAAGTTATCGATCAAGAAGTGGCAGTTTCTTCGCAAACTCAAGCTAGTGCCCAAGAGACACAGACTACGGAACAGGCCTCACAAGGTCAGGCTACGACTCAAGTAGCTGGGCAAACAAGTGCTCAGTCTACTCCAAGTGTGACAGAACAAGCAAGACCTAGAGTCTTGACCAATGCTGCACCAGCAATCGCCACACGCGCTGCTGACAGCACTATTCGTATCAATGCTAACCGTAACACTAACATCACGATTACTGCCAGCGGTACGACACCAAATGTAACCATTATCACAGGGCCAAACACGCCTAAACCAAACGTGACGGTGACAAGTCCAAATGGCACAAGACCAAATGTGACCATTGTAACGCAGCCAAATCAACCAAACAAACCTGTTCAACCAAGTCAACCGTCTCAACCTAACAAGCCAGTCCAACCAAGTCAGTCAAGTCTTGACTATAAACCAGTAGCTTCCAACTTGAAGACTATCGATGGCAAGCAGTATTATGTTGAAAATGGCGTTGTGAAAAAGAACACAGCGATTGAACTTGATGGTCGCCTTTATTATTTCGATGAGACTGGGGCTATGGTGGATCAAAGTAAACCTTTGTATCGTGCCGATGCCATTCCAAATAACTCTATCTATGCGGTTTATAACCAGGCCTATGATACGTCAAGTAAGAGTTTTGAACACTTGGATAATTTCTTGACGGCTGATAGCTGGTACCGTCCAAAACAGATTTTGAAGGATGGGAAGAATTGGACAGCTTCAACTGAGAAAGATTATCGTCCCCTTTTGATGACTTGGTGGCCAGACAAGGTGACACAAGTCAACTACCTCAACTATATGAGCCAACAAGGGTTTGGTAATAAGACCTATACGACAGATATGATGAGCTATGACTTGGCAGCTGCTGCCGAAACGGTGCAACGAGGAATTGAGGAACGTATTGGTCGCGAGGGCAATACCACTTGGCTTCGCCAGTTGATGTCAGATTTCATCAAAACACAGCCTGGCTGGAACTCTGAGAGTGAGGACAATCTCTTAGTTGGTAAAGACCACTTGCAAGGAGGAGCACTGACCTTCCTCAATAATAGTGCGACAAGTCATGCCAATTCAGACTTCCGCCTCATGAACCGCACACCGACTAACCAAACGGGGACACGCAAATACCATATTGACCGTTCAAATGGTGGTTACGAGTTGCTCTTGGCAAACGATATCGACAACTCTAACCCAGCTGTTCAGGCTGAACAACTAAACTGGCTCCACTACATCATGAATATTGGTTCTATCCTTGGCAATGATCCAAGTGCCAACTTTGACGGTGTTCGTATCGATGCGGTGGACAATGTGGATGCGGACCTCTTGCAGATTGCTTCTGACTACTTTAAGGAAAAATACCGTGTCGCAGATAATGAAGCAAATGCCATTGCCCACTTGTCGATTCTTGAAGCTTGGTCTTACAATGACCACCAATACAACAAGGATACCAAGGGTGCTCAGTTGTCCATTGACAATCCCCTACGTGAAACGCTTTTGACAACTTTCTTGCGTAAGAGCAATTACCGTGGTAGCTTGGAACGTGTCATTACTAACTCTCTTAACAATCGTTCGAGTGAGCAGAAACATACGCCACGTGATGCCAATTATATTTTCGTACGTGCCCATGATAGTGAAGTGCAAGCTGTTTTGGCCAATATCATCAGCAAGCAGATTAATCCAAAAACAGATGGTTTCACCTTCACTATGGATGAGCTCAAACAGGCCTTCGAAATCTACAATGCGGACATGCGCAAGGCTGATAAAAAGTACACCCAGTACAATATTCCAGCTGCCTATGCCACAATGTTGACCAACAAGGACAGTATCACTCGTGTTTACTACGGGGACCTCTTTACCGACGATGGCCAATATATGGCTCAAAAATCACCGTACTATAATGCCATCGATGCCCTGCTTCGTGCTCGCATCAAATATGTAGCAGGTGGTCAAGACATGAAGGTCACTAAGCTTAATGGCTATGAAATCATGTCGTCTGTGCGTTATGGTAAGGGTGCAGAAGAAGCCAACCAGCTTGGTACTGCCGAGACACGTAACCAAGGAATGCTCGTCCTTACAGCCAACCGTCCAGATATGAAGTTGGCAGCTAATGACCGTTTGGTGGTCAATATGGGAGCTGCCCACAAAAATCAGGCTTACCGTCCATTGCTTCTCAGCAAATCGACAGGTCTTGCGACCTACCTCAAGGATTCTAATGTGCCAGCTGGATTGGTTCGCTATACGGACAATCTAGGGAACTTGACCTTCACAGCAGACGATATTGCTGGTCATTCAACCGTTGAAGTTTCAGGTTATTTGGCAGTTTGGGTGCCAGTAGGTGCTTCTGAAAACCAAGATGCCCGCACCAAGGCTTCGACAATCAAGAAGGGTGAGCAGGTCTTTGAATCATCAGCAGCTCTTGACTCACAGGTCATTTACGAAGGCTTCTCAAACTTCCAAGATTTCGTTAAGACACCAAGTCAGTACACCAACCGTGTCATTGCTCAAAATACCAAACGATTCAAAGAGTGGGGAATCACTTCCTTTGAATTTGCGCCACAATATGTGTCTAGCCAAGACGGCACTTTCTTGGATTCTATCATTGAAAATGGCTACGCCTTCGAGGACCGCTACGATATTGCCATGAGCAAGAACAACAAATACGGTTCGCTCAAAGACCTTATGGATGCCCTTCGTGCCCTTCACACTGAAGGTATCTCAGCCATTGCTGACTGGGTTCCAGACCAAATTTACAACCTTCCTGGAAAAGAAGTGGTAACAGCTTCACGTACCAACAGCTACGGCACACCACGTCCAAATGCCGAAATCTACAATAGTCTCTATGCAGCTAAAACACGTACCTTTGGAAATGACTTCCAAGGCAAGTACGGTGGTGCCTTCCTTGATGAATTGAAGGCAAAATACCCAGCTATCTTTGAGCGCGTGCAGATTTCAAACGGCCGTAAATTGACAACCAATGAGAAAATCACGCAATGGTCAGCCAAGTATTTCAATGGAAGCAATATCCAAGGCACAGGAGCTCGCTATGTCTTGCAAGATAACGCCACAAACCAATACTTCAACCTGAAAGCAGGTCAAACCTTCCTTCCTAAACAAATGACAGAAATCACAGCAACTGGTTTCCGTAGGGTGGGAGATAAGGTCCAATACCTATCAACGAGTGGTTACCTTGCTAAGAATACCTTCATTCAAATCGGTGCCAACCAGTGGTATTACTTTGATAAGAATGGCAACATGGTCACAGGTGAACAGGTCATTGATGGTAAGAAATACTTCTTCCTAGACAATGGGCTTCAGCTACGTCATGTCCTTCGCCAAGGCAGTGATGGTCACGTCTATTACTACGATCCTAAAGGGGTTCAGGCCTTTAACGGATTCTACGACTTTGCAGGTCCTCGCCAAGACGTTCGCTATTTTGATGGCAACGGTCAAATGTATCGTGGTCTCCACGACATGTATGGCACAACCTTCTATTTCGATGAAAAGACTGGTATTCAAGCCAAAGACAAGTTCATCCGCTTTGCGGACGGACGCACACGTTACTTCATTCCAGATACAGGAAATCTCGCAGTCAACCGTTTTGCGCAAAATCCTGAAAACAAGGCTTGGTATTACCTCGATAGCAACGGTTATGCCGTGACAGGACTACAAACCATTAACGGTAAACAGTATTACTTTGACAATGAAGGACGACAAGTTAAAGGACACTTTGTCACTATCAATAACCAACGTTACTTCCTTGATGGCGATAGTGGTGAAATTGCCCGTTCACGCTTTGTGACGGAAAACAACAAGTGGTACTATGTCGATGGCAATGGTAAGTTGGTTAAAGGTGCTCAAGTCATTAATGGTAATCACTATTATTTCAACAATGATTATAGCCAAGTCAAGGGTGCCTGGGCCAACGGCCGTTACTATGATGGTGACTCAGGTCAGGCCGTAACCAACCGCTTTGTCCAAGTTGGTGCCAACAAATGGGCTTACCTCAACCAAAATGGTCAAAAGGTAGTTGGTCTCCAGCATATCAATGGTAAACTTTACTACTTTGAAGGCAATGGGGTCCAAGCCAAGGGTAAACTCCTTACCTATAAAGGTAAGAAATACTACTTTGATGCCAATAGTGGTGAAGCCGTAACCAATCGCTTCATCCAAATTTCTCGCGGTGTTTGGTATTACTTTAACGCCTCAGGCCAAGCCGTAACTGGTGAACAAGTCATCAACGGCCAACACCTCTACTTTGACGCTTCTGGCCGTCAGGTCAAAGGCCGTTACGTCTGGGTTAAAGGCCAACGCCGTTACTATGACGCCAATACTGGAGCTTGGGTCAGAAAACGATAAGTAGGCATAAGAAAATGTATTTTTGAGACTATCCCAGAAGCTTATAGATTGAAAATCAGCAGCTTTCCACATAATTTCAAAACTTTTAAGTACTTGAAGTATTTTCTTTCAAGTACTTTTCTTTTATCATTTCCCTCGAAATGTCTAGTGGATTGTAAGCAAACAATGAGTTTGATTAATAGAATCGTCAATAAACTGCTTACTTTCGTTTTAAACTATACTCAGTCCTCTAATGAAGGGGGAGCTAAAACGGCTAAACATCGGAATTTCTGTGTGAATTTAAGAAAATCCGAACGTTATTTTTAGTAACGTTTTCTAACATATAAAGGTTATAGGTATATATCTTAGGCTTGTTTCTTCAAATGGATTATGGGTAGAAGGTTAGTCTTATGAGACTAGGGTTATGCATCTGTAATTGTATTCGCTTCCAAAATCCCTTAACATAGTATAGAGAAATAAAGTTATATTGAAAGGTGTATGTTATGGAAAAGAAAGTTGGATTTAAGTTGCACAAGGTCAAGAAAAACTGGGTGACTATTGGAGTTAGTACGCTGTCGATGGTTGCACTTGCGGGTGGAGCTCTTTTAGCAGATCAATCGGCACAAGCAGATGAAGTGTCTCTTCCTAATGGTGACGGTTTTGAACAAACAGATGCAGGCATTGAGTCAAGTGCTTCATTGATTAATGAAAGTTACTCACCAACCTTGACGGAAGATGCTGGCCATTTGTCAGCAGTGTCATCTAACTATGGCAGTCAAACAAACTCAAGCTACGAGTCTTCATCATCTACCTCAACAGGAGGCTCATCACAGACTGTGGTAGGTGGCGGAGCTGGTCAAGTGAGTTCGTCACAATCTTCTCAAGTAGTAGGAACACAAACCTCTAATTCATCACAAACGGGTTCTGCTTACCAATCAAGTAGCATTTCATCATCAGTAAGTGCTAGTGCGTCAAGTTCGTCAAGCTCATCAAGTTCAGCTTGGTATTCTTACTCGTCGTCATCATCATGGTCTTCATCATCGTCAGCTAGCGGTTTTGCGACAATTACGACAAGTTCGTCTGACTCAAACGGCATTCATTGGAATGGTGGTCGAAACACGACAATTACCATCACGGCTTCAGGAACGACGCCGAATGTGACTATCGTTTCGAACTCTAATAAACTGTTTCCAAATGTGACAGTAGGTCAATCAAACGGTTCAAATGCTAATGTCACTATCATTTCACAAGGTAACCAGCAAAATAACTCAGGTTACCAAATCATCACAGGTGAGACTAAACCAAGTGTTGATTCGAACAATGCCAAGTCTTCATTTGTACGTGTAGGCGAAAATCAATGGTATTATTACGACCAATATGGCCAAAAGGTCAAAGGTGAAAAGGTTATCGATGGTAAGGCTTATTACTTCCTTGAAAATGGTCTCCAAGCTCGTGACTCACTTGTTAAAGGTAGCGATGGTTACACCTATTACTATGATAAAAATGGTGTGAAAGCTATCAACGGCTTCTACGATTTTGCTGGTTACCGTAAAGATGTCCGCTACTTTGATTGTTACGGACACATGGCTACTGGTCTCCTTGAAATGGGGAGCACAACCTTCTACTTTGATACACAAACAGGTATCCAAGCTAAAGACAAGTTTATTCGCTTCTCAGATGGTCGTATCCGTTACTTCATCCCTGATACTGGTAATATGGCTGTCAATACCTTTGTTCAAAATAAAGAAAACCAAGCTTGGTACTACCTAGATGAACATGGTTACGCTGTGACAGGAAAACGTATCATCAATGGTAAAGAATACTGCTTTGACTCAGAAGGCCGTCAAATCAAAGGTCAGATGATGCAACAAGGTAACAAGCAATACTACATTTCTGCCCAAACAGGTGAAATGGCTGTGTCACGCTTTATCTTTGAAAACAACAACTGGTATTATGCGGATGCTTTTGGTTGCCTCGTTCAAGGTGCAAAAGTGATTGATGGTAAACTCTATTACTTCAACAAAGACCATAGTCAGCTAAAAGGTGGCTGGGCTGAAGGCCGTTACTATGATGCCGTCACTGGTCAAGCAGTCATCAACCAATTCATTCAAATTGCGGCTAATCAATGGGCGTACCTTAACCAAGATGGTCACAAAGTGACAGGTCTTCAAAATATTAACAATAAAGTTTACTACTTTGGTAGCAATGGTGCTCAAGTCAAAGGTAAATTGCTCACTGTCCAAGGTAAGAAATGTTACTTTGATGCCCACACTGGTGAGCAAGTGGTAAACCGCTTTGTCGAAGCTGGACGTGGTTGCTGGTATTACTTCAACGCAGCAGGTCAAGCAGTGACTGGAAAACAGGTCATCAATGGCAAACAGCTTTACTTTGATGGTTCAGGTCGTCAAGTGAAAGGACGTTATGTTTATGTTGGTGGCAAACGCCTCTTCTGCGATGCCAAAACTGGTGAATTGAGACAGCGTCGTTAATTAATATGTACTTTAAAATCTAGAGCGAATTTTTCCTTTTCCTATCTAAATTATTATTATTTTCCTATCATAACTCTAGATGATTAAATAAACGAAAAAGCCAGCATTTGCTGGTTTTTTTTGAGTTGTTTTAGAGAAACTGTCAGTGTACACCCAGATGCTTTTTCACACTTAAATCCTAATAATTTTGTCCCTCTCATATTCGCAAGGAGGAGCTATAGCCGTGTTATAATGGGTATTATATTTGCATGTAGGAAAAAAGAGTTAGAGGTAGTTATGGGGAACTATTTTCATTAAACTCGAGGTGTAATTGACTTCTTAAAGGAGAGAAATTATGGTTATTTTGGCTTGGATTATCATTGTCATATTATTTATCTTCATTTCGAATTACTACTTTTATAAAACAGACTTCAGAAAACGAAAATACCCATTACTCTATGCGATTATTGAAACCATAGCTGATTTGTTCACTAGGTAATATCTCTAACCCGAACCTTCTCTTTCATCTTAGAAAAAGAAGGTTTTTTTATTTAAAATTAAATTAATATTGTTGGATGATTCTATCGTCTAAAAAAGTCTAAATCCTAACGATTTTAGTTGGTTTTATGTTATCCTTAGTGCATTTGTTCACAAGGTGTATTTATTAGGCAGATTATTAAAGGACGTTTTCTGAGAAAACGAAGGTAGATACATTAAACTGATATTACAGTTGTGTAATTGTATTCCCTTGTCAAATAGCTTATGATAGTAGTAATATAAGGGAAAAAGGTAAATATTATGGAACAAAAAGTACGCTTTAAAATGCATAAAGTGAAGAAGAATTGGGTGACTATTGGGGTGACAGCACTCTCAATGGTTACTGTTGCTGGTGGAACTTTGTTGGCGGATCAACAGGTTCAGGCCGATGAGCAAAATCCTGCGAATCAGTCAGGTGATAGCAGTCAGAATCTGCTTCAAGAAACGCCAGCTACAACTAATGATGCAGCAACTACAGTAGCACCAACTATCTCAGCGGATGCTAATACTGCGAGCGTGGCTATTCCTGTCGCAGATGCGACTAGCACGACAACCGATGTTACAGATAGGGCAGCGGCACCTGCTGCAAACACAGCGACAGTTGATACTAACTCAGGTCAAGCTGCACCAAGTACAAATGTGCAAGCAGCTGCAGCTGATACGAGTGCTACAACGACAGATACAAATAATGCGACTGCAACAGCTACTACAGACCGTGCAGCAACAACTGAGACGGCAAATACAGAAGCTCGTACACGTAGTCGTCGTGCCTTGGCAGAAACTCGTGAAGCCAATACCAATACAGCGACTGGTATCCAATGGATTAACGGCAAACAATACTATGTCAATAGTGACGGTAGTGTGCGTAAGAACTTCGTCTTTGAGCAAGATGGGAAGTCATATTACTTTGATGCTGAAACAGGGGCTCTTGCGACCAAGTCACAGGATGAATTTTCAACAGAACCTATCAAGGCAACTGTGGATTTTTCATCTGGAAATCAGCTCTACAAAAACGATAACAAATCTTTGGACCAACTCGACACCTTCATCACAGCAGATGCTTGGTACCGTCCAAAGAGTATTCTCAAGGATGGTAAGACTTGGACAGCTTCAACTGAAGCGGACAAACGTCCACTCTTGATGGTTTGGTGGCCTGACAAATCAACTCAGGTTAACTACCTAAACTACATGCAAAATCAAGGTCTTGGTGCGGGATCATTTTCAACCAACTCTAGCCAGGAAAGTCTAAATCTAGCTGCTAAAGCTGTTCAGACTAAGATTGAAGAACGTATTGCGCGTGAAGGCAATACAAACTGGTTGCGTACAAGTATCGACCAGTTCATCAAGACTCAGCCAGGTTGGAATAGTAGCACTGAAAATAGTTCCTACGACCACTTGCAAGGTGGACAGTTGCTCTTTAACAACAGTAAGGGTGATACTGGTAACCGTACTAGCTACGCCAACTCTGACTATCGTTTGCTTAACCGCACACCGACTAATCAGACGGGTACACGTAAGTACTTCAAGGACAATTCTATCGGTGGTCTTGAGTTCTTGCTTGCCAACGATATTGATAACTCAAACCCAGCTGTTCAGGCGGAACAACTTAACTGGCTCCACTTTATGATGAATATCGGAAGTATCATGGCCAACGATCCAACAGCCAACTTTGACGGTTTGCGTGTCGATGCCTTGGACAATGTGGATGCTGACCTTCTCCAAATCGCTTCTGATTACTTCAAAGCAGCCTATGGGGTTGACAAGTCTGAAGCCAATGCGATCAAACACTTGTCATACTTGGAAGCTTGGTCTGCCAACGACCCATATTACAACAAGGACAATAAGGGAGCACAACTGCCGATTGATAATGCCCTTCGTAATGCCCTTACCAACCTTTTGATGCGTGATAAAAATACACGTATGCAGCTTGGAGACATGACTGCCTTCATCAATAGTAGTTTGAACCCACGTGGTGCCAATGATAAAAACGGTGAGCGTATGGCTAACTATATTTTCACCCGTGCCCACGATACAGAAGCGCAAACCATTATTCAACGTATCATCCGTAATCGTATCAACCCAAATTTATTTGGTTACAATTTCACTCGTGATGAAATCAAGAAAGCCTTCGAGATTTACAATGAGGATATTGATAAGGCTCACAAGACTTATGCGTCATACAACTTGCCATCTGTTTATGCTCTCATGTTGACCAACAAGGACTCTGTAACACGAGTTTATTACGGAGACCTCTACCGTGAAGATGGTCACTACATGGCTAAGAAGACGCCTTACTTTGATGCCATCGACACCCTCTTGCGTGCCCGTATCAAGTATGTAGCTGGTGGTCAAGACATGGAAGTGAAGAAAGTCGGAAATGATGGCCTCTTGACATCTGTTCGTTATGGTAAAGGTGCCAATAACAGAACTGATTTGGGAACTTCAGAAACTCGTACGCAAGGTATGGGTGTCATCATGACCAACAACTATGATTTCCGCTTGGGTAGCAATGAAACTGTAACGATGAACATGGGTAGAGCTCACCGTAATCAGCTTTATCGCCCATTGCTTTTGACAACAAAAGATGGTATAGCAACCTACCTCAACGATTCTGATGTGCCTAAAAACCTTCTGAAACGTACTGACTGGAATGGGAACTTGACCTTCAATGCCAACGATGTTTTTGGTGTGGAAAATGTCCAAGTCTCAGGTTACCTCGGTGTCTGGGTACCATACGGAGCTAAGGCTAATCAAGATGCACGTACACAGCCAAGTAATCGTGCCAATAGCGACGGTCAAGTTTACAAGTCTTCAGCAGCCCTTGATTCGCAAGTCATGTATGAAGCCTTCTCAAACTTCCAAGCCTTTGCGGACGATCAACCTGAACTTTACATGAACCGTGTCTTGGCTAAGAACACTGACTTGCTCAAAGCTTGGGGAATCACGTCAGTCGGACTTCCACCACAGTACGTTTCAAGTAAGGATGGTACCTTCCTTGACTCAACAATTGACAATGGTTATGCCTTTGATGACCGTTACGATATGGCCTTGAGTCAAAATAATAAATACGGATCACTTGAGGACCTCCTTAACGTCCTTCGTGCCCTCCACAAAGACGGTATTCAAGCCATTGCTGACTGGGTGCCAGACCAAATCTATAACCTCCCTGGAAAAGAAGTGGTAAATGCGACACGTGTTAACGGATATGGTAACCACCAAGTAGGCTACCAAATCATTGACCAAGCCTATGTGGCTAATACTCGTACAGATGGTACAGACTATCAAGGTAGATACGGTGGTGCCTTCCTTGATGAGCTTAAAGCTAAGTACCCATCTATTTTCAACCGTGTGCAAATCTCAAATGGTAAGCAGTTGCCTACAAATGAAAAGATTACCAAATGGTCTGCTAAGTACTTCAACGGAACTAACATCCTTGGACGAGGCATCAACTATGTCCTTCGTGATGACAAGACCAACCAGTACTTTAATACCTCAGCTAACAGTCAACTCTTGCCAACACCACTTCGTGACACAGGTGCCATCACAAGCACTCAAGTCTTCCAACGTCGTGGACAAGACGTTTACTTCCTTCGTGATAACCAAACCGTTAAGAATGAATTTGTTAAAGATGGTAACGGTAACTGGTATTACTTCGGTGGTGACGGTAAGATGACCAAAGGTGCCCAAAACATCAATAACAAGGATTACTATTTCTTTGACAATGGTATCCAATTGCGTAACGCCCTTCGTCGTGCTAGCAACGGCTATACCTACTATTACGGTCTAGACGGTGCCATGGTTAAGAATGCCTTCGTTGATTTTGATGACAAACATAAGCAGGTTCGTGCCTTTACGACTCAAGGAACAATGGTAGTAGGTAACCTTCATTGGAGTGGCCACCATTTCTACTTTGACCGTGAAACTGGTATTCAGGCTAAGGATCGCATTGTCCGTACAGATGATGGCAAATTGCATTACTATGTTGCTGAAACTGGTGATATGGGACGTAACGTCTTTGCGACTGATAGCAGCACAGGCAAGCGTTATTACTTCGATGCTGATGGTAACACTGTGACAGGTTCACGTGTCATTGACGGTAAGACTTATTACTTTAACCAAGATGGTAGTGTCGGTACGGCCTACAGCAATCGTGCAGATTCTATTATCTTTGAAAATGGTAAGGCTCGTTATATCACACCAGCAGGCGAAATCGGACGTAGCATCTTTGTCTACAACCCAGCAACTAAGGCTTGGAACTACTTTGATAAAGAGGGGAACCGTGTCACTGGACGTCAATACATTGACGGTCACCTCTATTACTTCAAGGAAGATGGTAGCCAAGCCAAGGGTGAAATTATCGAAGAAAATGGCATCAAATATTATTATGAGCCAGAATCAGGTATTCTTGCTAGCGGACGCTATCTCCAAGTAGGTGATGACCAGTGGATGTACTTCAAACACGATGGTTCACTGGCTATCGGCCAAGTTCGTGCTGATCATGGATACCTTAAGTACTTTGATAAAAATGGTATCCAAGTTAAGGGGAAAACTGTTGTCGAAGATGGTAAGACTTATTACTATGATGCCCACAGTGGAGCTCTTGTCACAAGCAGCTTTGCTGAGATTGCACCAAACCAATGGTCTTACTTCAATACTGATGGCCAAGCCCTTAAAGGCAAGTGGACTATCAATGGCAAGGAATACTACTTTGACGAAAATGGTATCCAATACAAAGGCAAGGCCATTAAGGTCGGCAGTCGTTACAAGTACTATGACGAAAACGACGGTCAACCTGTAACCAACCGCTTTGCTCAAATCGAGCCAAACGTCTGGGCTTATTTCGGAGCTGATGGCTATGCCGTAACAGGCGAACAAGTCATCAATGGCCAACACCTTTACTTTGACCAATCAGGTCGCCAAGTTAAAGGTGCCTACGTCACAGTCAACGGCCAACGCCGTTACTACGATGCCAACACCGGCGAATATATCCCAGGAAGATAAGCAGTAGTAGCCCATGTAACTGACTAGAGAACACACAGCCGAGAATGAGGGAAAATTCTCAAGAAAAAAGATCGGGAAAACGGTCTTTTTTTGTATCTCTATTTCGATTTTTTCGAAATAGTCTTGACAGTAGTCTATGAAAAGCGTAGAATATTTTTCAAAAAAAGAAAATAGGTGTGCTCACCAAGATAGCATTTCTTTCCGAATTCGATGATAGTATAAATCAAATGTTTACCTTGAGAAAAGCAGGATCTATTTAGGGAGTGTTCTAGTTGACAAAAAGTAATAATATCCAAATTGAAGATATCTTAAACAATATCTATAATCTGATTCTAAATCCAGAAACAACTGAAGAAGAGAGAAACTTGCTCGTAACGTTTAAAAACGAAATAGAAGTTGGAAAGAAGGATAATGGTGAACTTCTTGCAGAGTTACGCAGAGCTATTCAAGTTCTAGCTGTCGACAATCTTTCTAAAGGGATTTCACTGAGTTCAGGATTGAGTGAATTGAGTAAGACACTCACAGAATTCCAAAATGAATCAGAACGTAACGCTAATCTAGCAATAGGATTGTCATCAATCGCCATGTTTTTGAGATGATTTATCTGTTTGTGATGCTTAATAATTAAAATGACAAAAAAGATCGTGAAAACGGTCTTTTTTGTGCTCCTATTTAGATTATTTTCGAAATAGTCTTGACAGTGCTTTCAGAAAAGCGTAGAATCTATTTCGAAAAGTATGGAAATAGGTATTCTGACTCAAGTCGTATTGATGCTCCGTTTCAATGAAAGGATAAATCAAATGGAAACATTCCTTTTTATGACAATTCTTACCATGTTAGTTATCGCCGTAATTGGTTTTATCATTCTGAAGAAAAGATGGCAATTTTCAATCAAGCTCTTCTTAGTAGGTCTGATTGGTTTTGCCTTACCTGTCATGATGATTGAAGGACCTATCAATGCTGTGGCTCTTTCTGGTCTTGCTCACTCTTCTAAATGGTTGCCCATTCTTTATGGAGGATTTATGGCTGGCCTTGTTGAAGAAACAACACGCTATTTGGTTTTTAAGATTCTCGAAAAGAAAAGAAGTTTGATGACGTCTGATATTGTAGCCTACGGTTTTGGACATGGTCTTAGTGAATTTATCTTGATTGGAGTGATGGGCTTACTCACTAACATAATTGTTTTACAGGCCATCCATTCAGGTCAGGCCAGTCAGTTACCTTCACTTCTAGTAGGTCAGGTCAAACAATTAACAGGCTTTGCTGTTGTTATGTCTCTCTTTGAAAGACTAGTTGCCTTACTACTACAAGTCTTGCTTACAGCTTGGGATTTTCTAGCAGTCACTAAGCATAAGCTCTCATTCTATTTTGTGGCGATATTACTTCATGCTACCATCGATTTTTTGGCAGGTGCTTATCAACAAGGAATAGTTAGCAATCTCTTACTAATCGAAGCCATTTTAGCTATTTATGTTCTAGGTGTAGGACTCCTGACAAGCAAAATTTGGAAGAAGGAGGGAAGTCATGGGATTATCAGAAACACTTAAAGCTATCTCTGCCCCTGTGAGGAGAGAAATTTTAGACTATCTAAAGTCTGGGCCCAAGTCTGCAGGTGAAATCAGCCAGCAGTTTGACTTGGCTCCCGCAACAGTTTCTCATCATTTGTCTACCTTGAGAAAAGCAGGACTTATTGAAGAAGAAAAGCAGAAGAATTTTATTTACTATAGTTTGAACTTGACTGTTTTTGAAGAAATTCTAACCTGGATTCAGTCACTTGGAGGAAAAGAAGATGAAAAATAATATGCAAAGAGTCATTGGCAATCTAGTAATACTCACACCGGTTATTGTCGGCTTAGCCCTTTACCAGCAACTCCCAAATCGGGTGGCTATCCACTTTAATGTGGAAGAACAAGCCAATGGTTTTATGAATCGCAATCTAGCAATAGTTGTCCTTCCTTTTATTGCTCTTGCCATTTATAATCTCTTATTTTCATATTTTAAACAAATAACCATTTCATTCTTAAAAGAGTTTATGTTATGGCTTATTCCGATTTCTGCAGTTATCATTCAAGGTCTCGTATTGACTGTTGCCATGGGCGGACATGTCCAAGTTCGATTGACTGTCATTTGGTTAGTGGCACTCATTTTTCTAGTAATCGGAAATTATCTTCCTAAAAGTATTGGTCTAGCTACTAAAAATCACAGTGAGAGCAGTAACTCAGTAGCGAGAAAGTTAGGTTACCTAATGGTTGCAATGAGTCTTGCCTTGTTAATCAGCCTATGCTTTAACCCCTATACTACAATTATTATTTTAGGTGTTTTTGTAGTTCTAATCTTGAGTATCTTGTTACCCAATTTTCGCTATTTAAGAAATTAAAGAGAAGTAATCGTCTGATTACTTCTTTCAGATTGAAAACAAAGTCCTTGGAAACTTGTGTTCCAAGGACTTTATCTTCAATCTGTACTGAGAAATTCATCTCAGCTTTCTTTGTGATAGTCAAAGCGAATGACTTGCTCCGTTGCATCTACATACGCGTGGACTCCAAAGGGAACAATCGCTCTTGGTGTGGCATGGCCGACATTCAGATTATAGACAATCGGGATATTGCTATCAATGATATCCAATAGTGCTTCTTTATAGTCGTCATAGAAGGTTTCATCCATAGGTTTTCCGATCAAGAGTCCACTGATGACCGCGAATATGCCCGTGTCCTTTAAAGTTCGCAACATCTTTTTGAAGTCTTCAGGCTTAGGCTTTTCTTCGCTTGTTTCTAGCAAGAGGATTTTTCCTTCCCAGTCTGACAAGTCAGGGAAAAGTTTGTATCTTTGGCAGAGGTCTGTGCTATCTGCGTGTAGAGAGTTGTCAAAAATATCATAGAGAGACTCGAGGCAACCACCGAGGATTTCTCCCTCAAACTGAGCAT
>NZ_KV791087.1:39370-293382 GCF_001807855.1 Streptococcus sp. HMSC10E12
AGCATTGCCTTGTAACAAGTCAAAACCTGTATTTGCATGGCTGACACGAGGTGTTCCCAAGGCTTTGGGACTATAATCAGTCCGTTCCTCATACCAAACGTTACTAGGGTGGATTTCTGAGATTCTACCAGTCTCAATTAATTCTTTAAAGTAGTGGCGGCTATATGGCAACATTTCTTTGTCTAACTCACAAATGTCTGCTAGAAATGATTGGCCGTAAAAAGTCTTGATTCCTAGTTTTTGCAACATGAGATGGTTCATGGTCGTATCCGAGAAGCCAAGAAAAATCTTTTGTTTGATAACCTTTTGTAGTTGGTCATTTTCAAAAAGATAAGGTAGCAAGCGATAGGTATCGTTTCCACCGATGGCGCATAGGATCATATCGATACTATCATCAGAAAATGACTGAATCAAATCCTCCGCACGAGCTTCGGGATGTTCTTTGATAAAGTCTAAGCCTTTTAGTGAATGAGGTAAAAAAATAGGATTGAGTCCCAGGTCTTTGAGTCGTTGGACCCCCAAGTCCACTTCGTGCTTGACAAAGTCCTCTCCGATAACCCCACTAGATAAACTTACAATACCAATAGTAGAAGCCATATATTATCCTCCTAGAAATAAATTGATGCTATTGTATCATAAAGAATGATAGAAAAATATAAGGAATAGCGTTAGACATACGATTTTGTGTCAATAAAGCAATAGAAAAATAACCGCTCGAAGTGCTTACTTCTTTTTATCTGTTTGTGCTAAATTTGGACCATTTGTGGCAGAAGGATATTATTATTCTTGAATTTGCTATGTTAGATGTGTATAATGATGTCACAGCGAACTATTGAAAGAGGTCGTTGCTCATTACAACACAAACAATTAACCAATTTAATTCACTTGCTCGACCTAATCTTGCTACAGGTTATAGGAGGAAATCTAGATGACAAAAAGTAACAACAACCAAATTACGGATATCTTAAACAATATCTATAATCTTATTATAAATCCAGAAACAACTGAAAATGAGAGAGAGTTGCTCGTAACGTTTAAAAATGAAATAGAAGTTGGGAAGAAGGATAATGACGAACTTCTTGCAGAATTAAGGAGAGCTATTCAAGTTCTAGCAGTCAGCAATCTTTCTAAAGGGAAATCACTGAGTTCTGGAGTGAGTGACTTGAGTAAGACTCTCACAGAATTCCAAGAAAAATCAGAGCGTAACATTAATCTAGCAAGAGGATTAACATCACTCGGCAGTTTGTCTTTTAAATGATTTATCTGCTTGTGATGATTAGTAAAATGACCAAAAAGCTCAACTGAATTCAACCTGCTAAGTTGGGTTTAGTTGAGCTTTTATTGTTCTTATCTTGAGTGTCATAATACCTAATTTTCGCTATTTAAGAAAATAAAGAGAAGTAATCGTCTGATTACTTCTTTTTGTCTCCCAAAAACAGCTTGCTAAAATCACTGTTCCAATGATATAATACAAATACATTAATTTAATTTTATGAGGAGTATTTATGAAAAAGCGTAAGAAAATTATTCTTAGCTCCATAACAGGAGCTTTGGCCTTAGCTCTTGCTGGAGGCGGTTTTTGGGCTTATAAAACCTTTGTTCCGCAAGAAACGCCAATTGATAAGAATGCTACGGTAGCTTCTAATTTTTATCAAGCTGTTAACAAGGACTGGCTCCTAAAAGCCAAAATTCCCGCTGATTCTCCAAGCATTGATAATTTTTATACTTTAGGGGAAGATATCAAAGGAAAGCTTAAGAAGGATATCATAAATTTAGGGGAGGGTAAGGAAACGTCAGATATTACGGGGATGCCTGAGTTTATCACCTTCTACAAGGCTGCTAGTAATTACAAGCAACGTGAGAAAGATGGTCTTGAACCTCTCAAACCTTATCTAAAAGAAATTGAGGAAATCAAGGATCTGAATGATTTGGCCAGTAAATCTGCTAGCTTGACTGATAAGGGGATCCCTCTTCCATTTGGTTACAACGTTGGAACTAACGCAGAGAATACCAGTCAAAAACAAATTCAACTGAGTCCCCCAAGTATCTTATTGCCAGATGTGTCTATTTATAAAGACGAGGCCAGCAAGAAACAATATTTGACTCCAATTGAAACAGCCACGCAAAAAGCCTTGGAAATGCTTGGATATAGCGAAAAAAATAGTAAACGCATTGTCAAAGAAGCACTGGAGTTCGACGAAATCATTGCTAAGTACAGTCTCAGTAACGAAGAGATGTCCGAGAGTAAGAATTTAGTTCACCCTAAAACAGCAGAAGAGATTAATGCCTACTCTGGTTCCTTCAAATTATATGATGTCATTAAAGGCATTATGGGACGTGATTTAGAAACCATCAATGTCCCTAATACCAAGTATTTTGAGAACTATAGTAAAATCGTTAATCAGGATAATTTTTCTAAAATAAAATCATGGATATTAGTGCAAGAAGCTATGGCAGCGTCAAATTCTTTGACAGAAGATTACCGTTTGAATTTTGCATCGATTAGCATGGCTATTATGGGCACACAAAAGCCAATTTCTAAAGAAGATACGGTCTATGAGATGAGTGTCAATCTGTTTAGCGATGTCATGAGTGTCTATTATGGACGTAAATACTTTGGTGAAGAAGCCAAGACTGATGTGACAGGTATGATTGATAAAATCAAAAATGTCTATCGTGGCCGTCTCCAACAGAATGATTGGTTGGCGGAAGATACACGCAACAAGGCCATCGAAAAGTTGGATAAAATGAAGGTTTTTGTAGGTTATCAGGAAGATGTGGATCCTGGTACTAAGGAACTACATCTTGACCCGAACAAGTCCTTCTTTGAACTGTCAGAAGACATTGCCCAGTTCGGAAAACGTTATACCATTGATCATTTTGATGATCCTATTGATAAGATTAAATGGTCTGGTTCTGCTTTTGATATCAATGCCTATTACAACCCAGAAAGCAACAGCATCAACTTCCCAGCTGGTATTTTGCAGTCTCCATTTTATGACAAGAACCAAAGTACTGAAAAGAACTATGGTGGTATCGGTGTCGTGATTGGACATGAAATTACCCATGCCTTTGACTCGAATGGTGCCGATTATGATGAGAACGGCGACATGCACAATTGGTGGACAAAAGCTGATAGCAAAGCTTTTGACAAGAGAATCAAAGCCTTTGAAGACCAGTGGAATGGTTTGGAAATTTACGGGACTAAGGTAAATGGAAAACTCACAGTCACTGAGAATGTCGCAGATGCTGGCGGTCTCTCATCCACACTACAAGTTCTCAAAACAGATATGACAAAACCTAACCTCAAGGATTACTTTGAGAACTACGCAGATATCTGGAAACAAAAGGCCAGCCTACAGTACAATAAATATACCATGGTACAAGACGTCCACGCACCTAACGAACTGCGTGTTAACCAACAACTTAAGAATCTTCCTGAGTTTTATGAAGCTTACCCTCAAATCAAGGAAGGCGACGCCATGTATCTAGCACCAAGCAAACGCATTAGTTTGTGGTAAAAAGTCTTGCTGCTTTGCTAATCAAGAATAAGAGAATTTGGAATGTAAACATCCCAGATTCTCTTTTTATGTTGTAGCTTTGGGGAATCATTTTCTAGTGTTATAATGGTGCTATTAAGGAAAGGATTCAAGAATGATGCATAAAAGTAATCTGATAGAAGATAATAAAAGAGGTGAGAATCAGAGCTTTCTCTACTTCCTACACGAGGAGAAAAAATTTGACGTAAAAGCACTTGATGATTTGTGTCACTACATCATAGAACTGGATACAATCAGCCTAGAGCAGTTGAGAGATATCCATTATATTGAAAATCAAATACTACGTCATCTCGTGTATCATTTTGATGATAATGATCTAAGTAAGATTTCCAATCTCCCTTTTGAGTATTGGGAGTATATAGAGCCCTTTGAACGCTTGGTGGCATGTTTGTATGAGGGTGATGGTGAGGAATGACAATTATCCAGGGCATAACAAAGACTTAATCGAGCGTTTAAATCAACAGTATGGCTATGCTAAAGATGTCAAGAAATATTTTGACTTGAAGTAGATTGATGATAGAGATTTTGCCGGTAGCCTTACTAGGTTTTAGACAAAAAGAAAACACCAGAAAAAATGATTTCTGGTGTTTTTGAATACATTTTGGCAAAAATGAGGTATTTTTAAATGCTTACAGTTGTTAGTTTGATATTAATCCTTTTTCTCTGTAGCTACGCCATTTTCGTCAATAATATAGGTTTTTCCATCTTTTTCAAGCGTAGTGTTAGTGGTAATTGGAGAACCTTTTGAGTATGGACTAACTGATATCGGCATTTCAAAATGATAAAGTTTACCATCAAACTCTGCCCATTCGCCACTAAAAGGAGTAGTCATATAAATTTCAGGGTTGAAATAATAAAGCCTATTATCTTCTAACCGAATGACACCTGTTTTTACAACTCCATTTTCATCAGAAACACAGAAATTATCCCAAGAGATGTCTGTAGCTGTATTCCGTAGAAGTCGTCCTTTAGGGCCCAAAAGATAGGTCTTTTCATTGATATTTTGTAGATATGTTCGGTTTTCAGCTCCCCATGGTGGGCTGATATAGTAGGTTTCATTATTATGAGTAACCCATCCGAACTGTAGATGACCGTCCTTATCAGCATAATAGTATTTGTAGTCGCCGTCAATATCATCAGAAAGCATACTACCGTCTTTTTTGAAGAAATAATCGAAATCACCTATCTTGTGTCTATCATTTCGAACTTGGTAGCCATCTTCTTTAAAATAAACACGTTTACCTTCAATAGTTGCCCAACCAAATATCTGGCTTCCATCCTCGCCAAAATAAGTATATTTTTTAGAAAAGTAATCGCCTGTTTTATGGAATTTATTTACGAACATAGCACCAGTATCGTTATCGAAGAAATAGTACTTTCCATCAAGCAGAAGTCGTTTTCCTTTGGCTTGTTTTCCAGTTGGATCAAAGTAGTATTTTTGATGATTAATAATTTGAAGTCCAGTGGCTAACTGTCCATTTTCTTTAATATAAGCCCAATCACCATCTTTATCTTGAATAAATTGTCCAGGTTTGTTCATCGTTACATAACCATTTTGGTCAATGACATAACGAATACCATTAAGTTCAAGTGTTCGGTTAGTCCACATAGCTCCGCTGTCTCTATCGAAATAATGTGTTTGACCGTCAATTTCGACAAGTCGTCCCTTAGCTTGTTTGCCCTCTTTATCAAAGTATAGAGTGACATTATCTATTGAATGGAGTCCGGTGACAGCTTTTCCCTCGTTATCAAAGTAGTACCAATTCCATGCATCATCGTGTTCGAAACGATTTGTTAGTTTAGTTTCGGTCGCTACTCCTTTATCATCAATGAGGTAGGCTTTTTTATTGTAAACTAAGGTCTTGGAAACTGTAAGAGGGGAAGTTTCGGAAAGCGAACTTGTTCTATTGAAAGCATAGAATTTATTGTCACTTTGAATTACAGTTTCTTCAATCTTGGTTAAATCTGTGTTTTCTGGAAGTAGATGTCCGATGTAAAAATCATTGTTTTCATCAAGATAGTATAGATTACTATAATTATCACGAATAATACGTTTAATCTTATCGGTCTTTGTTCGTACTCCGTGGTCAATAATGTCTACTTCTTCCCTGACGGTATGGGTATAACTTCTTCCACCATTCTTGTAAGTTCTGTTTATGCTAGGCTCTAAGTGGTATAGCTTATCATCAATCGTTTTCCAAGTAGGTGTTGTAACTGTAAACATTTTGGGGATATTGCTATTATCAAAATAGATATTTTCAAAATAATAGAGTTTACCATTATTTGCAGTGCTAACACCAGTAAGTAGAACTCCATCCTTATCTGTACCTACGATGCCAGAGTAGTATGCATCATAATCCAGTTCCTGACGTCCGAGTAAAGGTCCGAGATAGTTTTTTAGAAGTTTGCCTTCAAAATAGTAATAGTCCTTGCCTCCTTTATTGACTATACCAGTGACTGGTGAACCAGAATTTGAAAAATAGTAGTCATCACCATTAATATGATGTTCTCCGGTTAGTACTTGGCCAAATTTATTGGAGCGATAACTAGTATTTAAAGTTCCAGCAAAGACACGTAATGACTGAATATAAAAGGCATCTTTTACCAATTTTCCATGATTATCAAAGAGGTAGTCTTGTCCTTTGAAGGTAGTAAGAGCATTTTCAACTCGACCAGTATGATCAAAATAATAAAGTTGATCGCCAACTCGATGCCATCCATAGTAACGTCGACCATCAGAACCATAATAGATGTTATACGTTTTTGCAAATGGTTCCCATCTTCTGATTTCAATAGACCAAGTATGCCAATAGTTGGTTTTTACAGCACCTGAATAGTGACTAAAATAGTAATGGAAGCCGTCTATGATTCTTTCGCCATCTTTCGCTTGACGACCTTCTTCATCAAAGTAAAGAGTTACTCCATCTACATTTTGCCATCCTCTTAGTTTCTCTCCTGTTGCGGTGTAATAATACCAGTTCCCTGAGGAATCCTCTTGGAAATGGCCACCAGAAACAAGTGGAAGTTGTGGAAGTTTCTGCTCAGTTTCAATCAAAAGTCCATTAGCTTCTGCGTGGTAAGTTTTTCCATTAATAGTGATGTCGGTATTTATAACCTTATGACCACTATCCTTATCAAAGTAATAGGGTTCGATACCTATTGTAACGATTTCACCCTTGGCCTGAACACCGTCTGGGTAGAAATACATGTCGAAGCCATCTATAGTCTGTTCGCCTGTTAGAAGTTTCCCTTCTTTATCACTATAGTACCAGTTGCCGTCGTCATCCGACCAAAAACGGTCACGAACCAATTGGCCAGTATTTTTTTGAAAATAATAGGAATTTCCATCTAGGATGACAAAGGCATCTTTAGCTTGAACACCATTAGGGTAAAAGTAGAGTGTAATATTGTCAATAACTTGTTTACCGATAAGTGCTTTCCCATCTTGGCCTAAGTAGTACCAATTTCCATTCTTATCAGATGCAAAAGCATTGCGAGTAAGTTGTCCGCTATCTTTCTCAAAGTGATATGTTGCTCCATTAACGTGACGGGTGTCTCCTTTGACTTGCTTACCATCGGCATCGAAGTAGACATTCACATTATCAATATTTTGCATACCAGTAAGTGCTTTCCCATCCTTAAAATAGTACCAGTTGCCCTGATCATCGCTAGTGTAATGACCGCCGGATATTACGGGACTTTCTTCTAATTCATGGGCTGCATTTGTTTCAGAATGTGATGTTTCAGAGCTTACGACTTCACTGCTAGTAACAGTAGAGACTTCCGAACGAAGAGCTTGTTGAGAGTTAATTTCAGAAGTACCTATGTCTGAAATAGCTGCATCAGTGACACTTTGTTTAGATTCAGTAGAAGTAGTTTCAGTGATGATTTCACTTGAATTTGTTGTGACTAAAGATTTGTTTTCCTCTGGTTTAGTAGTGACTTCATTAGTTGACGGGCTTATGACATCGATTGCATTTTCTTCTATGCTGTTTTCAACCGTTGGTTCTGAGGTGGGGTAAGTCTGTTCAGCTGCGGACACATAGCCCAAGCTTGCAAAACTAAGTCCTAGAGCTAGACCAGTTACTGCAATGGTTACCCATTGCTTTTTTACTTTGTGAAGTTTAAAGTATACTTTCTTTTCCATGATAATGCTCCTTTCATAAAACTAAATAATAGTAGCAAGGATATGGTTAACTCATGAGTAAAATTAAGTTAGCATTATGGTTCTCTTACTTACACATCAAGTTTATCATCACATTTTAATAAAATCAAAGAATTGTGTAAGCGTTTTTATTTTTGTATAAACTCTTTCCAACTCTACTCTAAACAAAACTGATAGTATATGAATGATGAACTTTCATTAAAGAGTGTTAATGATGTATTTGCTTTAAGTTAGCAGCGGATAGATCCTTGAGTAGGGTATTTTTGATATTCATAATATGCTATTCACTGATTTTAGAACGCCACCAAAAAAAGCCACTGGCATACAATACCAATGGCTTTTAACAATTTATTTCTTCTTCCCTAGTACAAAATAACGGCTAGGGATTTGTTGTGTCAAACTGACTGCGATGGCGATGGTAAAGGAGGCCAGGAAACAAGCTCGTAGGAAGCTGAGGCCGAGGTCTGCATTTCCAATCAAGAGGAAGTAGACCGCACGGTAGAAGCTCATCCCTGGGATGAGTGGGAACATGCTTGAGGCTAGGAAGACTGTAGCTGGACATCTACGGTAGTGGGCCAAAAAGCGTGAGGTGATAGTGACTAATAGGGCTGGGAAGAGGATGGCGAGGACCTCGTGATGGGTATTATTCCAAATCAAGAGGTAGAGGAGCCATGAGCCTGCTCCTAGGGTCCCAAGGTCTAGGAAGTATTTCTTAGGCACTCGGTAAAGCACGGAGAAGGCTGCTGTCCCTAGTCCTGCCATGAAGGTCTGAATTGAGACCCCCAGCCATGAGGTTGACGGTGTTGAGAACATGCCTGATAACTGTTCCGCAAAGGGAAGAATGGAAATCATGGCAAGAACACCGACAGAGATAGATAGACAAGTGGAGACCCCTGACAACATCAGGGCTAGACCGCTATAGTAGTTGTTCTGGGTGAATTCTCGAATGGCATTTACAAAGTAGGCCCCAGGAATCAAAATCATCAAGGTGCCCAGAATAATCACGCTACGATGTTGCCCGATACCCAAATAATAGAGAATATTAGCTGATAAAGCGGCAATGGCACTAGAGAGGATAATCTGCAAGAAACTGGTATGAATAAAACGGGAAAAGAGTTGCATACCAATCCCCACAAAAAGCCCCGATATAGCCGCAGCAGTCCCATCAATCCAGCTACTTCCAAGAGCTAGCGAGAAGCTCCCTGCACCAATGACACAGGCTATAATATCCTCTAAGGGACGATAGAAAGTCTTCTGCTCAATGATTTTCAGCTTTTGGAAAATGCTAGATACAGGCTGATTTGGTTGTTCTGCCAGTTCTCGAGACAGGCGGTTTACTTCCTCTAGTTTACCTAGATGGATAGACGGGACTGAGGTAGCTAGGACACGAGACTCCTTAAGACCTGAGCGGTTGAGTCCAGAAATCATGACTCCTCGATTGACCACATAAGTGGAGAAGTCTCTGATACCAAGAGACTTGGCCATGTGTCCCATGGTGTCCTCGATACGGTAAATCTCAGCACCGCTCTCCATAAGGACACGGCCTGCCTGAAGGACGGCATCCATTTCGTTTTTAGTTTCTGTTTCTGTCTCTCTTTGGAAATCGATGGTCATTTGAATCTCCTTATCGCTTAATTCGTCATTCCATTATAAGGTTTGAATGGTGGTTTTTCAATAGCTTTGGCGACTAAAATAGGACTTTCTATGAAATTTTTCTTCTACTTAATGATAGAGGTCAGGAAAATGGAGGTCTTGCCTTTTGCCTTGCTATTGATAGAGGCAAATGCTACAATTGAATTATAAAATGTATGCGTTTACATATTTTTACGCTGTCTTTCTCAAAAAGCCTTGAAGTCCTTTATTTAAAGGGAATTAACAATCACAGAAGGAAGCCAATGTAAGTGCAATAGTTGATACCTTTGAAAAGGAGGCAATCCCATGAAAAAAATTATCAATAAACCTGAAAATGTAGTGACAGAGATGCTAGATGGCTTGGCTTATGTTCACAGTGATTTGGTACATCGTGTTGAGGGGTTTGACATCATCGCAAGAAATGAGCAGGCTGCTGGTCAGGTTGGTCTCATTTCTGGTGGTGGAAGTGGTCACGAGCCAGCTCACGCAGGTTTTGTAGGTGATGGTATGCTTTCTGCAGCCATTGCAGGTGCTGTCTTCACGTCACCAACGCCAGATCAGATTTTGGAAGCTATCAAGGAAGCGGACCAAGGAGCTGGTGTCTTCATGGTTGTTAAAAATTATTCTGGCGACATCATGAATTTTGAGATGGCTCAAGAATTGGCTGAAATGGAAGGCATCGAGGTTGCTAGTGTTGTTGTAGACGATGATATTGCTGTGGAAAATAGCCTCTATACACAAGGTCGTCGTGGGGTTGCAGGTACTATTTTCGTTCACAAAATCCTAGGTCATGCGGCTCGTGAAGGTAAGTCTCTGGCTGAAATCAAGGACTTGGCTGATAAGATTGTTCCTAACATCCACACCATTGGTTTGGCCCTTAGTGGTGCGACGGTTCCTGAGGTTGGTAAGCCTGGTTTTGTCCTAGCTGAGGATGAAATTGAGTACGGTATTGGTATCCATGGTGAACCAGGTTATCGTAAGGAGTCTATGCAGCCATCTCGCCAGTTAGCTGAAGAATTGACAGGGAAACTCCTTGAAGCCTTTGAGGCTAAGGCAGGTGAACGCTATGCCCTTCTCATCAATGGTATGGGTGCGACACCTCTCATGGAGCAGTATGTCTTTGCTAACGATGTAGCAAGCATTCTTGGAGAAGTTGGACTAGAAGTGGCCTATAAAAAATTAGGTAACTACATGACATCGATTGATATGGCAGGTCTTTCATTGACGCTCATGAAGATTGAAAATGACGCTTGGCTTGAGGTTCTGGAGAGTCCTGTTAAGACCATCGCTTGGTAGTCTGACATGAAAACTAGAAATTAGGTATATTATGGATAAAACAGTTGCAGAAAAATGGATGCAAGGCTTTGATCAAAAGGTTGAAGCAGAAAAAGACCACTTGTCTGAATTAGACGGTCCTATTGGAGATGGTGATCATGGTGCTAACTTGGCGCGTGGTATGGCGGCAGCCATTGAGGCTATTAACAGTACTGAACCACAAAGTACGGCAGAAGTTTTTAAGGCAGTGTCTATGGCCTTGATTAGTAAGGTTGGTGGTGCTTCAGGTCCGCTTTATGGGTCTGCATTTATGGGCATGATGAAGGCTGAACAAGCTGGTCAAGATTTGGCAGGAGTGCTTGAGGCAGGTCTCGAGATGATTAAAAAACGTGGCCATGCACAAGTTGGTGAAAAGACCATGGTGGATGTTTGGCACCCAGTTGTTGAAGCTGTCAAACAAGGTCAATTAACCAATGACCTTATTGATCAAGCTGTTCTTTCAACCAAGGAAGTTGTGGCTACCAAGGGGCGTGCCTCTTATGTAGGTGAGCGTTCTATTGGTCACATTGATCCAGGCTCTTATTCGTCTGGTCTACTCTTCAAAGCCTTGCTAGAAGCGGAGGGCTAGGATATGCCAGAACTTGGAATTGTGATTGTGTCCCACTCTGCGGATATTGCTAAAGGTTTGGTGAGCCTGATTCGTGAAGTCGCTCCAGATATCCCTTTGACGGCTACAGGTGGTCTGGAAGATGGTGGCTTGGGATCTAGTTTTGACCATGTCCAAGTGGCTGTGGAAAGTCAGCCAGCCAACCGACTCTTGGCCTTTTACGACCTAGGTAGTTCCCGTATGAATTTGGAAATGCTTGAGGAATTTTCAGACAAGGAAATCCTTATTCAACAGGTACCTCTCATTGAGGGGGCCTATGCGGCTTCAGCCTTGCTTCAGGCAGGAGCGAGTGAGGTTGAAATCTTATCTCAGATTAATGAATTGACCATTCAAAAATAGAAAAAGGAAAACTATGACAAATCAAATTAAGTACAACTGGGCTAGTCTTGGAACTGGCGTTATTGCCAACGAATTGGCACAAGCCTTGGAAGCTCTTGGCGGGAAACTCTATTCCGTAGCCAATCGTACCTACGACAAGGGAGTGGCCTTCGCTGAAAAATATGGCATTGAAAAGGTTTATGAAGAGATTGACCAAGTCTTTGAAGACCCTGAAGTGGATATTATCTATATCTCAACGCCTCATAATACGCATATTAATTACCTTCGCAAGGCCTTAGCAGCTGGCAAGCACGTCCTCTGTGAAAAATCCATCACCCTAAATAGTGAGGAATTGGCAGAAGCTATTCAACTGGCCGAAGAAAATCATGTCAAACTGGCAGAAGCCATGACCATTTTCCATATGCCTATCTATCGAAAACTCTCTGAAATCGTGGAAAGTGGTAAGCTAGGACCTCTCAAGGTCATCCAGATGAACTTCGGTTCTTATAAAGAATATGACATGACCAACCGCTTTTTCAATCGTAATCTGGCAGGTGGTGCTTTGCTTGATATCGGTGTTTATGCCCTTTCCTTTGTACGTTGGTTCATGACGTCGCAACCGACAGAGATGGTTTCACAGGTTAAATTAGCTCCAACTGGTGTTGATGAACAAGCGGGTATTCTTCTTACCAATGCAGAAGGGGAAATGGCAACGGTGACGCTAAGTCTTCACGCCAAACAGCCTAAACGTGGTACTATCGCCTATGACAAGGGCTATATCGAACTTTATGAATACCCACGTGGGCAAAAGGCGGTCATCACCTATACGGAAGATGGCTCACAAGAAGTCATCGAAGCAGGAGAAACCGCTAAAGCCCTCCAGTATGAGGTCCTCGATATGGAAGCAGCCGTTGCAGGCGAGGATGATCGTACCTACCTCAATTACAGCCGAGATGTCATGGACCTCATGACTCAACTCCGTAAAGACTGGGGTTTGACCTACCCAGAAGAAGAGTAGGAGTTTTGAAAACAGAGTAAAAAATTAGACTTATGTACTGACTCCAAATAGATATGCTGTCAATTAAAGTGAGTTTTTAGCTCTATATTCCATAGAAGTAAGGTCGTTTAATTGATTCTATATAAATACATTTATGTCAAAGGAGAAAGACTATGAGAAATTTTGCAAGTCCGTCACGTTACATTCAAGGTGAAAATGCCTTATTTGAAAATGCAAAAACCATTTTGGAACTAGGAAGTCATCCTGTACTATTGTGTGATTCAGTAGTTTATGACATTGTGGGTCAACGTTTCGAAGAATACCTCGTTCAAAATGGACTTAAAGTTGTTCCAGTCTTCTTTAATGGTGAAGCTTCAGATAATGAAATTAATCGTGTGGTAAGTTTGGCCAAAGAAAAGGGCTGTAATTTAGTCATTGGTTTAGGTGGTGGTAAGACTATTGATAGTGCTAAAGCCATCGCAGATCTTCTTAAATCACCAGTAGTGATTGCTCCTACCATTGCATCTACAGATGCTCCGGTTTCAGCCTTGTCTGTTATCTATACGGACGAAGGTGCCTTTGAACGCTACATCTTCTATTCTAAGAACCCAGAATTAGTTTTGGTTGATAGTAAGGTTATCTCTCAAGCGCCAAAACGCTTGCTCGCTTCTGGTATTGCAGATGGCTTAGCAACTTGGGTAGAAGCTAGGGCAGTTATGCAAGCAAATGGTAAAACCATGCTAGGCAAACACCAAACACTTGCTGGTGTTGCCATTGCTGAACGCTGTGAAGAAATCCTTTTTGCAGATGGTTTACAAGCCATGGCTGCCTGTGAAGCAAAAGTGGTAACGCCAGCCCTTGAAAACATCATTGAAGCCAATACCCTTCTCAGTGGTATCGGATTTGAAAGTGGTGGCTTGGCTGCGGCTCATGCTATCCATAATGGTTTCACAGCCCTCACTGGCGATATTCACCATTTGACTCATGGTGAAAAAGTAGCTTACGGAACTCTTGTACAATTGTTCCTAGAAAATCGTCCAAAAGAAGTTTTGGATAAATACATTCGTTTCTATCAACAAATTGGCATGCCAACCACTCTTAAAGAAATGCATCTTGAAAATGCAAGTTACGAAGATCTTCTCAAGGTTGGTCAACAAGCAACAATCGAAGGAGAAACTATTCATCAAATGCCATTTGAGGTGAAAGCTTCTGATATTGCGCAAGCCATCGTTGCTGTAGATGCTTATGTTCATGGATTAGCCTAAGTAAATTTGCTCTTTTGTAGGGAAAGTGCCACCATTCCCGTATAGGAATATTATCCCCCTCAGGCACTTATCCCAACAGGATAGACAAATTGTTATAGGAAAGGGTTCAGTTCTATATTAGATAGGACTGTGCCCTTTTTACTATTTAAAATCCAATATTTCCAAAGTCCCTCAAAGCGTTTTAAGAACTTTTGAAAACATAAACCATTTTCAAGAAATCCTGATTTAACAGTCATTTCACTTGTGTAAGCGTTTTAAAAAGTGTATAATATAGGTGGAAAGATAGGAAAAGGAGATGGCTAGTGGCTAGTATAACAATTGAAGCGAGCAAGGTAGCTAGAAAGAGTCCTATTCGCGTAGACAGTAGTCTTGTGGGGACAGTTTCTGGAGTGGAAGACGTGAGCGTTTCCCTACCATCGTCGAAAGCTCGTTTGAGTGTCGGAAAGTTGGGTTACAAGTCTAACACCATTACCGTTGAGGACGGACAAACCGTTCGTGTTACTAGCAATTTTCTAAATCGTTTCATAGCGATAGCGCCATTGTTACTCTATCTTGTTGGAGGCCGTTACCTCCCACTTGTGGCAGTCCTATCTACTATAATTTTGCTTTTTAGCTTACCTTTTCTCAAGTTAGAAATCGTAGGCTGATTAGAATCGGGAGTGGCTTAGCCCTCTGTTTGATACCTTTAACTCACTTTTTCATAATAATGCTAGGCCACTCCCTTTTCATTGGGAACGGGTCGAGACGAAAGAGTGGGTTATCAAAAAGGGAACTCGATAGAGTTTCCCTTTTTTCTTTCTCCAACTAAATGCAATTCTAAAAGACCTCAGTTTTACTAACTGAGGTCTTTGTTGTTTCTAGTCATGCATTATTTACGATACAATTTGTCGTATTGATAGTAAGGGTCGAAGGTCACATTGATACCAAGCTTACGGAGAACATTTTTATCTTCATCAGTAAGGATGATGGTTGAGTGGGCTTCAGACCCCTTGAGGTTACCTAGTTCCTCCATGGCACGCGCCGCATCCGCATTGTTAGCAGCTGTGATGGCCAAGGCAATGAGGATTTCGTTTGAGTGGAGGCGAGGGTTACGGCTACCTAAATGGTCAATTTTCAGACCTTGGATAGGTTTAACCACCTCAGGCTCGATAAGTTTAGTATCCTTATCAATACCTGCAGAAGTCTTGATAGCGTTGATTAAAGCAGCCGCAGTTGGACCAAAGAGTTCTGAATTTTTACCAGTGACAATTTGGCCATTTGGCAATTCAAGCGCAAGGGCAGAACCACCTGTTTCTTCAGCCTTAGCGCGTGCTGCAACGACCACTTGGCGATCTTCAGGAGTAATGCCAAGATCGTTCATGAGCAACTCAATCTTTTTGACAGCGGTCTCAGGAACACGTTCATTTTTGAAATCAAGGACGGTTTGATAGTAGCGACGGATAATCTCTTGTTTGGAAGCTTCTTTGGCAGCCTCATCATCCGTAATGGCAAAACCAACCATGTTAACACCCATATCTGTAGGTGAAGCGTAAGGTGACTCACCAAGGATGCGCTCAAGCATACGTTTGAGGACTGGGAAAATCTCGATGTCACGGTTGTAGTTTACCGTAGTTTTGCCATAAGTTTCCAAGTGGAATGGGTCAATCATATTGACATCATCAAGGTCGGCAGTGGCAGCTTCATAGGCCAAGTTGACTGGGTGATGAAGTGGCAAATTCCAAACTGGGAAGGTTTCAAATTTTGCATAACCTGATTTGATGCCATTGATTTGGTCGTGGTACATGTTAGACATACATGTTGCCAATTTACCAGAACCAGGACCAGGAGCTGTAACGACGATAAGGTTACGGCTGGTCTTGATATAGTCGTTTTTCCCCATACCTTCAGGAGAAATGATATGGTTCATATCCGTCGGATAGCCCTTGATTGGGTAGTGGATGTAAGACGTGATGCCATTTTTTTCCAATTGGTTACGGAAAGCATCGGCTGCAGGTTGACCTGAATACTGCGTAATAACAACAGAACCCACATAGATATTGAGCTCGTTGAATTTATCAATCAAACGAAGGACTTCTTGGTCGTAGGAAATGCCAAGGTCACCACGAGCCTTAGAGTGCTCGATATTGTTAGCATTGATGGCGATAACCACTTCAACCTGATCTTTAAGCTCTTGAAGGAGCTTGATTTTATTGTCAGGCTCATAACCAGGAAGGACACGAGCAGCGTGGAAATCTTCCAACATTTTACCACCAAACTCCAAGTAGAGTTTCCCGTCAAACTGGTTAATACGCTCCAAAATATGGTCGCGTTGCAGATTCAAATACTGTTCAGAACTAAAAGCTTGTTTCTTCATAAATAAAAATACCTCTGAGAAAAATTATATCAAATGCCGAAGGTAAATGCTATTAGCGAAAGTCGATTTGTTGGAGAAAAAGAGTTTAAAGTCAATCATGATTAGAATATTTAATTTCATAAAGGTTTCACATTTGTCGTCTATAATTAGAATAAGAAATTAAAGCATCCTCACTTATCTTTGGTATAGCTGAGGGCTAATGTCTTAAATGGAGGTGGAAGATGGTTCTCTTACAACAGGCAACTGCTTATATTTTTCGCAAAAAAACGCGGAATTTTATCCTTTTTCTCATTTTATTTTTGATATTATCTTGCTTGTATTTTTGTTTCTCTCTTATGCAAGTTGGTGGAGGAATGAAAGCACAAATCAGGAAGTCAAGTGGGGCAAGTTTTGCTCTGGTAAGTAAAGAAAGAGGCAGTGCATTTTCCTGGAAAGAGGGGGAAAAGATTAGTCATCTATCTGATGTGATGACAACGATACCTGAATATATAAGCCCAGTACGACTAATCGATAAGAAGGTCGTTACAGGAAAACAAACGGTGGAACGTGATGACCTTGATAATGAGGCTAATCAAGCCTTGGGGGCCACTTTCACTAAGGGAACAGGGCAAAGTGTTGATTTTAGGAGTGGTGCTTTTCAACTCCTTAAAGGGAAGCACTTATCTGCTAAAGGGCAAATTATGATTCATGAATCGCTTGCTAGGAAAAATAAGCTAAGCGTCGGAGACAAGCTGACCTTGTCAAATTTTCAGATGACTGAAAGTGGTGCTAAGGAAATGACCTTTGATATCGTTGGTATTTTTTCTGGCAAGAAGGAGGAGACATTTACTGGAATGTCCTCAGATTTAAGTGAAAATCAAGTCTTCCTCCATTATGAGGACGCTAGCCAACTGCTTAATTTGACTGATAAGTTAGTGACAAAATTATCCTTTGGTATTAAGAATCCAGATAGAATCGACCAAGTCATTAAACAAGTGAAACAATTAGATATCGATTGGTATCGTCTACGTTTGGACGAGGACCGAAAGGCTTTTGACTCCTTGAAGGAATCGTCTCAAGCGCTACAAGGAATCGTCAGAACGATGATGATTAGTTTAATTGTTACAGGAGCAGGTATCCTCTCGTTTTTAATGGCACTATGGACGCGTGAGAGAAATCATGAGATAGGTATTCTTTTAGCAATTGGGAAGAGCAAGGGACGCATTTTTGCTCAATTTCTTATGGAGATATTGTTGGTGTCCCTTATGTCTTTGCTACCAGCCCTTGCTATTGGACGGCTACTAAGTCGACTGTTTTTGCAAGAATTTATAGGACAGCAAGGGCAGCAACAGGCTCTTCAGTTATTAGATCAAATTCCTCAGGGACTACCTTTAGGGCTATCTTATCTATGTCTTCTAGTCTTGGTAATATTATCGCTCGGTGTGACAACAGGTCTCATTTGGCGCAAAACTCCAAAAGAAATCTTATCTAATATGAGTTAAGGAGAAAGGAACACTATGTTAGAACTCAAAGATGTTACGTATAGTTATCAAAATAAAAGTGAAGCTATCTTCTCGAAGGTGAATTATCGTTTCGAGAAAGGTAAATTTTATAGTATTATTGGGCAATCTGGAGCGGGAAAAACGACCTTACTTTCCCTTTTGGCAGGTCTTGATTATCCCAAGAAGGGGCAGGTCTTGTTTAACGGAGAAAATATCAAGAAAAAAAGCTCTAGTTATCATCGTAGACACCATGTTGCGCTTGTTTTTCAAAATTACAATCTCATTGATTATCTTACACCTTTAGAAAATGTACGACTTGTTAATAAAAATGCTGATAAGAAGATACTTTCTGAATTGGGATTAGATGAAAAACAAATTAATCGAAATGTCCTGCAACTTTCAGGTGGGCAACAACAACGCGTAGCTATTGCACGGGCTTTGGTTTCAGAGGCTCCGATTATCTTAGCAGATGAACCGACAGGAAATCTAGACGACGAAACTGCCAAGGATATTATTGCTATCCTTAAAAGAATGGCCTTAGATCGCCAAAAATGTGTTATAGTTGTCACGCACAGTAAGGAAGTTGCTCAGGCATCTGATGTGGTTTTAGAGTTGAATAAGAAACAACTCATAGAAAAGAAAAAATAAAGAAAGGGCTCTTATGTTTCGAAACGCTTTTGCATATATTACACGAAAATGGTCAAAGTCACTATTACTGTTAACTATTATTCTTTTGATGAGTACTCTTAGTTTGTTAGGACTTGCTATGCGAAGTGCAACCCAAGAAGCTGCATCCAAGAGTCTAGGGGCAATTACCAATAGTTTTTCAATGCAGATTAATCGTAACACGAATCCTGGAACTCCTCGAGGGGCTGGAAATCTTAAGGGAGAAGATATTAAAAAGATTAGTGAGACTAAAGGAATTGTTTCGACTATTAAACGGATAAATGGTATTGGTGATTTACTAGATTATGAGATTATTGAAACAGAGCAAACGCTACAAAATCAATCGCCAGAACGTGCTAAAAATTTTAAGTCTACCTTGATGTTGACAGGAGTCAATGACTCATCAAAAGAAGATAAATTTGTTTCAGGTGCTTATAAACTAGTTGAAGGAGAACATCTAACCGATAAGGACCATAATCAAATCTTGATGCACGAAGGTTTAGCTAAAAAGAATGGTCTTAATGTAGGAGATAAAGTCAAGCTTAAATCTAATCTTTATGATGCTGATAACGAAAAAAGGGCTGATGAAACAGTAGAAGTGACTATCAAAGGTTTATTTTCTGGTCAAAATCAAGCTGCCGTTACCTATGCTCAGGAGTTGTATGAAAACACCCTCATCACTGATCTAGACACAGCTGCAAAACTCTATGGTAATACCGTAGAAACTGCCACTTATGAGGATGCCACTTTCTTTGCTAAAGGTGATCAAAATATTGATTCCTTGATAGCAAAGATTCAAAAGTTGGACATTAACTGGACCCTCTACGATCTTGTTAAGAGTTCATCAAACTACCCTGCTTTACAGGAATCTATTCTTGGGATGTATCGTGTAGCAAATCGTATGTTTATTGGAAGTCTCATTTTTACAAGTTTATTGCTAACCCTTCTGTTGATTTTATGGTTAAATGCTCGTCGTAGAGAAGTTGGTATCTTTTTGGCCTTGGGACTTAAAAAGACACAGGTTGCGGGTCAATTTTTAATGGAATTACTGATGATTGCCTTACCAGCCTTTCTTTTATCATATGGTTTAGCGAGTTTCTTTGCCGAAAAAGTTGGTAAAACAGTCCTTTCCAATGTTACGGAAGGTATCAATAAGCAAATGACCAAAGAATCTCTAGCTGCAAATCTCGGTGGAGGGGCTGAGGCAGAGAGCTTCAGTAAGACTCTGACTCAGATTCATATGACAGTCCAACCTAAGCAACTTTTGGTAGTCATTCTAGTCGGTGGCTTTATCTTAAGCTTGGTATCCTTGATTTCTTCTCGCTGGCTTCTTCACAAGAAACCCAAAGACCTCTTAGTTGATGTTGAATGATAAGTTTGCTGCACCTATAAAAAGCGGTATAATGAAAGAAAGCGACTATATATAGATGAAAAGGATAATGTATGAAGATACTAATCGTAGAAGATGAGGTCCTGATTCGAGAAGGGATGAGCGACTATCTCATGGAATGTGGCTATGAGGTCTTTGAAGCAGGCGATGGGCAGGAGGCCCTGGATCTCTTTCACAGAGAGACGCCAGATCTAGTCTTACTGGATATCCAGCTTCCTATCCTCAATGGCTTGGAAGTCCTCAAGACTATTCGGAAGACTAGCTCAGTCCCTGTCCTCATGCTGACGGCCTTCCATGACGAGGACTATAAGTTGACGGCCTTTGGAGAGTTGGCAGATGGCTATCTGGAAAAACCCTTCTCCTTGTCCCTCTTGAAGGTCCGTATCGAAGCTATTTTTAAAAAGCTTCAACCTTCCCGGGTCTTCACCTATGGAGAGGCACGGGTGGATTTTGAGAGTTACACAGCCAGCCTAGCAGGCCAAGCCATTTCCATGAATGCCAAGGAGTTGGAAATCTTGGAATACTTGCTCCAGCATGAGGGCAAGGCCCGGACCCGCTCTCAGATCCTCGATGCCGTCTGGAAGGAGACGGAGGAGATTCCTTTTGACCGGGTGATTGATGTCTATATCAAGGAGCTACGAAAAAAACTGGAGCTGGACTGTATCGTTACGGTACGCAATGTCGGCTATAAATTGGAGAGACCATGACCAAACGGAGTATCTTTGCAAAAATCTTTCTGATCACCTTTGCCCTATTTAGTAGCTTAGTCATCCTTCTACATGCTTCGGTTTACTTTATTTTCCCCTCGTCCTATATCGAGTCTCAGCGACAGACGATTTTGAAGAAATCCCAGGCCCTGGCCAAGAGTTTCCAGGGGCAGGAAGAAGGGACCATTGAGTCGGTCATCGACCTTTATTCCAAGACCAATGATATCAAGGTGTCTATCAAGGGCAAGGAAAAACAAAATGCCATAGAGGTCAAGGATGACCTGCTCGTGAACCCTGACAGCCAGAATAATTCCCTGGTCATTGAAGAGCGAAAGATTCATACCAAGGAAGGGAAAGACTTAACCTTGCAATTCTTAGCGACCGTCGATTCGCAAAAGGAAGCGCAGGACATCAGTCTGGGCTTTCTTCCCTATAGTCTCCTTGCTTCCTTTGTTCTATCGCTGATTGCCTCTTATCTCTATGCCCGCCTGATTTCTGCTCCGATCCTTGAGATCAAGCAGATGACCAAGCGGATGAAACGCTTGGATCGGACAGCCAGTCTCCCCATTCATTCGCAGGATGAGATCGGCGTCCTCAAGCAACAGATCAACGACCTCTATCATCATCTTTTAGAGGTGATCGACAATCTAGAGCAGCAGAAACAGGAAAATCTGAAGTTGGAGCAGATGAAGGTGGAATTCCTACGGGGAGCCTCGCATGAGCTCAAGACGCCTCTGGCCAGCTTGAAGATTATCCTAGAAAATATGCGAGATAAAATTGGTCGCTACAAGGATCGGGACCGCTACCTATTAGTTTCTCTTGACATCGTCGATGAGATGAACCAGATTGTCCTAGAGATCCTGTCTTTATCTTCTGTTCAAGAATTAGGTGGTGATAAGGAGTGGATTCAGTTAGATGATGTGGTAAATCGCATACTCACTCAAAATCAAGTGTTGGTTGAGAATCGCTCCCTATCAATTGACAATTATCTTCCGGCAACTAGTATTTTCATGAATTTACCTATTTTGAAATTGGTTCTCTCAAATATCATCAGTAATGCAGTCAAGCATTCTGATAAGGGTGGAGTGATTCGAATAGGTTTAGAAAATGAAGGAACTGATTTTGTCATTGAAAATACGAGTGTATCTAAAGAAAATATTTCAACTAAAGCTCAGTCTAAGAAAGAAGGAGGATTAGGCCTTTTTGTGGTCAAATACCTTTTAGAGCATGAGGAACTTAGCTATAGATTTGAAGAAAGTTCTACGGGGAGGCGCTTTGTTATGGTCTTGCCCAAAAAGTAAAAAGCGATGGTTAAGGTATTAACCATCGTTTTTTTTGTATTGTTAAATAAGCAAAGGCTGACCTTACATTTCAACTCTATTATTTTTTAATATTACCAAAAGTTTAAGGAGTCTGGAGTATAGATCATTGAAATGTTTTAAACAACAAAAAAAAAACGCTTGCATAACTTCTAGAAAAACGTAAAATAGAACTATCAGACTCACGATAATAATAACTACGAGGAGTAGAATTATGCAAAAATACTGGTGGCATAAAGCTACAATTTATCAAATTTACCCCAAGTCGTTCATGGATTCCAACGGTGATGGCATTGGTGATTTGAAGGGGATTACCAGTAAGTTAGACTACTTGCAAAAACTTGGAATAACAGCCCTATGGCTTTCGCCTGTCTATGACAGTCCAATGGATGACAATGGCTATGATATCGCTAACTATGAGGCTATTGCAGATATTTTTGGAGATATGAGTGACATGGATGAGCTTTTGGCGGAAGCCAAGAAGCGTGATATTCAAATTGTTATGGACTTGGTGGTTAACCATACGTCTGATGAGCATGCATGGTTCATCGAAGCGCGTGAAAATCCAGAAAGTCTTGAACGAGATTTCTACATCTGGCGAGACAAACCTAATGAGTTAGTATCTATCTTTAGTGGCTCCGCTTGGGAATATGATGAGACCTCAGGCCAATATTATCTGCATTTCTTTAGTAAGAAACAGCCAGACCTCAATTGGGAAAATCCACAGTTGCGCCAGAAAGTTTATGACATGATGAATTTCTGGATTGATAAGGGAATCGGTGGTTTCCGCATGGATGTGATTGATATGATTGGTAAGATCCCAGATCAACTGATTGATACAAACGGTCCAAAACTTCACGATTACATCAAGGAGATGAACCAGGCAAGCTTTGGAAAGCACGACCTTCTAACCGTTGGTGAAACCTGGGGAGCAACACCTGAAATTGCTAAACAGTATTCAAATCCAGATAATCAAGAACTTTCCATGGTTTTCCAGTTTGAACATATTGGACTTCAGCATAAGCCATATAGCCCTAAATGGGAATATGAGAAGGAGTTGGATGTTTCAGCACTTAAGATTATTTTTAATAAATGGCAAACCGAGTTAGAATTGGGACAAGGGTGGAACTCACTTTTTTGGAATAATCATGATCTGCCTCGTATTCTCTCAATGTGGGGAGATACTGGTGTCTATCGTGAGAAGTCAGCCAAGGCCTTGGCTATCCTCCTTCATCTGATGAGAGGAACACCTTACATTTATCAAGGTGAAGAAATCGGCATGACCAATTATCCATTTAGAACTTTGGAAGAATTGAATGACATTGAATCTCTCAACTATGCCAAAGAAGCTCTCGAAAAAGGGGCATCGATAGAAGTTATCATGGACCAAATCCGTCAGGTGGGTCGTGACAATGCTCGAACACCAATGCAATGGGATACGTCTAAAAATGCTGGATTTACCATATCGGATAAGACTTGGTTACCTGTTAATCCAAACTATAAGGACATAAATGTTGAATCAGCCCTTGCCAATCCAGAATCAATTTTCTATACATATCAGAAGCTCGTAGAGCTTCGTAAAACACAGGATTGGCTAATTGATGCTGACTTTGAACTTTTAGAGACTGCTGATAAGGTTTTTGCCTATATCCGTAAGACTCAAGATAGTAGCTATCTGGTTGTGGTTAATCTATCAGACCAAGAACAAGACTTTGATTATGATTTTGATGTCGCAGAAGTCGTCATCGCAAATACCGAACTGAAACCAATCGCTGACCAAGGCAAACTCCAAGCCTGGGATGCCCTTTGTGTCAAGGTGAAATAGAAAGAAAAATGGTTGTCAACTAACTGTTGATGACCATTTTTTATCTTCTTTCCCCTTACTTAACTCAGGTTAGTCCTGTAGACTAGAATTATGTTATAATAATAGAAAAATAAGAAAAAGGTAAATTTTATGGCAATCTTAGTTTTAGGTGGGGCTGGTTACATCGGTTCTCACATGGTGGACCGTTTGGTTGAAGCGGGCCAAGAAAAAGTCGTTGTCGTGGATAACTTGGTGACGGGTCACCGTGCGGCAGTCCATCCAGACGCGGTATTCTACGAGGGAGATTTGGCAGATCAGGACTTTATGCGTAAGGTCTTTAAGGAAAATCCTGATGTCGATGCCGTTATTCACTTTGCGGCTTACTCACTTGTGGCTGAGTCTATGGAAAAGCCACTTAAGTATTTCGACAATAACACTGCTGGTATGGTGAAGTTGCTTGAAGTCATGAACGAATGCGGTGTTAAATACATTGTCTTCTCATCAACAGCAGCAACTTACGGTATCCCAGAAGAAATTCCAATTCTTGAAACAACACCACAAAATCCTATCAACCCATATGGTGAAAGTAAGTTGATGATGGAAACTATCATGAAGTGGTCTGATAAAGCTTATGGTATTAAATATGTGCCACTTCGTTACTTCAACGTCGCTGGTGCCAAACCTGATGGTTCTATCGGAGAGGATCACGGTCCTGAAACCCACCTCTTGCCAATTATTCTCCAAGTGGCTCAAGGGGTTCGTGAGAAAATCATGATTTTTGGTGACGACTACAATACTCCAGACGGGACTAACGTTCGTGACTATGTGCATCCATTCGACTTGGCGGATGCCCACCTTTTGGCAGTGGAATATCTCCGCAAAGGAAATGAGTCAACAGCCTTCAACCTAGGCTCTTCAACAGGTTTTTCAAACCTTCAAATCCTTGAAGCAGCTCGTAAGGTAACAGGTAAGGAAATCCCAGCTGAGAAGGCTGATCGTCGTCCTGGTGATCCGGATACATTGATTGCATCCTCTGAAAAGGCTCGTACAGTGCTAGGCTGGAAACCACAATTTGACAATATCGAAAAAATCATCCAAAGTGCCTGGGCATGGCATTCAAGCCATCCAAAAGGCTATGATGATAGAGATTAATCATAAGCAATAGGAGCTCCATCTGGTCATAAACTACCATTTGGAGTTTTTTCTAGACACCATAGCAAATCTTTGCAATTTTATCTTATATCCTTTAAGATAATTCTGTTACAACTTGAAAAGGAGAACAGGATGGAAACATATACACTTTCAAATGGCGTTACGATTCCTAAAATTGGTTTTGGGACTTGGCAGATTCCAGAAGGGGAAGAAGCTTATAACAGCGTTAGTTTCGCACTTAAGGCGGGTTACACACATATTGATACGGCTCAAATCTACGGTAACGAGGTTTCTGTAGGTAAGGCGATTGCAGATAGTGATGTGGCGCGTGAGGATATTTTCCTAACGACTAAACTCTGGAATGACAAGCACGATTACGATTTGGCTAAGGCCTCTATCGACGAGTCTCTTGAAAGACTAGGTGTGGATTATTTGGATCTTTTGCTCATCCACTGGCCTAATCCAAAGGCTCTTCGTGAGAATGATGCTTGGAAGGTTGGCAATGCAGGTGCTTGGAAGGCAATGGAAGAAGCCTACAAAGATGGTAAGGTGCGTGCTATCGGTGTGTCTAACTTTATGCAGCATCACCTTGATGCTCTCCTTGAAACGGCTGAAATTGTGCCACATGTCAATCAAATTCTTCTGGCTCCAGGTTGTGCCCAAGAAGATTTGGTTGCCTATTGCCAAGAGCGTGATATTCTTCTTGAAGCCTACAGTCCACTAGGTACTGGTAGCATTTTTGGAAATGAAGACGTAGAAGCAGTGGCTGAACGTAACGGAAAATCTGTTGCTCAAGTTGCCTTACGTTGGAGCCTTCAAAAAGGTTTCTTGCCACTACCTAAGTCAGTGACAGCAAAAAATATCGAAGCCAACTTGGATATCTTTGACTTTGATTTGTCAGAGGAAGATATGGCAGTATTGGATAAGATTCAAGGCATTAAAACTCAGGATGATCCTGATACAGTTAATTTTTAATAGAATTGCAAGCAACTCGTAAGGGTTGCTTTTTCTATTGTTTTACGAATAAAAGTATGAACCTATTATCAAAATTGACAAAAAGGAGGAGTGGTAATACAATGGTGTTACAAAAGAGAACGAGGTTAAGGATATGACAACAATTACATTGAAGGTTTCAGAGGCAGATAAGAAGTTCATGCAGGCCATTGCGAAATTTGAAGGGGTATCCTTGTCAGAATTAATTCGTACCAAAACTTTAGAAGCCATTGAGGATGAATATGACGCTAGAGTAGCCGATTTGGCATTGGTAGAATATGAAGACTATCTTGAAAATGGTGGGGAGGTGCTAAATTGGGATGACCTATAAGATAGTACCCACCCCTAAATTTGCCAAAAGTTTTAAAAAGTTGGATCCTTTTGTTAGGAAACAAATTAAGGCTTATCTCAATCGCGTGACAGAGAATCCAAGAGCCAAGGGTAAGGCCTTAGTTGCCAATCGCACTGGACAATGGCGCTATCGTATTGGTGCCTATCGTGTTATTGTCAATATTCAGGACAATGAACTAATCATACTTGCCCTCGAAGTCGGTCATAGACGTGATATCTATTAGCATCAACACATAGAATATCCTAGGTTCCGTTAATTTTTAATAGGATAGAAGCAACTTGTGAGGGTTGTTTTTTATACTGTGTGTGCCCGAATTTGCTATAATAAGGCTATCATATCAATTACTATTAGAAGGGAAGTTATGCTATGGAATCGCGGAACCTTCTTCCTCAAAATACGCGTCTGATGGCTAATTTGTTGAGTTTTTCAGGAGGGGCCTTGGATGTCTTTTGTCATATGTACTACCATAGCTTGGTTGCTACGCAGACTGGGAATATCCTTTTGTTGGTCGCTGACTGGCGAAACAGTAGTATGTACTATAACTTGTTGCGTTGCTTTTCAATCTTATTCTTTTCTTTAGGCTTTCTTTTTGGCATATGGTTTAAAGACCATCGTAAGAGTGCCTATTGGCGTGTTTATGGTCTTCTTCCACTTTGTGTGATGACAGCTATCCTGCCTTTTCTACCTTCAAATGCCTTGATTGAGCTCCCGATTATCGCTTTTTCTGCAGGTATCATGATGAAGACTTTTACTGGCAGTCAGATTGAGAATCATCCCTTCGTGATATTTATGACCTCAGGAAATTATCGAAGGATGTTAACGGCCCTCTATTATGCCATTCAGGGAAGTGGTGATCAGAGAGAATATCGTCGTCAGGCTGTCAATTATAGCTTTATCGTAGGGAGCTTTGTCGTTGGTGCTATCGTCTCAGCCGTTCTGATGCATTTTGTGCACCTTAAGTCAATTTGGGTAATCACACTCAGTCTTATTACCATCATGGTTTACTATTCATCTGAAGTGAAACGGCTAGGGCTCAAGGAAACTAATCTTTAGTCGTCTGTAGCAAATATTTTTGATAACAATTGTCTTGTGTTATAATTTTGATTATATTATTTTCATTTAATCAAAAAAAGGAGACATAAGATGCCTGTAGTAAGCAATGATTTTTCAGATATCGTTTATAACCGTCGTTCCATTCGTAATTTTGATCCATCTGTTAAGATTCCGCGAGAAGAACTGTTGGAAATCCTAGATAAAACTGTCACAGCACCATCATCAGTTAACATGCAACCTTGGCGTTTTGTCGTCGTTGATAGCGAAGAGGGCAAGGAAAAATTGACACCTTTCGTCAGCTACAATGGTTTGCAAAATAAAACATCATCAGCCATGGTTCTTATTTTTGCCGATTTGAAGAGCCAAGAAAGAGCTGAAGATATCTACGGTAAGGCTGTTGCTCAAGGAAAAATGCCTGAAGAAGTCAAAGAAAAACAACTGTCAAGCATTGTGCCAATGTATGAAAATGCTCCTCGCGAAATGATGAATGAAATTGTCCACATCGATGCTAGCCTTGCTGCCATGCAGTTGATGTTGGTCGCTCGTTCTTATGGTTATGATACCAACGCTATCGGTGGTTATAAAAAAGATGGGCTTGCCAAAGCCTTTGGACTTGATGAAGACCGTCATGTACCAGTTTTGCTCATTGCTCTTGGGAAAGCCAATGAAGAAGGCTTTGAGTCTGTTCGTCTGGATGCTTCTGATGTGACGACTTTTGCTTAATAAATAATTGACCGTAAGTCTCGGAAGTGGAGGCTTACGGTTTTTTGTATTAAAAGATAGCTAAGTGTTTTTAGTAAGATTAGGTAGTTGCTTTAACCCATGATTAAGGTAAGTCCTTTTCCTTTGTGTTATAATGAAGAAAAACGTTGAATGTAAAGTTTATTTTGCCTTTTACTAGGAGTCTTTTATGACAAACTATTTGGTCCAGAGGTTTCTCTGGTTTCGTGAGCGAGGCTTCGTCCAAATTACGCAGAAAACTTTGGTTTCGCTCTTTCCCTTTTTCCTATTTTCAGGAATTATTCGGGTGATTTCACTATCTGTCTTTTCGGAGCTTGGTTATATTAATCAATTGTTTTCAGTTTCTGACTGGTTACCGGCCTTTAAGATAACTGGGCAGGTGCTCATTAATCTTTCCAACTTTCTTGGTGGCTTAGCTGGGCCCTTATCAACCTACTTTGCAGGAAAATACACAGCTGGTCACTATGGTAGAAGTACTGGTACAGCTGGTGTGACATCCCTTTTGGTTAGCTTAATTATAGGATCGCAGGAGCTGTTGCTGTCACCGCTAAACGATGGTGTTTTGACTCGCATCAATTTACCGGCTTCAATCAACATTATGTTGGCTATCTTTGTGGGCTATCTGGTTGGCCAGATTTTTCGCTTTTCAAGAGCTAGTGATGATCAGATTGTGGACAAGGACTATATTTATCAACCAAAGACCGTCCGTCCCATTTTTTTGTCACTCATTTTAGCTATTGGACTTAACATTCTCTTTGTGATTGGAGAGCAAGATAATGTTTTTCTGACGATTAGGCAGGTTACCTCTACCTTTACTGTAACTGATAATCACCTGTTCTCAACCTTTATGATGGGACTTTTGAACACTTTTTCTGCTTGGATTGGAAATAGTCAGGCTTTTGCCCTAAATTCAATTGCCGAGGATAGTTTTGCCTTGGAAAATTTGACCTATGCTGTTTCCCATCATACGACGACTGGGCTTCCCCACCTTTACACACTAACAAATCTTTATCATAGTTATGGCTTGGTTGCTGGCATTGGCTCAGGGCTAGCCCTCTTGGTGGCTCTGCTTTTAGCATCAACCAGTTATAAGGATAAGAAGGTGAGTCTTCTAAGTGTCTTTCCTAGTCTCTTTAACAATGGTGCTCCATTTATGGTGGGGATACCAGTCTTGCTTAATTTAGTTTATTTGGTTCCTTTCCTACTGGCACCTATAATCAATATGGGCATTGCTGCGGTGGCCTTGTCTATCCATCTTATGCCAGCTGCGGTTTATCCAGTTCCAGATGGTACACCAAGTCTTCTTTACGCCTTTATTGGAACTGGTGGTAGTCTGCGGGCACTTGCTGTTAGCCTGCTCTGTTTTACGGTTGATGTTGCTATCTTTATTCCCTTTGTTCATCTGTCTAATAAGGTGCAACACGGTTTGAAAGAGGAAGGAGAAAGCAATGAAGTTCAGTAAAAAAACGAAGTTGGTCTTTATCCTTGTCGCTGTCTTTCTCATTGGGCTAGCTGTCCCATCCTATAGTTGGACTAGAAAAAATGTCAAGGAAATCGAGACTTTCTATAATTCAAAATTGTCTCCCATTATCATGATTCCAGGGAGCTCCGCTACGGAAAATAGATTCGACGGCCTGGTGCGTAAGCTCAATCAGGATCGTCCTGGCGTCAAGCATAGCCTTCTCAAAGTCAAGGTCTGGAACAATGGGCGTATCACCTTTGAGGGTAAAATCAAGGATAAGGATAACGAGCCAGTCATTGTTATTGGATTTGAGAATAACAAAGATGGCTATAACAATATCAAGAAACAAACCAAGATGATGAATCAGGCATTTGAAGCCTTGCAGAATAAATATAATTTCAATAATTTTAAAGGGTTGGGGCATTCAAATGGTGGCTTGATTTATACAGCTTTTATTGAAAATTATCTTAGCGACTACGATGTCAAGATAAATTCTTTGATGACTATCGGAACGCCCTATAATTTCACTGAAACCAATATTAAAAATAAATCGGTCATGCTAGCAGACTTTATAGCTGCTAAGGAGAATATTCCGGCTACCCTACATGTCTATTCGGTAGCGGGAACCATCACCTATGATTCGGACGAATTGGTTCCCGATGCTAGTGTGTCCGCTGGGAAATATATCTATCAGAATCAGGCAAAAAGTTATACTGAAATCACTGTTACAGGTGAAGATGCCCAACACTCGGATTTACCAACCAATGATGAAGTAGTGGAACTAATCAAACAACATATCGAAGGACAAGGTGTTCGTAAGAAGCAAAAGACCAATCTAGAACCTCAATAGGCTATAATACTATGTATTATTAGTCTAGTTAGTTATTATCAAATACAAAAGAATAGAGTCTACGATGGCTCTATTTTTTTAGTGTAAGACTAACTCTTTAAGTTGTTGTAACTCCTTGTTTTACAACGTTGGTTTTGTTATAATTGATTGAAAAGAAAAAGATGAATGAGAGGTTCTGATATGCAAATTCCAAGTCGCTTTACCATTGCTGTCCATATTTTGACCCTTATAGCACAAAATAAGGGAAATGAAACTAAGCTAACCAGTGATTTAATGGCAGGTAGTGTGGGGGTTAATCCAGTTATTATCCGTAAAACCTTGTCGCAACTAAAGAAAGCAGACTTAATTTCAGTTCAAAGGGGAACAGGTGGAGCTAGCTTGCTCAAGGCCCCAGAAGAAATTAACCTTCTTCAGGTTTATCGTGCTGTGGATAGTATCGGCCCAAGTGGTCAACTCTTTAGTTTCCATGACAATCCTAACCCAGCCTGTCCAGTAGGACGAAATATTCATGGGATCTTGGACCAAAGCCTAGAAGACGTTCAAATGGCAATGGAAAAAGAGCTTGAAAAGAAAACCCTGGCTAGTATTTTAAAAGATGCCAAGGCAAACTGGAAAGAAGCCGGAGCTTGATAGTTTAGTCAGTAAACGCTAAGAAATCGAAAGTTTTTCGGTTTCTTTTTTATTTATAGGTTGTAATAATTGACATTACAATCTAACCAAGTATAATATTGTCATACAAAAGATTACAACAAAGGAGAAAAACATATGACATACGACTACAATAGTAAGATTTACCTCGCAGAAGCGGTACTCAATGTGAAGGACTTGGCACGTCAGACAGCCTTTTATACACAGGTTATAGGACTTGAAATCCTATCTCAAACTGCAACAGAAATTGTTTTGGGTGCTGGAAACAAGCCGCTAGTTCACTTGATTGAAACCAATCGTGAGGAAGCGGTCAAGTCCAGTTATGGTCTCTACCATATGGCAATTTTGTTGCCATCTCGCGAGGATTTGGCAGATGTTTTCAAACATATTGCTGAGCTAGATTATCCATTTGTCGGTGCAGCTGACCACGGTTATAGTGAAGCCCTTTATTTGGAAGACCTTGAAGGCAATGGTATTGAGCTCTATAGAGACAAGCCTGTTGCTGAATGGGATATTCGTGAGGATGGTCGCATCGTTGGTGTAACAGAAGAACTATCAGCTCAAGAAATTTACGAGATGGGACGCAAGGTTGAGTCTTTTGTAATAGCTAAGGATACTCGTATGGGGCATATTCATTTATCGGTCAAAGATAGTCAGCTAGCAACGGCTTTCTATCAGGATGTTTTGGAGCTGGCAGATAAGTTTACCATTTCAAGTGCTAGTTGGATTGCTTCAGGTGATTACCATCACCACTTGGCTGTCAATGAATGGGGTGGCAAAAACTTAGCCAAACGTGACAAAGGGATGATTGGTCTTGCCTACTACGTCCTTGAAGTAGAAGACAAAGAAGATTTGATTACCATAGCAGAACGTGCTAAGAATCGTGGAGCAGAGGTCAAATGGTTATCTTCTAATGCGTTAATCTTCGAGGATAATGATGGTATTTTGACACGGGTAAGAAAAAATATAAATAATTAGTGATTTTCGAGTCGTAACTATTGACATTACATTTGAAAGGTCTATAATGGTTATTGTAATCAAAGTTATTACAAGTAAGCTTAACAATTTTAACAATTAACATTCATCACAAAGAAAGAGGGAATAACTATGACCTACTTTACAGACTTACAAAAAAAACGCCGTTCAATTTATGCTTTGGGAAAAGACCTTGAGCTCTCTAACCAAGAATTGATTGAAACCATTCAAGGGGCTGTTCTTAACACACCGACAGCCTTCAACTCACAAACATCACGTGTGGTGATTTTGCTGGATGAAGAATCAGATGCTTTCTGGAATGAAATCGCTTATTCAGAGCTTGAAAAAGTAACGCCAGCAGAAGCTTTTGAGGCAACAAAAGAACGTTTGGCAGGTTTTGCCCAAGCTAAGGGAACAATCCTCTTCTACGAAGATCAAGATGTAGTGAAAGGCCTTCAAGAGCAATTCCCACTTTACGTTGAAAACTTCCCAATTTGGTCAGAGCAAGGTCACGGAATCGCTCTTTATGCAACGTGGTTGGCTTTGGCTGAGAAGAATATCGGCATGAACGTACAACACTACAATCCACTTGTTGATGCCCAATTGGCTGAAAAATACGACATTCCAGCTAACTGGAAACTCCGTGCTCAAGCGCCATTTGGTCAAATCGTTGCACCAGCAGGAGATAAAGACATCCAAACAGAAGGTCGCTTCAAAGTTTTTGGCGACAAATAATCACTTTAATTTAGTCAGTCAGCTTGCCAGTAGGCTACATACTGACTGAACAAAATCATAATGATAAGACAAAAAATTAGCAGGGTTGAGAAATCCTGTTATTTTTCGATTTTAAGACCAGTTCGTAGATAAATTGTAAATGAAAGCTAAAACTTGAGATTTGAAACCCTTTTCACTACAATAGAGATACAGAAAAGGAGACAGAGATGAAGTATATTGATTTTGCTGAAAATGAGCGTTTATCAACCATTGTCCTTGGGATGATGCGGATTAGTCAGATGAGTGAAGATGAGGTGGAGGCCTTGGTGGAGGCAGCCTTGTCGATTGGGATCAACACCTTTGATCTGGCAGATATCTATGGTGATGGCCAGTGTGAGGTCTTGCTTGGAAAGGTTCTCAAGCGCCGTCCGGATCTTCGGAATCAGATGTGGATCCAGTCTAAGTGTGGGATTCGCAAAGATGGTTTTACTTATTTTGATTTTTCTAAGGACTATATTTTGGACTCTGTCGATGGCATCCTCGAGCGCCTCCAGATCGAGCGCTTAGATAGTCTCCTCCTTCACCGACCGGATGCCCTCATGGAGCCTGAAGAAGTGGCAGCAGCTTTTGATTACTTGGAGCAAGCTGGCAAGGTCCGTCATTTTGGGGTGTCCAATCAAAATCCTATGATGATGGAATTGCTCAAAACAGCTGTCAAACAACCCCTCAAGGTCAACCAGTTGCAGTTGAGTGCCGCCTTTACACCGAGCTTTGAAGCTGGTTTTCATGTCAACATGGAAGGGCCAAAAGCAGCCGTGCGAGATGGCAGTGTCTTTGAGTATTGCCGCTTAACCGATACGGTGATTCAAGCCTGGTCTGTCCTTCAGCATGGCTATTTCAAAGGGAACTTTGTCGGCAAGGAAGAGTTTGTAGCCCTCAATCAGGTCCTCAATGACTTGGCGAAGAAATACCAAGTCACTCCGACAGCCATTGCCCTAGCTTGGGTCCTCCGTTATCCAGGTAAGATGCAGGCCGTCATCGGAACGACCAAACCCCAGCATGTCCTTGAAGCGGGGAAAGCAGTAACCGTTACCCTAACGCGCAAGGAATGGTACCAAATCTACTTGGCTGCAGGTAATGATTTGCCTTAGAATAGTTGTTAGTAGACCAGCTCTCACTTGTATTAGTGGGCTGTTTTTTTTGTTTTATGCTTTATAGATTTTTCTTGACAAGTCTTTCTTTATTATGGTACTATTTTAGGAAACAAGTGTTGCGCAACAATCGTTGCGCGAAAGGAGTCTTATGCCACCAAAGGTTAAATTTAGTAAAGAAGCTATGATTGGGACAGCTTTACAATTGGTGAGAGAAGAGGGCATGGCTAGTTTGACGGCTCGAGCATTAGCGGAGAAACTGGGAGCCACGCCAAGGGTCATTTTTGGGCAATTTGCAAATATGGCTGAGTTACAAGCAGAGGTTATTGTTGCTGCGGAAATGGTAGTGGTGGAATATATACGAAAGGCTTTAGAAGATGAGAAGCCTTTTCGATCTGTCGGGGTTGCTTATATCCTGTTCGCCTCAAAAGATCCCCAACTCTTTCAGTTGCTTTTCCAAAATCCTAGCAAAGATCCGATTCGTCGCTTTCAAGATTTTCTTCCCATGAAGGATCATAGCTACCAATTGGTTCTGGAATCGATTGTCGCAGACTATCCATTGACGTTAGAGGAGGCTAGTCGCTTGTACCAGCATTTATTTATCTACTCACACGGGATGGCCTCTATGGTTGCTTCTGGCATTTATCAGTTCAGCATGGAAGAAGTGATTGGATTACTGACAGAGGTTTGTCAATCTCTCATCAAAGAAATGGTAGGAAAGAAATGATTCAACTAGAAAATGTGCACAAAAGTTACGGCCAAACTAAGGTTTTAAAAGGGATTGATTTGCAGATTCAAGACCAGGATGATGTGGTTATCCTTGGCCCTTCTGGATCGGGGAAATCAACTCTCTTAAATGTGTTATCAGGATTAGAAAAGGTAGACGAGGGGCATATCCTCATTCAAGGACAAGATTTATCACAACTCACGGATGCTCAATTGACAGCCTTTAGACGTGAGAAGATTGCCTTTATTTTCCAGCAGTATTATCTATTGCCGAATCTAACGGTCAGACAAAATGTAAAGATGGGAGCTGACCTGGCAGACAATCATGATTTTTTGCAGATCATCGAGGATTTGGGGCTTGGCGATAAGCTGGACAAATATCCGAGTGAATTGTCGGGTGGGGAACAGCAGAGAGTCTCCATTGCCCGAGCCTTGGCCAAAAAGCCAGAGATTCTTTTCTTAGATGAGCCGACGGGAGCCCTGGATGAAGAAACAGGGCGAAAAATTCTCGACTATATTTGGAAATTAAAGGAGAAGCTTGGCTTTACCCTCATCATGGTGACGCACAACCAAAATATAGCGGATATGGCTAGAACCATCATTCGTGTCAATAGTGGCAAGATTACCGAAGTTGTGACCAATGATCAGCCTCAGACTGCCTTTGAGATTGGATGGTAAGTCATGTTTTCAGTAAAAGATATTCGAAAATTAGTTGTCGTTAGTATCATTGGGGCTTGTGCGGTCTTTGTGGCCAATCTCTTCTTGAATTTTTACCTGGATATCGAGCAGTTGGAGATTTCTAAAACCAATCCCATGATGCAGACCTACTATGATGCCCAGGTCTCGCTTTCCTGGATGGTGGCCATGGTCAGTGGGGTTGTCTTGTCCTTGACGTCGGTCCTTCTCATGTGTTTTTATATCAAACAATTTGTTGATGACCACAAGGAACAATTAGGGATTTTAAAGGCCTTGGGCTACAGCAATGGCCAGTTGGCGAAACGATTTTGGGCCTTTGGACTCAGTTTTGGAGCTGGAGCGCTTCTTGGCTATTTCACTTCATTTCTCATGATGGGACATTTTTACGACTTCCGTAATGAGAAGGGGATTTTGCCAGAAATTACCATTCATTTTCATTGGCAGCTCTTGCTTGCTTTGGTAATCCTGCCAACGAGCTTCTTTATGGTTCTTGCGATTGGCTATGCTAGAAGACAACTACAAACGCCGGCTCTTCGCTTATTGAAAAAGTCCCCAAGTCCGATCAAGGTCCAAAGGAGAAAGAAGGCTTCCAAGAAAGACAAATCTTTCTTAAAAGAGCTGTCTTCGTCACTGATTTGGGGGAGAAAATCTATCTTGTTCTTTGTGGTCTTTGGATCCATGTGTTTCGCGGCTATGGTTCAATTGTCCTTTGGCCTCAGGGATTACACAGATGACATCATCCAAACCATGATGATTATGATTGGCTTGATCCTTTCTTTCTCGATTCTCTTTTTGTCATTGGGGATTGTCGTCTCAGAAAGTCGTGAAACCTTGGCCTTGATGAAGGCTTTTGGCTACACCAATCGTGAATGCCAAAGTCATATTCTCGCTCCCTATCGTTTTTGGGCTTATCTAGGATTTGTTCTTGGGACGGTTTACCAATATGGCATCATGGAAATTTTGATCGGTGTGATCAAAGATACGGTTCCTGAAAAGATTGAGCATCACTTTGATGGGAATGTGTGCTTCTGGACCTTGCTTGGTTTTGCTGTGGTTTACGAAAGCCTCTTTTATCTATCCAACAGAAAACTCCAAAAACAAACCATTAAAGAAGTGCTTCTAGCAGAATAATTTATGACAGTAATCCTTAATATCAGTGCTTTTTGATGAGAAAAAATAGTAGATTCATTGACTTTAGACCTCTTCACGAGGTCTTTTTCTACTATGAAAACGCTACATAAGAGACTAAATGCACTATCACAATCTTGTGATAGTTTACATCTTCTTAACATTGTCCCGAAATTCTTGCATTCTCTATTGTTAAAGCGTATGATAGACACTGTTTTAATTTTAGTGCTTTAAAACATGTCTTGAAATATTTCTAGATGTACAAGGCAAAAAGAATTTTATGAAAGAGGAGTCTCGAATGTCAGATAAACAAATGAAAACCCTTGGTTGGGTGGCAACCTTCATGTCAGTTATGATGTATGTATCATACGTACCACAAATCATGGACAATTTGTCTGGTCATAAAGGAAACTTTATCCAACCATTGGTAGCTGCAGTCAACTGTAGCCTTTGGGTTTACTATGGTCTCTTTAAAAAAGAACGTGACCTTCCCCTTGCTGCGGCCAATGCACCAGGTATTATCTTTGGTTTAATTACAGCATTGACAGCTTTGTTCTAAAATAAAGCAAAATTTCTTTCTATACTATTTTTCTTAACGCAGAAAACGAGAGCAAAACTAGCGACAGTCAAAGATTGTCGTTCTAGTTTCACTCTCGTTTTTTGTTTTTAGTTACTAAGAAGAGCCTTGATAGCATCTTCCATTTTTAGTGGATCAGTTTTGGAAGAAAAGCGTTCGACGACTTGACCTTCACGGTTAATCAAAAATTTAGCAAAGTTCCATTCAATTCTAGCCCCAAGCGGTCCAGATTTTTCTTGTTTTAGCCAATCAAAAAGTGGTTCTGCTTCCTTACCATTGACCTTGATTTTGGCAAACCGAGGGAAGGTTGTATGGTAATTGAGGGTGCAGAAGGTATTGATTTCTTCAGCACTACCAGGTGCCTGCCCCATAAACTGATTACAAGGAAAATCAAGAATATCGAATCCTTGTTCTTTGTATTTATCATAGAGTTCCTGCAAGCCCTGATACTGTGGCGTCAAACCACAACCTGTTGCTGTATTGACGATTAAGACGACCTTGCCCTTATAATCATTTAGGGATACGGGCTGGTCAGCTTGATCTGAAACTGTAAAATCGTATAAGGTTGTCATAGGAAACCTCCTTTGGTTTAGTTGAGACTATTATATCAAAGTTAGTCAGAGAAGGGTTATTCGGGAAGAATAGAGACTAAATTAAGTTGGTGATAGTAATTCTTTATCTTTGATTTAGGTTTACTTATTACTAATTGTGATGATACTAAATGGAGATATATTGCTCTAGAGTATATAACACAAGGTTTAAAGGGGATTTGAATGTTACACTCATAAATTAAATTTATAACCCAGGATAAAATTTCTTTATTTTTCGGATGTGATAATCTCTGATAAGATAATGTCATTCAGTTTTGAAGCAGCTAGTGATAATAGGAGTTGAAAGTATTTTAGGTATGTTCATTAGCTGTTGATATTAGGATAAGAGAAAAGGAGATTCTTATGTCAGAAAAAAGAGAGTTAGTTTTGAAAGCATTTCGTGGAGAAAGTGTTGATCGTGTCCCGGTGGGATTTTGGCATCATTTTACTACTGAAGCAGAGTGGTTACATGGTTTTGAAAATCCAGAAATTATTGATAAAAATAAGGCTGGTCATAAAAAATTTATAGAAGAAGTCAAACCTGATTTTGTTAAATTGATGAGTGATGGTTTCTTTGCATATCCACAGCCTGCTTTTAAAGACTTTAAGTCAATCAGTGATTTGCAAACAATTGAACCTTTAGGTGCAAATCATCCTTGGATTTCTGCTCAAGTTGAACTTGTAAAAAGTTTGATTGCTGATTTTCCCGAAGATATTGTTGCAATTTACAATATCTTCGCTCCGGTTACTTATTTTAAATGGTTAGTTGGAAAGGTTTCGGGTGGTGATGATGCCATAGCAGATTACATTGAGGAAAACCGTGAAGCTTTGAAGCATGTTTTAGATGTTATTGGAGAAGACATTGCAAGTCTTAGTCAGAGAGTGATTAAAGAAGCTGGTGCTGATGGTATTTACCTAAGTGTTCAAAGTATTCAAGATAATCGTGTTAGCGCTGAGATTTATAAGGAAATCATTGCTCCAAGTGAATTAAAGGTTTTAGATGCAGCCAATGAGGCCAAGGGTCACAATATCCTACATATTTGTGGTTACGAAGGGGCCCGCAATAACATCGAACTCTTTAAAGATTATCCTGCTCAGGTAGTTAATTGGGCGGTTGGTCCTGAGGGAATTAGTTTGGCAAAAGGCCGTAACATTTTTGGAGGTCGTACAGTTCTTGGTGGGTTTGAAAATGGAAAAGATGGTCTTCTATATACTGGAACTAAAAAAGCTATTCAAGAAAAGGTTAGGGAGATTATTACTGATACTGGAACTCATGGGTTAATCATTGGTGCTGATTGCACGATTCCAAGTGATATTAACCATGAGCGTATTGAATGGGTACGTGAAGCAGCAATTTTGTAAGAAAAAGGAGAGATTAATATGAGTAAAAAGACATGGATTATTGGTGGAGCTGTTGTTGTAGCACTTATTGGGGCTACAGTTATTGGACGTAGCTTAACAGGAGATAAAAAAGCAAAATCAGACTCTGGAAAGGTAACAACATTAAAGGTTGCTCATACTCAAAACTATGTTCCTTATGATTTCGTTGATAAGGATGGTAATTCTGATGGCTATGAGGTAGCTGTATTAAAGGAAATTGATAAAAAGCTTCCACAGTACAAATTTGAATATACTGGAACAAGTGATGATGACCTTTTGATTGGTTTAGAGTCAGGTAAATATGACATTGGTACTAAGGGCGCGTGGTACACAGATGAACGTGCTAAAAAGTTTATTATTCCGAAAGATCCAATTGGAGCAAGTATTATTGGATTTACCATTCGTAAGGATGATAAAGATAAATATAAAAATATCTCTGATTTTGCAAAACAAAATGGTCGATTGGTGCCAATTTCACCACAAAATGCTCAGTGGAATGTTATCAAAGACTACAACGATGAGCATAAAAATCAACCAATCGAGTTGACATCTGCGGAATCTTTCCAAGTTTCAGATGCCTATGCATGGGTTTTGGAAAATCGTTATGATGCTTACTTTGATATTAAATTATCTTTTGAAAAGGCTGTAACTGATAAAGATGGTGCGTATCATCAATATGCGGATAAATTGACTTGGTTCCCTTATAAAGGAATTCCAACATATCCACTTTTGCATCGTGATAGTAAGAATGAAGAGTTTTCAAAAGAATATACTAAGGCAATTAAGGAACTAAAAGAAGACGGTACACTTGAAAAGTTATCTAAAAAATACTTTGGTGAGGATGTCTTCTCATACGTAGACAAATAAGTAAATTGTAACGTCGTAAAAGTAGGATGTTTTGATAAGCTTCTGAAGTGAGTTTAGTTAGGAGAAATTATGGTCAATTATGACATTTCAAAAGTTTTTGGAGCATTACCTGAAATCATAAAGGGCTTACCGATGACATTATTGGTTATCTTATTAACGACTTTACTTGGGTCGTTATTAGGAGGATTAATTGCTTGGGCAAGCCTTTCTAAGGATAAAGCTTTAGAGAATTTAGCTAAGGGATATGTTTTTATCTTACGCTGTACCCCACCTATTGTGCTATTATTCTTGGTATTTTACGGAGTTCCAGAATTTCTTAATTGGTGGTTAGGATTAGATATAAATGATTGGTCTAAATTGATATTTGTTCTTGTGACTATGGTTCTCCTATTTTCAGCAATGATATCAGAAGTGTTTAAAGCGGCTTATCAAGCAATTCCTAAAGGACAATTAGAAGCCGGGCTTAGTATTGGGCTTACTTCTGAACAAACCTTTGTAAGAATTATTGCCCCTCAAGCATTTAAGGTTGCTTTACCAAATATTACAACAGCTATACTTAACCTTATGCGTGATGCAGCTTTGGCTTATACGATTGGTTTTATTGATGTCATGGGCAAAGGGAACCTTTTGATTAGTCGCCATTTAGGAAATTATTCTTTGGAGATTTATACAGCTGTTGCCTTTGTTTATTGGGGAATAGCATTAATTCTATCGTTGATTTCTAGGATAGCAGAGCAACAATTGAGTGTAAAAGAGAGGTAAAAAATGAATATTACTTTTATTATAGATACCTTTATCAAGGCTTTATATGGTGTTCCGGTAACACTGGGAATCATGGTTGTGGCTATTCTATTGAGTTTTCTACCTGCTTTATTTCTCGCTTTGGGTCAAATTTATAAGGTACGAGGTGTTAAGACTTTTTCAATTGTGTATCTTGCGTTTATTCGTGCAACACCTCCAATTCTTTTAATTTTATTCTTTTATAGTTTGTTCCCTAGTTTGTTAAATCAGTTTTTTAAAGGTATTGGGAGTCACATAGATGTCTTCAAAGTTAATCCGCTTTACTATGCTTTTATTATCTATAGCTTGATGACGACAGGAAGCTTGTCGGAAATCATTCGATCAGCATTACTAACTGTTGATAAAGGTCAACTAGAAGCTGCTCAAGCCATAGGTTTAACAACAAGACAAGCCTATCTGAGAATCGTTTTTCCACAGGCACTTAAGGCTGCGCTTCCAAATTTGTGTAACTTAGTTATCAATATTGTAAAAGGAACGTCACTTGTCTTTGTTATGACGATAAAAGATATTACCGCAATTGCACGAGTCGAAGCAGCATATGGATATCAATATTTTGAATCTTATTTTGTCATCTTCATTTTATATTTAATCATTTGTGGTATCATTCAAGTTCTCTTTAACTTTGGAGAAAGAAAATTGCAATTTACATAGAGGGAGTCACTATGCTAGAAGCTAAACATATATCAAAAACATTTGGAGATCGTCAGGTTCTTGTTGATGTCAATCTACAAGTGAAACAGGGAGATGTGGTTGTCATCTTGGGACCATCAGGTTCAGGAAAAACAACTTTCTTACGTTGCCTTAATCATTTGGAGAAAGCTGATGGAGGTCAATTAAGAATTTCAGGTAAGGACTACTCTTTGGATAAGTTATCAAAGAAAGATATTTTAGATATCCGAAAGAAAACAGCTTTTGTATTTCAACATTACAATTTATTTGCAAACAAGACTGCCATTGAGAATATCTTGGAAGGTTTAGTGATTGCTAGGAAAGTTCCCAAAAGTGAAGCGCAAGAGATTGCTGAAGAAGCACTTAAAAAAGTTGGTCTTCTGGATTTTAAAGATTACTACCCATCACAACTTTCAGGAGGACAACAACAACGTATTGGTTTAGCTAGAGCAATAGCAGTCAAACCAGAAGTTATCTTGTTAGATGAACCAACATCGGCCCTTGATCCAGAACTAGTTGGGGATGTTCTGGACGTCATGAAACAACTTGCTCATGAAGGAACAACAATGGTAGTTGTGACTCATGAGATGGGGTTTGCACGAGATGTAGCTAATCATGTCGTTTTCATGGATGGTGGTCATGTCATCGAAGAGGGGAGTCCAAAAGACATTTTTTACAGACCAAAAGAAAAACGTACACAACAATTTTTGGCACGTATTCTTTCTGATGCTAGTTATGATTTGGAATATATGATTTAAAAAATCTGCTGTTTTAATTAGGAATGAAAAAAACAAAGACGAGTTTAGATGGTCTTTGTTTTTTATTGCTTATAAGTAGTCTACTGCAAGAATAGGAGTGTTCTTTTTAGCCGATACACGTGTTTTTACGCCATTATTCCCTTTAGGGAGACGTAATTTTGTAGTTCCTTGGTTTGAAGAATTTGTTTGGTGTTTGTAGTTGACAGGAATACGCGTTTTCACACCGTTATTGCCTTTAGGAAGACGAAGTTTTTTAGCACTTGTTGATGTAGCTGGTGTTACAGGTTTTTCAGCTGTTCCTTCAGTAACTTCCTTGTAAATATAAGTGATTGTCACAGTATTTGAAATACGAATTTTGTGTGACTTAATTTCTTGATCATCAGTTGATTGTAGCTTATATGTTTTACCATTTGCTTGGATCGTTTCAGGCGCAGTCGGGAAATAGGCATAGTAAGCTAAATCAATATCGCGTCTAACCATGTTGACTTTGATTGGAGCAATTTCCTGTCCCTTCTCATCGACAAAACGGGCCTGTTGCGCGACAGTTGGAGCAAGGTCAACATCATCATAGAAGTAGGTGACATCAATAATAGGACTTGAAGCAATTCCTTTTTTAGGTGCGCCGTAATTACTCTTATTGTTAAGTACTATATCGTCGTATTTAGCAAAATACCATGTTTTTCCATTTTCATCGGTAACCGTTGCTGGCGCAAAAGCAGCAGTGTCGTATTCAGTGAAAGCAGGAGTTTTAATCGTTGCGTAAAGCACATCCTTTTGAGAGCTAAATTGTGAGTAACTTGCTTCGGTTGTTCGACGGATGTGATGGATACGAACTTCTGACACACGCTCATCAACTGTTGGTGTGTTTACAACTGGACTTGGTTCTTCAAGATTTACAGGGCTTGTATTTTCAATTGTTGGTGCAGGTGCAGTTACTTCCTCACTAAGGATAGCAGTGCTCGCTGAGCTAACCTCAGTTGCAGGATTAGTAGTAGTTGTTGTGCTTACTGATTCGTTAGCTAGATTAACATCAACGGCTGAAGCAGGGATGTTTTCAACAACTAGGTTTTCAAAAGAAGTGTTATCAAGAGCCTCTGTAGCGGGAAGACTTACTGGCAATTCTTGTTCATCTGCAAGTGCAGAAGATGATAGACCAAGTGCTAAAATTGCAGCACTAAGACCAATAGTAGCATGTAATTTCTTATTCATGTTCATTAATTCCTCCTTGATATATGATGATTATAACAGAGGTGATTATAAAAGTCAAAAAATTAAAAATATGTAAATTGAAAAAATTTGTTTGATACTTAAAATGATTTAAAACATGATAGTAATAGTACATTACGAGTGTTAATGTAAAATTTCATTCAAAAATTAGGGCTTTTTATGATTTTCTAGAGGATTCATAAAAGTGATTTATGTTTAATAAAAAACTTATATTTCAAAAACTTTAATCAATAATATATGAACATTTATTGTCATATCCCTGATAATTGTAGCAGTTCTCTATTCTCTAGTTACTCTGGTCTTGACGAACCTTATCCACTATACCATGTTGAATATTGATCATGAAACTGGCTTTGGAAGTGAGAAACGCTACCTTAATTTCAGATATCCTTTGTTATACCCAATCGCTAAGAAGAAAATAGAGAAGTACAAGTCTAAGCGGTATGCATAAAAAACAGCCGTACATTTATTTTGTACGACTGACTTTAAAAAACAGACACTATCATTCTCACAGGTGGTTTTGACTCTCTTAGATGTAGTATTCCTAAATTAGACGTTATTGAGGTAAAGAAATACAACTAATGCTAGTGGACGTAGTGGCCAACACCATTTTCATCAAAGTGATAGCTAACCGTAAATTGTCTCATTATAGCTAAAAATTTAAACATAACAGTTTGATTTTTAACCATGGCTCCATCATCGCCATAGAAGTAGCTTTGACCGCCAAAATCAACCATTTTATTCAGGATGGCACGCCCATCTTGTTGGAAATTGTAATCTTTACCATTAATAGTTTGACGCCCAGTTATTGCTTTGCCATCTTTGTCAAAGTAGTATCTAGCGACTCTAGAAGCCCCTCCGTCGCCACTACCGCTTCCAGGAGCTGCGGGCATTCCAAAATGGATAACTTTTTCATAATCTTCTTCTGGAACATATTCTCCGAGTAATAATGTGACGAAACGATTTGTCATCATTTCTCCTGTGAGTTTATCGTAATAATGGATGTGTCCATCAATCTTACGTAATTGACCTTTTACTTGTTTGCCATCTTTATCAAAATAAAGAGAGATACCATCAACCACTTGAGGACCTGTTAAAAATGTCCCATCATTAGTGACATAATAACTATTTCCTAGAGCATCTTTAACAAATGTTTGACGCTTCTCAGTGCTACGAGTTACGATTCCTTCTTGGTCAATAGTTACTAAGATGTCGCCATCTTGATAAGTTTGATTGCGAATAAGTTGACCAGCAGAATCTTGATTATCTTTCTCAGTGAAATGATAGAATTTATTATCAATTTCTTTCCAACCGTAAGTGACTTTTCCACCTGCTTCAGGATCTAGATAATAACGATTATTGTCTTTGTTAAGCCATCCTACTTGAACCTTTCCTTCACCGTTTACATAGTAGGTACCAGTAATTGTTTTATCATCTTGATTATCAGAGTATGTGTTTACAAACTGATTGTAAATTAAATGATAGTTTTGGAGGAAGTAGTCGCCATCTTTTTCATGGATAATGCCATCGAGTGCCCAACCCTTCTCGTTGAAGTAGTAGGTTTGTCCATCTATCGTGTGGAATCCTTTTATAGCCTTTCCATCTGGGCCAAAATAGTAAGTGATATTGACGTACTCATCTATGTCAATATCAGTACCATAAACATTTACGGTTTTCTTCACTCTGGTAGGAATGACAGAAAGCTGATTTGTACGCATTGCTCCATTATCCTTTTCGAAGAAATAAGTGTCTGTACCTATAGTTGTTATTTTTCCTTTCGCTTGGATTCCGTTATCATCAAAATAAACATTTACACCATCTATATTATGAAGTCCAATAAGTTTGTGTCCAAAACCATCGTAATAGGACCAATCATTTCCATTTTCAGAAATGTATTGGTTACGATATGGAGGGAGTTCTTTAACAATACCGTTTTCATCAGCTTCATAAGACTTACCATCAAGCTCGAAGATGGCATTCTTAACCTCTCTACCATTATCCTTATCGAAATAATGTGTTCCTGTATGGTTCCCCCAAATTGATATTAGTTGACCTTTAGCTTGTTTTCCATCAGAATGAAAATAAAGAGAGTAGCCATCGATGATTTGACTGAAGGTAACCATATGTCCATCTTTATCAAAGTAATACCAAAAACCTTCATTATCAGAAATAAAACGATTTTTTACTGCAGCGCCAGATTCATCAAAATAGAATGTACCTCCATGGACATAAATCTTTTTGTCCTTAACCTTTCTTCCGTTGTATGGATCAAAATAGTAAGTCTGTTCTCCGATATTAACTAGCGAACCTTTAATTTGATATCCTCTATCATCAAAATAGAGATCAAAGTTATCAATAGTTTGCGCTCCTTTTACAGCCTTACCATCAGCTCCGAGATAGTACCATCCATAGCCACCATCAGTAACAAATTGGTTCGTTAACTTTCTACCAGAATCTTTGTCAAAGTAGTATGTTTCATTATCCACAGTTACAAAGTTACCCTTTGCTTGGATACCATCCTGGTCAAAGTAAAGAGGAACACCATCCACTGTTTGAAAGCCAGTTAACTTTTGATTATCTTTAATATAGTACCAATTACCATATTCATCAGTTATGAAGTTGCCTCCTGTAATTGAGTTATCTTCTTGTGTTTCAATACTTGAAGCTTCAGAAACATTAGTAGCTCCTTCCAAAGATGCTTCACTTGAAGATGGTACGGTACTATCTTCAGGAAGCGATACTTTCGAGTTGTTGTCGACTGTATAAGTATCGGTTGTCGTAGAATGATTTGTTGATGTTTCAAGAGACGATTCGGACTGGCTAGTAGTCTTTTCATCAATGAAAGTATTCGATGTGTTGATAGCTGATTCTTCAAAAACTATGGAATTTTCTATTGTTTGATTAGTAAGAGGTAATTCCGATTGCTCAGCATAAGCGATATTTCCGGTAGAAGCGATGATTCCAAGTGTTAAGCTTGAAATAGCAATGGTAATCCAATGTTTCTTCACTTTGTGAAGCTTGAAATGAGTTTTGTGTTCCATAATTCTATCCTCCGTTTCTCACTTTTCACCTTAATTTTAACATTTGATTTATATATATTCAAATATTTCTATAATAATTTTTTAATTATTCGGAAGCTGTTATATTGTGAAAAAAATAGTAAAAGTATTGCAAATTTTATCAATTAATTCTTGAAAAACTCAAGTATAAATTACAATTTTTCAGTTTTTATGGAAGAAAGTTCGAAAAATTTAATTTTAAAAGAACCCACAAAAAAACCAAGACTTTCGTCTCGGTTTCATCTCATCTTATGACACGACATGTCCGTCTTTGTCGAAGGTATAGAGTTTACCATCGATGAGGACAGAGCGGTTTGTGTATTTTTCACCTGTTTTAGGGTCGAAATAGTAGGTATAGTTATCGACTGTGACGAAGCGTCCTAGGACTTGTTTGCCTTCAGCGTCGAAGTAGAGGACCTTGCCATCAACTTTTTGGAAGCCGGTCACTTTCTCACCTTTATCATTGTAGTAATAGTTGTCGCCTTTATCGTAGACAATGCGATTGCGATAGGCTGGTTCGCCTTTGCGGTCAGCAACTACACCATTGTCATCAGCGTTATAGGCTCTATCTCCGATGACAAAACGTCCTGTTTCAAGGTTTCCACTAGCTCGGAAGTAGTAGTCCTTGCCATTGATGGTTTGCCAACCGGTAAGAGCAGCTCCGTCGTTGCCATAGTAGCGTGTTGGGTAGTATGGGAAGCGTGGAGAGCCTTCGTAGTTGTATGATTTTGAAAAGGCGTTGCGTGTCATGATACCAGTCAATTGGTCAAATTGGTAAGTCTTACCATTGATTGTGACCTCTGTGCCTTTGGCTTGACGGCCATCTTCATAGAAATAGTAACTGACGCCATCAAAGGTCTTCAAGCCAGTGACTTTTTGACCATTTTCATAGAGATAACTTGTGCCGCTACGATCCGTCTGCAATTGGTCAAAGTGGATGGCTTTTTCTTTTGTCGCATCAATACCCTTGGCATCAAAATTAAAGATTACGCCGTGATAAGTAAGGGCCTTGTTAGTTGTTGCAATGGCAACGTTTGTGGTCACTTTTTGGCCATTTGGTGCTGTGAAGGTCATAGGTGTTGAGTCGAAATGGTAGAGGTGTCCATTAAGAATATCCCATTCGTCAAAAGTTGACCATTGTGATTGGCGGACGTTACTATATTTAGATCCAAGAATCTTACCATCATATTGATAAGGACCTTCTTTGATATTACCGTCGGCATCTGTAACATAGACACCTTCAAGTTCATACGAATTCTCACCAGTACGCTTGAACTCAGGATAGAGACCGTTTGTCAAGAGTTTTCCATCTGGGCTAAAGAGTTGAGAGTTGATAACTCCTGTGTAGAGGTTTCCTTTAGGTGTGTCGTCATCAGAATAGTCGCTACCATAATAACGGTTGCCATCAACTTCAAACCAGCCTGTCTTGAAGGCACCATCATTGCCAGCGTAGTAGATGTTTTCAGAGAAGTTACCGTAACGCCCAGTAGATTTATCATGGTAGAAGGCATTACGAAGGACAGCACCAGTGTCTTTGTTGGCAAAGTAGTAGTTATCACCTAGGTTGAAAATACTTCCTCGGACTTGTTGGCCCTTATCGTTGAAGTAGTAGAGGTCCTTGTTAATGGTTTGGAAACCAGTGACCTTTTTACCATTAGCATCGTAGTAGTACCATTCTTGATCAGTACCTTTAACAAATTGATTTCGATTTGTGGTTTGGTCAGCTTTAGTAGTCGCCACACCATTGCTATCAAAATTATAGACCGTACCGTTTAAGGTAAGTGAACGATTGACCCACTTGTCACCTGTATTTGGATCGAAGTAGTAGGTTTTGCCGCCGATAGTAACCAGTTGTCCCTTGGCTTGGACACCATATTCGTGGAAATAAAGGTTCTGTCCGTTAATGGTTTGGAAACCAGACACGGCTTTACCATCAGCTCCGAAGTAGTACCAAGAGTTGTCTTTATTGATAAATTGGTTAGTTACTGGATTTCCATTATCTTTATCGAAATAGTAGATATCGTTACCGTAGTAAAGGAAGTCCCCTTTGACTTGTTGACCATTGTCATTGAAGTAGTGAAGGCTACCGTCTACTGTTTGAAAGCCATGAAGCGCTTTACCATCTTTACCAAAGTAATACCAATTCCCTTTATCGTCAGAAACATAACGGTTGGTTACCATAATACCAGTCTTAGGGTCAAAGTAATACTGTTGTCCGTTCAGGTTTTGAACACTTGTCTTGTAGTGAGCTTGGCTACGGTCTAGAAATTCGGTTTGGAAACCAAATGGGGCTGAGAAGCCTTTAGTTGCCTTGAAGTCATTGATGTAATACCAGTTTCCAGCATTATCCGAAACAAAGACAAAATTAGGTTGATTACCAGTAGCATCAAAGTAGTAAAGATTTCCATTTTCAGTGATGAAGTCATCTTTGACCATCTTGCCATCTTTGTCGAAGTAGTAAAAGCCAAAGTATTTATGGTTGACGTTGTTAAGAGCTTGGAAACCTGTTACGCGACGTCCATTGTCTTTATCGAAATAGTAGCTATCACCATTAATAGTGACGATTTCGTTTTTAGCTTGTCGACCATCTTCGTGGAAGTAGAGGTTAAAGCCATCGATATTCTGAGCACCAGTGACGGGTTTCCCATCTTTGCCGAGGTAATACCAGTTGTGGTTGTTGTCTTCAATAAACTGGTTGCGTTTGTTCGTTTCAGGTAGAACTGCTGTCAAACGACCTTGGGCATCAGCATTGTAGGCTTGACCATCGATGTTGATAGAGGTATTGGTTACCTTACGTCCATTGGCTTTGTCATAGTAGAAAGATTGTCCATTTTCTGTGATAATCTCACCCTTGGCTTGCTTGCCATCCTCGTGAAAATAAAGGTCGAAATGGTCAACGTTTTGGGCACCTGTCAGATTTTTCCCATCTTTGAGATAGTACCAGTTGCCCTCAGCATCGCTCTTGAATTGACCGCCAGAAACGACAGTAGTTTCAACAGACTCCGGTGCTTGACTGTTTACTTCGGTGACTGTGCTAGCTGTTTCTGAAGTTGAGGTAGCGGTTCTCGTTTCGCCACTAGACAAATTGTAAGTGCTACTTGCTTGGTCTTCCTTAAGGACTGGCTGCTTATCAGTTGTGACAGTAGCAGTTGTATCAGTTGCCTTATTGGTTGCGACTTGATCAGCTTTTGTCGTAGCTACAGTTGTTTCTGTGACGAAAAGATCAGGATCTTGGCTGACGCTCTCAGGTGTGCTTGCTGAGGTGACTTGATTCGCAGCTTGTTCGTCGGCAGAGACACCAACTCCAATCAATGAGGCACCAAGTGCTAAACCAGATACGGCAATGGTAACCCATTGTTTTTTCACTTTATGAAGTTTAAAATGAACTTTATTTTCCATAAAAGTTCCCCTTTTCCTTTTTAATGACCCCATTCTAACATCTTTCATTAGAAGAATCAAACGCATTCATAAGATTTTCATATTTTTTCTAAAAATTGAAAATTCTTTCGAGATCAGGATTTTAGTTACAAAAATGAATGCTAAAGAACCACTTTAGCAAGCTCCTTTTAATCGAGATGTATGGAAAATTAAAAAGTAAGCACTGGAAGTCCCCATCTTCAACATAGCATTCACTAATAAAAGTATAAAAATACAGAAAAAGGCCCATTTAGACCAAGAAATATGGTATAATAGTTCGGTATTTCGCAAAAAATGGAGTATAAAAATGAGTATTTTTCGTAAAAAGGATGTCGGTCTCGCTCAGACTGAGATGAAACGACATCTGACCCTTAGGGATGTGGTCCTTCTGGGAATCGGTGCCATGGTTGGTACAGGAATCTTTACGATTACTGGTACCGCGGCATCGACTCTGGCTGGTCCTGCCCTGATTATTTCGGTCTTGATTTCAGCCGTGTGTGTTGGTATGTCAGCAATTTTCTTTGCTGAGTTTGCCTCACGTTATCCATCAGCCGGTGGTGTTTATGGTTATCTCTATGCTGTCTGGGGGGAGTATCCTGCCTGGATGGGTGGCTGGTTGACCATGATTGTCTTTATGAATGCCGTATCCAGTGTTGCCTCTGGTTGGGGTGCCTACCTCAAGGGGCTACTAGCTAGCTTTGGTCTTAAGTTGCCTCAAGCCATCAGTGGACCTTTCAATCCCAGTCAAGGCACTTACATAGACCTCCTGCCAGTCTTGGTCTTGGTCTTGGTGACGGCTCTTCTTCTCATGAATTCCAAGCAGGCCCTTCGTTTGAATTCCCTCTTGGTAGTGCTCAAATTTTCAGCCTTAGCGGTCTTTGTCTTAGTGGGTCTCTTCCATTTGAATCCTAGCAACTGGGCAGATTTTGCACCATTTGGCTTTGGACAAATTTATGGAGGAAAGACAGGAATTATGGCGGGTGCTTCCCTCATGTTCTTTGGTTTCCTTGGTTTCGAGTCTATCTCTATGACAGTAGACGAGATTAAAGAGCCGCAAAAGAACGTTCCTCGAGGTATCGTTCTTGCCTTGATTATCGTAGCTTCACTTTATGCAGTGGTTTCGCTGGTCTTGACAGGAGTTGTTCACTATACCAAGTTGAATGTTGATGATGCTGTGGCTTATGCCCTTCGCTATATCGGTATTTCTTGGGCAGCCAACTACGTATCAGTGGTTGCTATTATGACCTTGATTACGGTATGTATCTCAATGGCCTATGCCCTTAGCCGTATGGTTTATAGCCTGGCGCGTGATGGTTTCCTTCCTCAAACCTTCCAAAAGGTTTCAAAGACTAATAAGGTTCCACATCATGCGACGCTTTTGACAGGCGTTTTGTCAGCTATCTCAGCAGGTATCTTCTCTTTGGCCAATATGGCATCCTTGGTTAACATTGCGACCTTGGCTTACTTGGTCCTCTTGGCTATTGCCCTCATTATTCTTCGTAAGGACAAGGGCTTGCCACAGAAGGATGAGTTTAAGGTTCCATTTGTTCCTGTCTTGCCCATTATTTCAATTATCGTCTGCCTCTCCTTTATGAGTCAGTACAGTTGGCAGACATGGTTAACCTTTGGTTTGGCAGTGCTAATTGGGTCAGCGATCTATGCCTTTTACGGTTACAAACATTCTAAGTATTAAGATGAAAACGTTAGGTCTGATGATCTAGCGTTTTTTGATATAATGGAAGGAGAGTAAAAGCAGGAGTAGATTGATGAAATCAGACCAGATGTGGCAAGCCTATAAGATTTTAAATCAGACAATCGGAGATAAGATTGATGCCTGGGCCTTTGGCGTGGAAGCAGATTATTTGGCAGAACTCGTATTGATGGGGCAAAAGACAGCAACCAGTTCAGCTTTTGACTTGTATGCAGTGGGGAATGAACCATTGCCCAAGGAAAATGAACTGAGCGTCATTCTTGATAGTAAGGAGAATGCTATTTGTATTATTGAAACGACGAAAGTTGAGGTCGTCCCATTTAAAGAGGTTTCTAAAGACCATGCTTACAAGGAAGGTGAAGGAGACCGTGGGCTAACCTATTGGCAAGAGATTCATGAGAATCTCTTTAGCAATTGGTTGGAAGAGGTTGGATTACATTTTAGTCAGGACAGTCTAGTTGTTTTAGAAGAATTTAGAGTAGTCTATCCTAGAGATTGAAAGTTCCCAATATCTTGGGGACTTTTTTTACTTTAAGGAAAGATTAACCTTTCTTTAAGTCTTGTCTTAGGTTTCTTGTGTTTAATAGAGGCATCTCAAAAGTAAGTAAGAGGTAGAACATATGACATACAAACATAGCAAACAAACACAAGAACGTTATGCCATTAAGAAATCATCAAAATGGAAAACAGCAGGTTCAGTCCTGGTAGCAAGCTTAATCTTTGGTAGCTCAGTTGTCTTAAATGACAGCAAGGTTTCAGCAGACGAGACAAACACTGAATCAACACTCTCAACGGTTTCAACAGGTGAAACCACTGCTGATTTAATTGAAGAAAGTACTCAGACCGACAATACATCAGAAACTACTGAAACAAGCACAGAATCGGCTACAAGTACTTCAACTGCGGCTTCAACTTCAGACACTGATTCGTCAACAATAAGTACAACAAGTACGATAGAGGACACGACTGCTACATCAACAAGCAGTGAAACATCTGATCATTCAAGTACTTCCGCAACTCCAGAAGCAAGTTCTTCTGAAACTGCTGAAAGCACAACTAGTGAAACCTCAGCATCTGAAACGAACAATGCAGACGAAAACACTAGCTCTAATACAAGCTCAAGCACCACTGAAGCCACTGCATCAGAAACGGCTTCTGTTCTAACTAACAATTCTTCTGATACTGCTTCTGAGGCAACAACAACTGAGTCTAACGGCACTGATTCAGAAAGCACGACGACCACGATTACCTTTAATGGGACAACTGTTGTAACGAGTGATAGTAGCACAGTAACAGTTGATGGCACTACCGTTACCATTAATCAATCCGGATCATACACTTTGACCGGAAATGGTTCAAGCTATACCATTATTGTGTCAGGTAGCGTGACAGATCCAGTTACAATCTACTTGGATGGTGTGACCTTGACAGATTCATCAATCACTTCCAATTCTTCAGCAGAATTGACTGTTAATGTCCTTTCAGACAGTTCTATTTCTTCGACGTCTGCTAATGCGATTGAAGCCGCTGGTGCCTTAACAATCACGAGTGGTACTGGAAGCACCCTTACCCTTTCATGCACTGAAAAGCATGCGATTAAGGCTGACAGTGTAACGGTTGACTCTGTAACACTTGATTTGACTTCTGAGGCAAAGGATGGTATCAATGCGACGACAGCTGTAACTATTAAAAATGCCACAGTCAACATCACAGCAACTGATGACGGTATTAATGCCACTGAGTGGACGACCAAGGACAGCGCTGATACTTCAAGCTTAACCAATTCGACTTCTGACTTGGAAAATGAAGTGGGCATCAATATTGACGGTGCAACGGTAACTATCTTGGCAGATGGTGATGGTATCGACAGTAACGGCAATGTGACAGTGAAAAGTGGTTCTCTCTACGTCGCTCAGACAAGTGCAGATAATGCTGCTATCGACTACGATGGAACAGGTATTATTTCTGGCGGTACCGTTTGGGCCATAGGTAACCAAGGAATGGCTCAGGCCTTTACAACGGGTTCAAGCCAGTCTTATATCATGGCCAACATCTCTGGTAGTGCTGGAGATACCATCACAGTTACAGATAGTTCTGGAAATGTTGTAGCGACCACGACAGCAACAACTTCATTTGGAAATGTGGTCTTTAGTACCGAGAGTCTAACTTCGGGTGAAACCTATACCATTACGACATCAAGTGGTGCTAGTGTGACTGCAACAGCTACTGAAGAAGGCACAAACAATGGTCCTGGTGCTGGTGGCATGAGTGGGTTCCCAGGCGGTGGCTTTGGAAATGGCTCAGTGCCTGATAACTTTGGAGGCTACGGTGGACCGACTAGCTATGGCGGAAGCTCTATCAATACCGGAAGCGTTAACACAGCATGGGGCCAATCTGCTTCGACAAGTTCTGAGAATACAACTAGCACAAGTAGTACAAGTTCAACAAGCCAGACGGCTAATACTGGACGTCCAACCCCACCAAACTTTGCTAGTCAAACAAGTAGCTCAAACTCTATAAATATGAGCCCTACGACAAGTAACAGTGGTAATCAACCAGCTACCAATGATCCAGCAATGACAGCGACAAACACAGCTTTATCAAATCAAAATACGCCAACATCAAATCCTTCAAGCTCTGAAGGAGCATCGCTTAAATCAAATACCTCTCTTGCTAACCAGCCTACAAAAGAGCAATCGACACAAACAATGACTAATGCGACAAGCAGTGCCCAACAACAAGCTCAAGAGACTGCTGAGAAATTGAATAAGATTCTTACTCAAAATCAAACTTCTGAAGCAGCAAAAGGTCAGACAAGAGAAGTTTCAAGTCAAAAGGAAAATGTAAGCTCAGTCGTACAAACTAATCTTGCTCAGAAACAAAATACCCAAACAAGCTCTAAGGCTAATCAGTCATCTAAAAGTTCACAAAGCAATCAAACAAGTAAATCAAGTCTACCAAATACTGGTGATGTGAGCAGTTTGGGACTAGGTGCATTAGGGGCTGTACTTATGACAACATCATTTGCAATTAAAGGAAGCAAGCATTCTCGTAAGTAATTCTAGTTAAGAACATAAAGAAAAACAGAAGCCCTCTTCAAAAAAGGAAAAGAGCTTCTGTTTATTTATTATTATTTTTTAGAAAAAGCATTTTTAAGGCCTTCAACAGCACCTTCAACGCCTTCTTTAACATCTTCGATACCGTCTTTTGCTTTTGCTACCACTTTTTCAACAGCACCTTCGACTTCAGTCTTTTTGTCGCCAGTCAGTTTACCAGCACCCTCTTTAAGAGCGCCTTTAGCTTGATTCAATTTATCTTCGATTCCCATAGTAGAACCTCCTTTTTATGATGAGACCATTGTAGACAATATTAAACGGTAATGCAAGTGATTTGTTTAATAAGTAACGACATTAATGTTTCCTTTATCGTATTCAGCAATAAAGATATCCGAAACGTTTTCATATCCTAATTTTTGAAGCTCTTCATTTAACCAATCTTCCGTTTTACCAATAGTATCAAGAATTTCTGTTTGAATGACCCCATCAGTAATGATTGGATATTTTGGATTTTCATCGCCAGAACGGACCACAATCAATTGGCCGTTCTGTTCAATAACTGCACGTTTAACCTCTTTGAGTTGAAAAATTCCTTGAGAACGTAATTTTAAAGCGACATCAGAAGCTGAAAGTCCTATAGAGCGACAAGCTTCAGGATCTAGTTGACCCTGTTTGATGATGAGAGTTGGTTTACCGTCAATCAAATGTTTGATGAAGCGAATATTGGTGATGAGCCATTTAAGAAGTAAGATCAAAATAGTCCAAATAATCAGGATAACAAAGTACTGAAGGATGGAAACGGTACTATTATAAATTGTACCACCGATGATTCCACCAAGAACAAAGTTCTGTACTTGGTCAGCAGCTGAGCTAGGTGCTAGGTTTCCTTTACCTGTTAAATTGATAACAAAGACGAGTGAAATAAGCCCCAAAGCTAGTTTAATTGCAACAGCAAGATAAAAAGATGTCATTTTTTAACCTCCACGAGTTCAACATCAGACTTGTAAAGTTTTATTTGTTCTATCAAGTAGCTGTCAGGTTCTGAACCTGAGATGGCACGATAGTATTTGTTTCCAACTTTGAGGATAGCATCATCTGTAGTAGTAGAAGTATTGACATAAACTTTACTCTTATCAACGTCGAGATTTTTAGACACAATCTCGATAAAGTGAAGAGATGCTCTAAATTGGTCATTGTTTGATTGATTGCTTTGGAAATTACTGATAGCAATTAGAACCACGGCAACTAAGGTTAAAATAGAAATAATAGAGAGTTCACGAAACTTAGTATCATGGCGTTCTTTGAAGGCCTTAAAAGCAAATACGCCGGTCACTAAAATAAGTCCTGCAGTAATGGCAACCATAACCCAGTTTTGTTGGCTAATCTGACTTAGCACATAGTCGTAGGAATAGAATTTCATTGAGAGATTTCCTTTCATAATATCTCTAGTATTATTATTATAGGTTAAAAAGTCTTTAAATTCAATCAGTCTATCCGAAAAATGAAGGAATGAGTAGGATTCTTAAAGGAAATTTGCTATTGAAATGACTTGCAGCCATTAAGCCAAAATCTTGTGATTTCTTTAAGGACTTTGTTGATATTTTCACAAATTATGCTTATAATTGAGGTAATCAACAATCAGAACTTGCCTAAATTTTTCGAGAATCAGAAGTCTGGTAACTTAAAGAGATTGGTTATTTTATGTAAGACTTCACTGTTAATCTCTAAGAGAGTCAACACCTTTTCTTGAATTCCAAAAAATGTTAAGGCCTCTCGTTCCTCGAAAAAGGAGTAATTATGTCTGAACCATTATTTTTACAATCTGTTATGCAAGAAAAAATCTGGGGCGGTACGCATTTGCGTGATGTCTTTGGCTACGACATTCCAAGCGACCATGTCGGAGAGTACTGGGCTATTTCTGCTCACCCAAATGGTGTTTCTACTATTAAGAATGGTCGTTATGCCGGTCAAACTTTAGATGTTCTTTATGCAGAGCACCGTGAGTTGTTTGGCAATCGTCAAGAACCTGTCTTCCCACTTTTGACTAAGATTTTGGATGCTAATGATTGGCTTAGTGTGCAGGTTCATCCAGATGATGCTTATGGACTTGAACATGAAGGTGAACTTGGTAAAACAGAGTGTTGGTATATCATTGCTGCTGAACCAGGTGCTGAAATTATTTATGGCCACAATGCCAAATCAAAAGAAGAACTGCGTCAGCAAATTGAAAGTAAGGATTGGGAAAATCTTATGACTAAGGTTCCAGTTAAAGCAGGTGATTTCTTCTATGTGCCAAGTGGTACCATGCATGCTATTGGTGCAGGTATCATGGTTCTTGAAACGCAACAATCTAGTGATACGACCTACCGTGTTTATGATTTTGATCGTAAAGATGATCAAGGTAACCTGCGTGAACTCCATCTTGAAAAATCTATCGATGTGCTTAGTATCGGTGAACCTGCCAACAGTCGTCCAGTCACAACAAAAGTAGATGACCTCAAATCAACGCTCTTAGTAGCAAGTGATTTCTTCGCCGTTTATAAATGGGAAATCTCAGGTAAGGCTGATTTTGAAAAGACTGCTGATTACAGTTTGTTTAGTGTACTTGACGGTCAAGGAAGCCTCTTAGTCGATGATCAAGAATACCCAATTGCAAAAGGCAGCCACTTTATTCTTCCTAGCGATGTTGAAGCATGGCAAATTGAGGGAGAGCTTGAATTGATTGTCAGTCACCCATAATCAAAATATCAAACTAGACGAGATGAGAATCTTGTCTAGTTTTTTCGTACAAGGATACAGAAAATTTGCAATTTTAAAAACCTTTGTAAATACGTTTCAATAGCTTGAAGTTCCAAACTAATCATGTCATACTAAATAAGTTGACTAAAATTATAATAAACAAGTTGTGTCTATTTGGGGCATAAGATCTTGTTTGTTTTAGATTGGAGAAACTTATGTTAAAAAAGGGAAGCCTTACAGCTTTATTGTTGTTTGGTATGTTCTTTGGAGCGGGAAATCTGACCTTTCCCCCTCAGTTAGGCTTTGAATCTGGAGGTCATTTTTGGCCAGCCATTGCCGGCTTTCTCCTATCAGGTGTTGGTATTGCCATCCTAACACTGGTTATCGGGACTTTAAATCCTAAGGGTTACATTCATGAGATTTCTCAAAAAATCTCGCCTAAGTTTGCCCTAGTCTATTTGGCAGTACTTTATCTGTCCATTGGTCCTTTCTTTGCCATTCCTAGAACGGCCGCCACCGCCTTTTCAATTGGCTTCTCTCCTTTGATTGGAAGTGGACATACTAGCCTTTGGCTCTTTGTCTTTACCGTAATCTACTTTGCTCTAGCACTTTGGATTGCCATGAATCCATCTAAAATTCTAGATAGTATTGGACGTATATTAACGCCTATCTTTGCCATCATGATTGTTGTCGTTATCGTGGCAGGAGCATTTAAATATGGTGGTCACAATCCTCAGGATGCAAGTCAAGCCTATCAGGCTTCTGCTTTTGGTAAAGGCTTCTTGGAAGGATACAACACCTTGGATGCCTTGGCTTCTGTGGCCTTCAGTGTAGTAGCAGTAGTCACACTCAACCAATTAGGCTTCAAGTCTAAAAAAGAGTATATCTCAACGATTTGGGTCGTTGGTTTCGTAGTTACTATCCTCTTTGGTGCTCTGTATTTGGGATTAGCCTTTTTGGGGAATCATTTCCCACTCCAAGTGGCGGGATTACCAAAAGATGCCAATATTGGTGCAAGTGTCTTGTCACAAGCCACACAAGCCATCTTTGGACCAGCGGCTCAGATTTTCTTAGCTATCATGGTGACAGTGACTTGCTTCACAACAACCGCAGGGCTTATTGTTGCGACTGGGGAATTCTTCCACAAGGCATTTCCGAAAGTATCTTACAAGGCTTACGCCATTATCTTTACCTTGATTGGGTTTGCGATTGCCAACTTGGGACTTAACAATATCATTGCTTTCTCAGTACCAGTGCTTTTGATTCTCTACCCAATTACTATCACGATTGTCATGATTGTGATTGCCAACAAGTTCGTGGCCTTGTCTAAACCTGGTATGCAAGTGACAGTTGCAGTAGTCACGCTGATTGCCTTGCTTAGTGTAATTGGAAGCCAGTTTAAACTTGCGGGACTCAATGCCCTTATTAACTTCCTCCCATTATCAGGAGTATCACTGCCATGGTTGATACCAGCCATCTTGTGTATTCTTTTGTCTCTCATCTTACCTGATAAGATTAAGAGCGAAAGCTTCGAAATGGAATAAAAATAATATCCTATCACATAATATGTGGTGGGATTTTTTTGTCTCTCCAAGTCGCCATAAGTGCGCAATCTTCTCAAAAGCGTTACACTTAAGGCGTGGAGATGCAAGTATCTATTGAAGGGAGTGTTAAAAATGTCAAATCCTAATAATCATACTATTTATCTTGCTGGTGGCTGTTTCTGGGGTGTTGAGGAGTATTTCTCTCGTGTGTCAGGTGTGCTTGATGCGGTTTCGGGTTATGCTAATGGGCGTAATGAGACGACTCGCTATGAACTTATTGGTCAGACGGGCCACGCTGAAACTGTTCAAGTGACCTACGATACGAACAAGGTGTCATTGCGAGAGATTTTGCTACATTACTTCCGTATCATCAACCCTCTAAGCAAAAATAAACAGGGCAATGATGTGGGTAGTCAGTACCGTACGGGTGTTTACTATACCGATGAAAATGACTTGCCAATTATCGAGCAAGTTTTCCAAGAAATGACTGAGCAATACGGTCAGCCTTTGGCAGTTGAATTGTTGCCTCTGAAGCACTTTATTCCTGCAGAGGATTACCATCAAGATTATCTCAAGAAGAATCCTAATGGCTACTGTCATATCAATGTCCATCAGGCAGCTAGTCCGGTCATTGATGCCAGTGCTTATCACAAGCCAAATCAGGAGGAGCTTAAGGAAAGCTTGAGTCCAGAAGCCTATACTGTAACTCAGGAGAATGGAACGGAACGGGCCTTTACAAGTCCTCTTTGGAATCAATTTGAGCCTGGAATTTACGTTGACGTGGTGACTGGCGAGCCACTCTTTTCATCCAAGGATAAGTTTGATTCAGCCTGTGGCTGGCCGAGTTTCTCTCGCCCCATTAGTCCTGAGGTAGCCAATTACAAAGAAGACCATTCTCACAATATGGAACGCATTGAGGTCCGTAGTCGTGTGGGTGATTCTCATCTTGGCCATGTCTTTCCAGATGGTCCAAGTGACAAGGGTGGTTTACGCTATTGTATCAATGGCGTAGCGACACGATTTGTGCCTAAAGCCGATATGGAAAAAGAAGGTTACGCCTACTTACTTGACCAAGTAGACTGATTATTCACTAGTATTAAGAGATTTTCTAGCAGAAGCTTATCATAAAATAAGAGGTTGGTACTGCTTGCTACCAGCCTCTTTTGCCTGTAAAAGAAATTATTGAAAGCCCTTTAAAGCTAACATAACATGTGACCTAACCGTTCAGGACAAAAAAGTGACCTTTCATTACATTTTTTAACAATTTAGGCAAAATTGTTTTACGTTTCAAATAAAAAAATAGTACACTATAATAGTGAGAAATCTGACAAGTGTAAATGTGTCCTTCTCCTTGGCTTTTGCTGGTTTTGGCGTCTGTAAACATTATTGTACTTTGTGTAATAATGAGTCTTCCCAACCTCCCAATATGATTTTATATGTCTTAACTTACCAAAACAAGACTAGCAAGAGAATACTAAGATATTTCCTTAAGAAGTAATGACAGCGCTTGTTAGATTTTGTGATAACATTCAGATAGTCCTAAGGACTATGTTATTGTGCTAAACCTTTTTGACGGAGATTATTATGGAATGGATGAATAAACTAATCATATTAATAGCCATTTGTGTCTTGTGGTTCTGGTCTTTTCTTTTACTTCCTAAAACAGGGGAGAAAGTAGTTTATCTTTATCATTTCCTAGCTCTGTGTGGTTTAGTCATGATTTATTTTGCCCTAGTTGATCCAGCTGGTCTCTGTGATACTTTTTTCAATATTAAACATCTATGTTTTCATTAATGAATCCAGTTTGGTAATAGGTCAGGAAAATCTGAATCTAATTAATCACTCATCAAAAGAAGCTTTCTGTGTATTGATAACAGTTTATCTGTTTTCAATATGCAGGAGTTTTTTTTTTCTGTATTATCGAGATTTGGACATAGAAAAAGCAGTCGGAAAAAACTGCTTCAGGTGTGTTACTGTTGTGATTCGTATCGTTTGACGATTCTATTTAAGCGCCATTGGTAACAAAGTCCACTGACGATAAGACTGGCAATCAGGCCAATCCAGTAACTATATGGACCCAGTCCAGCGACTTTTTCAAGAAGGTAGCCAACAGGGAAAGTCATGCCCCAGTATGACAAGACACCGAGATAGAAAGGGACTTTGGTGTCCTTATAGCCACGCAGAATTCCTTGAAGTGGAGCCGCAAAGACATCCGCCACTTGAAAGAAGAGGCTATAGGTCATGAAAACGGCCGTCATTCTCAAAAACTCAGGTTCATGGCCGTAGAGTTCTGCTAAATCATAGCGCAAGAAATAGAGGAAGAACAAGGTAAAACCAGCAAAACCTAAGGCAGTTAGACGTCCTAGCTTGCTATAGCTCTTGACCGCATCCATGCGTTTAGCTCCAAATTCGTAAGAAATAATGATAGCCATTGCACTGGAAACACTGAGAGGAAAGGCATACATGAGGTTTGAGAAATTCATGGCCGCCTGATGACTGGCAATGACTAGGGATGGATACTTGGCCATAACTAGACCAACGCCTGAGAAGATGGCGACTTCCGCAAAGACGGTCCCCCCAATTGGAAGCCCTAGTTTCAGTGCGTCAAGCAGAGCCTCTTTATCAAGAGGTTGAATCCTTTCGATGTGGTAGGGTTTAACCTTCTTATGCTTTCTGATAACTGCGATGGAAATAAGGAGAAGGGCCCAGTAAGCCAATGAAGTTCCCAGACCTGCTCCGGCTCCCCCCAACTCTGGCAGATTAGCGATGCCATAGATGAGGAGGAAATTGAAGAAACCATTTAGTGGTAGAAGCAAAAGCATGAGGTACATGGACAGGCGCGTGAGGCCAAGCGCATCAAGAAAGGAGCGCACCACGCTAAAGAGCAGAAGGGGAATAATCCCAAGGCTCAAAAAGCGTAGGTAACCAAGAGCCACCTTTCTGACCACAGGTTCCAAACCTAAGTGGCCCAGAACTAAGGGGGCCCCCAGAAAAACAAGGGCAAAGAGAATCAGTGATAGCCCTAAAGCCATATAGAGAAATTGGTAGAAATCAGGTGCCACTCGGTCCTTGCGACCTGCCCCTAGATGGTGACCGATAATCGGAACCAAGGCAGAGACAATACCTGTTAAGAAGGTGAAAAAAGGACTCCATAAACTCGTTGCCATGGCTACCCCCGCCAAGTGTAGGGTATCGTATTGACCAGTCATGGTAGTGTCCACAAAGGCTGCCGAAAAGTTGGCAAACTGATAGATCAGTATGGGCACAAAAATCTTGAAGAAAACAAGAAATCGCTCACGGAGAGAATGTGTTTCGTGCATTCTGTTTTCCTTTCTAAATTTTTCAAATTATATAATCATTGTACAACTGTTATCCAATAAAGTCTATAATTGACGGAAAGTTCGGTCCCATTCTCTCAAATTATCGTCATCTCCCATAAAAGCCAAGTAGTGGAGAATTTCTTTATGTATAGTCTTTCCCATATTCTTATCGATAAATTTATAAAGGTATGCGGCTTTTAGTTCTTTAAGATAGAGTTTTTGTAACATGAAATAGTCTGGTAATTGAATAGTTTTTAGTTCGTTTATATAGTAGTCACTATCTTCTTGATTTCCGTAAAGAATGATTTGGAAAATACAACGACTGATAACTTCTAAAGTGATTCGATCTAAATTATTTCTAGGATTTTTATTGAGTATTGATAGGAATTCCTTAATGTAGATTTTTAGCGCATCTTCTGTGAAGATATCCTTTACCATATTCAGTAAATTAATATCGAGAAGTGTCCAAATATCAATAGAAAAGAAGTAGTTTTGAAGTTCTGTAGCAATATCTTGGTTAACTGACCGGTTTGGAAGTTTTGAAACCTGACAGTCAATACAAAGACTAATCAGATAATCACTATAATTGGTTTCTCCTAAAATGCGAAACTTTTCTGCGACTTGCTCCAGTGCTTCAAAGTCTAGATGATTTGAGGCTTGATTGAATTGATTAGCAAGTTTTATGTAGGTTTCGTCCACAAGATATTCTTGTTCGAAAAATTCATTATATTCGACTTTTAGATGTTTTAAAAGTTTGAAAAGAGTATCATTTGAGAGTGATGTTTTGTTATTTTCAAAGTCTGAAAGACTCGCTACAGATCCAGCTACTTGAGCGAGTCTCTGAATAGTGTATTTTCTCTGTTTTCGAATCTGTTTAAATTTTTGACCTTGTTCCATATAAAATTACCTTATCGGATTTCCGAAATTTCAATAGTTGATACTATTAGTAAACTAAAATAATAGTATCAAATGGAAGGAGGTAAAAGCAATGATTATTGAAAAAATAAATCAGTTGCTATTTCATAATGGTGGTTAATTTTTTTAAGCTACTTCCTAAAAAGGACATTATACTTTATATCATTTTTGCACTTCTTTATTCCTGTCAAGGAATTGTTATTCCTGTAATTATCCAGATGGCAGGTCATATAGATAGTAGTGATAGTCGGGATTTAATAGTTTTTACATTTTCGAGTATCTCTCTTTGGGTGGTTGTGTACGCTTTTATGTATATAGAGAATATTCTGCTTCGTTCTATTATTAGAGCGTTTAATGTGAGCCTATCAGAAAATATTTTAAAGAATCATGCTGTCTTTCCTAAAAACATCTCCGATTCTGAGCTTTGCTCACTCTTGACACAAGATCTTGGAATTGTAGACCAGGAGTTCCTCCAATCTTTTCTTATCTCGCCAGTGTGGGGTGCCTCTGTCCTAGTATCTGTAATTTATCTGCTCAAACAAAATCTTATTGTGGGTAGTCTTTTTACTGTAGGTGCCTTTCTGATGATTTTGCCTCAGTTTATATTTAAGAGAAAGTTAAAAGAGTCAGGAGAATTACTAAGTAGCTCAAAAGAGAAAAATTTAAGAGCTATTACAGACTTTGGTAAAGGGATTGAAACGATTATTTGCAACCAAGCAGAAAAAGAGAATGTAAAGCAAACTCTCATAACCCTTAGTGAGATGGAGACGACACAATTTAAGTATTATACACTTCAGAATTTAGTTATGTTTTGGACAGGACCTCTGAAAGCTGTCGGCTTGATTGGACCATTTGTGATTGGTCTTGTCATGAAACAAAATTCAATTACTACACTTATTGCTATGATGTCTGCTTCAACATATCTTATTAACCCCTTACAACAGATTCTGGAGGCTATTGCAAGTATTCAATCAAGTCAAGTGATAAAAGATAAATTATTGACATTTGGAAGTGAGTCAGAAATTCCTTCAAAAGGGCTTCACATACATACTTTAGAAGAAATTCAGTTAAAAAACGTCACTAAATCTTATGATAATCAAGAGATTTTTCGAGATGTTACGGTTACTTTTTCATTGTCTCAGCATAATCTTATAGTTGGTGATAGTGGTATTGGAAAAACAACACTTTTTAGGTTAATATCAGGGCAAGATAAGGCATATAGTGGGAAAATCATTTTTAAAAGCATTGATGGAAGGGAGCTGACTCCAAATTTAGATAATATTGCAATTATTCATCAAAATCCCTATGTCTTTCATACAAGTGTGCGACATAATCTAACTCTTTATCAAGATTATTCTGACTCATTGCTCATTTCAACACTAAAAAAAGTTGGACTATGGGAGGCTTGTTGTCATCAATTGGACTATGAATTAACTGGAGATAACTTTTCAGGTGGTCAAATCATAAAACTTGAGATTGCACGTGCTATTTTGAGGGAAAAGCAGGTTTTACTTGCGGATGAGATGATGGCTTCTTTAGATGCAGCAAGTTCAAAAGAAATAAGTAATGTCTTGAAACAGTTACCTAATAGTATTATAGAAATTGCCCATCATTACAAACTGGAAGATTATGATGCTGTCTATAGAATTGAAAATAAGTCAATCGTAAGAATTAAATAGCAAGAGCTACATTCAGTAAAGCAAGACAGAGTAGTTGCTTAGTCTTTTCTTTTGCTTTACAACTTGAATATTTTAATTTCAAAGAAAACACCTAAGTCAAGTGACTCAGGTGTTCTTATGTTATTTTTCTTTTTTCTTATGGTTCAAAATGGCATTGAGGACGATGGCAAGCAAGCTTGCAACGACGATACCGTTTGAGAAGAACATTTGGAAAGCATTTGGTAGGCTGTTGAAGAGGTTGCTGCCGTTAAGACCAACCCCTGCAGCGATTGATACCGCAGCAATCAAGAAGTTGTGTTCGTTGTTGGCGAAATCAACACGTGCCAAGATTTGCATACCTTGGATAGAAACAAAACCGAACATGACAAGCATAGCGCCACCAAGGACTGGGCTTGGGATGATTTGCGCTAAGGCACCAAACTTAGGAAGGAGTCCAAGAAGAACAAGGAAACCAGCTGCATAGTAGATTGGCAAGCGAGTCTTGATACCTGACAATTTCACAAGACCAACGTTTTGTGAAAAACCAGTGTATGGGAAGGTGTTGAAGAGTCCACCAAGGAGAACAGCCAAACCTTCAGCGCGGTAACCGTTACGAAGGCGAGTGCTATCGAGTGGTTCTTTGGTAATATCAGAGAGGGCCAAGTAAACCCCAGTTGATTCAACCATAGACACTGTAGCGATAATACACATCATGATGATTGATGACAACTCAAACTTAGGCATTCCGAAGTAGAATGGTGTTGGCACGTGGACAATAGGTGCCGCAGCCACTGGTGAGAAGTCAACCAAGCCCATGCTTGCTGCGATAGCAGTACCGACAATCAAACCAATCAAGATTGAGATGGATTTGATAAATCCTTTAGTGAAAATATTAATCAAAAGGATGATGAGAACGGTGATAGCTGCAAGGAAGAGGCTTTAACCAGTTGGTTTATCAACGTTGTTCCCCATATTTCCGATAGCCACAGGGATGAGGGTCAAACCAATAGTAGTGATGACAGATCCCGTAACGATAGAAGGGAAGAGATTGGCCACTTTTGAAAAGACGCCAGAAACGAGGATAACATAAATCCCTGAAACGATAAGGGCACCAAACATAGCACCGCTACCGTGTTTCTCACCAATCATAATAAGTGGTGCTACTGACTGGAAGGCAACCCCAAGAACAACTGGAAGACCGATACCGAAGTATTTATTAAGTTGAAGTTGGAGGAAGGTTGCTACACCACACATGAAAATGTCGGTTGAAATCAAGTAGGTTAATTCATGAGCTGAATACCCTAAGGCTCCAGCAATCATGATTGGAACCAGGATTGATCCCGAGTACATGGCAAGTAGGTGTTGCAGTCCTAGGACCGCCGCCTGCGAATGTTTCTCTTTGTTTTGCATTAGATGTCTGCCTCCTTAAATACGACCTGACCATTTTCAAAACGATCCAAACGAGCAAGTGAAACAACTGGGTAGCCAGCTTCTTCCAGAAGGGCACGACCATCTTGGAAAGATTTCTCAATAACGATACCGACCGCTTCGACGTGTGCGCCAGCTTCTTCGATGATTTGAATCAAGCCTTTGGCAGCTTGGCCGTTAGCTAGGAAGTCATCAACGATGAGAACCTTATCTTCAGGAGTGAGGAACTTGCTTGCGATAGAGACAGTGCTAGTCACCTGCTTAGTGAAGGAGTAAACCTCAGCAGTGAGGATCCCTTCATTCATGGTGATATTTTTAGCCTTCTTAGCAAAGATCATAGGGACATCCAAAGCCTCAGCAGCATAGAGGGCTGGAGCAATACCAGATGCCTCGATAGTCACCACCTTGGTGATGCCTGCATCCTTGAACTTTTCAGCAAAGACCTTTCCAATCTCACGCATGAGATCAAAGTCCACTTGGTGAGTAAGGAAAGAGTCAACTTTGAGGATGTTCTCCCCAAGGACATTCCCATCTTTGAGAATGCGGTCTTCCAGTAATTTCATATTACCTCCTATAAAAAAATAAAACTAAAGTGTATTTTGATTTTCTCAGATTCCATTGAGACTCTGACAAAGATCAAAACAATCGAATAACAGAAAAAGGCCTGCAAAGCAAGCCTTTAAAATCATAAAAAGACGGTAAAATCTTTTGATGACTTTATGACTTACTTATTGTTAGGTGTTACGGCACCTTGTAGAAACGTCACGCCAATTCGTGACATAAATAAGTAATCTTCTCATTGTTCGATGAAGCTGTCGTTGGTTGATGATAAACCAACATCAACTCTATTATAATACTATATTTTCTTTGAAGACTCAAAGGATTTTTCCTATGAAAACGCACTATTTTAAAAGTTGGAAAATTTAATCTAACATTATTGTAAGATTTGCTGAGAATGGTCGTTTCTTGGGGTATTTATTGTTATAATAGTGGGAAATGAAAGAGGTTGAGTTATGCATAAGATTTTATTAGTGGAGGACGACGAGGTTATCCGTCAACAAGTCAAAAAAATGCTAGAACAGTGGGGTTACGAAGTTGTTCTTGTTGAAGATTTCATGGAAGTATTATCTATTTTTGTAAAAGTAGAGCCCCACTTGGTTCTTATGGACATTGGTTTACCTCTATTTAATGGTTATCATTGGTGTCAGGAAATTCGTAAGGTCTCCAAGGTGCCTATTATGTTCTTGTCTTCCAGGGATCAGGCCATGGATATCGTTATGGCAATCAATATGGGTGGGGACGATTTTGTGACTAAACCCTTTGACCAAAATGTTCTCTTGGCAAAAATTCAAGGGCTTTTGCGCCGATCTTATGAGTTTGGAAAGGATCAGAGTCTTTTGGAATATATGGGTGTGATTATGAACCTTAAGGCCATGGATCTGGTTTATCAGGGAGAAGTCGTTTCTTTGACCAAGAACGAGTTTCAGATTTTACAAGTTCTCTTCGACCATGCTGGAAATATCGTTAGTCGGGAAGACCTTATGAAGGAGCTTTGGAACAGTGACTTCTTTATTGATGATAATACCCTGTCTGTCAATGTGGCACGTTTACGTAAGAAGTTAGAGGCAGTTGGTTTGAAGGATTTTATTGAAACCAAGAAAGGTGTCGGTTACGGGTTGCGTCATGATGGATAAGCGTCAATTTATCAAATATCAGATTAGGTCTCGTCTACCTTTCTATCTTTTGTTTATTTTTAATGGAATCATCTTGGTTTTGTTTGCCTTTTTATTTGAAGAGGCAGCAGATATTCTTCATTATGCCTTGACCATACTGACATTTGTGGCTATCATCATAGTTATTTGGGACTTGGTTAGCTCTTATCAGTCTTATAACTTAGCCTATCTCTATGAGAAAATGACACCATCAAGTCCTTTAGAGTTTTATCTAGCTCAGGCCTTGGAAAATGCTAAGGAGAGTCAAATGGTTCAGACTGAGGAGGAGCGCAAGCGCTATACAGATTTGATGGACTACTATACTCTTTGGGTGCATCAAATCAAGACGCCAATAGCAGCCAGTCAATTATTGTTAGGGGATGTTACAGATAGTAAAACGAGGGCTCTCTTGGAGCAAGAGGTCTTCAAGATTGATGCCTACACCAATCTGGTCTTGCAGTATTTACGTTTGGAAAACTTTCATGATGATTTGCAGTTGAGGCAGGTTGCATTAGCCCCCTTAGTTAAAGAAGTTGTTAAAAAGCATAGCATTTTCTTTATTCAAAAAGGATTAACTATTAATCTACATGACTTGGATGTTGAGGTCGTTACAGATGAAAAATGGCTCTTGGTTATCGTAGAGCAGGTCTTATCAAATAGTTTGAAGTACACAAAGAGTGGTGGTATTGATATTTACTTCAAAGATAATAGGCTTTATCTTAAAGATTCTGGGATTGGTATCAAGGATAGTGATATTTTACGTGTCTTTGAGCGTGGTTTTTCAGGTTACAATGGCCGCTTAACTCAGCAGTCGTCTGGACTGGGACTCTATCTTTCTAAGAAAATTGCTGATCAGCTTGGACATGATATTAGTATTAGTTCCCAAGTAGGTCAAGGAACCACAGTTTCCATTCATTTTCAAAAGCAGAAGTTGGCTATTGATTAATAACTTACAAAAGTGTAAGAAATAAGGCTAGAAATGAAAGCAAGGGTTATGGTTAAGACCTTGCTTTTTCTATAAAATGGTATCAGAAGTTAAGTAAGAGGTTCCTAAAATCTCTTCCATATCTATTAAATAAAGGAGCTTATTATGACATTACTAGATGTTCAACATGTTAAAAAAATCTATAAAACACGTTTCAAAGGAAATCAGGTTGAAGCCCTTAAAGATATCCATTTTACGGTTGATAAAGGTGACTATGTTGCAATCATGGGTGAGTCCGGGTCAGGAAAATCAACCTTGCTTAATATCCTTGCCATGCTTGATAAACCAACAGCAGGGCGTGTCTATCTGAATGGTATGGACACAGCAACCATCAAAAACAAGGATGCTTCTAGCTTCCGTCGTGAAAGATTAGGGTTTGTTTTCCAGGATTTCAATCTCTTGGATACCCTATCCGTTAAAGATAATATCCTGCTACCTTTGGTTCTTTCTCGTCGCCCACTTAAGCAAATGATGACACAAGTAGAGGCAATCAGTCGTCAACTGGGAATTCATTCCTTACTGGAGAAGTACCCTTATGAAATTTCAGGTGGCCAAAAGCAAAGGGTTGCGGTTGCGCGTGCAATCATCACAAAACCAGAAATACTCTTAGCAGATGAGCCAACAGGTGCCTTGGATTCCAAATCTTCAGCGGCGCTATTAGATGTCTTTGATGCTATTAATGCCAGCGGTCAGACCATTCTCATGGTAACTCACTCGACAGCGGCCGCCAGTCGAGCGCAGCGTGTTTTGTTTATCAAGGATGGTATTCTTTATAATCAAATCTTCAAAGGGGATAAGTCTGAACATCAAATGTTCCAGGAAATTTCCGATACACTAACTGCAATGGCAAGTGAGGTGAACTAATATGTTTCGTCTAACCAATAGACTGGCTTTGTCCAATCTCATAAAAAATCGTAAGCTTTATTATCCTTTTGCTTTAGCAACTATTCTGGCTATTGCCATTACCTATATCTTTACATCTTTAACGCTTAATCCTCATCTGGATGACTTGACTGGGGCAGATGCTATCAAGATGGTTTTGGGGATGGGACTTGGAATTGTTGCCCTATCCTCTGGAATTATTGTTCTTTATGCCAATAGCTTTGTTATGAAAAATCGTTCAAGGGAGCTTGGTCTCTATAGTGTGCTAGGCTTAGAGAAGCGTCACCTCTTTAGTATGATTCTAAAAGAAACAGTGATTATGAGTTTTGTGACTTTGCTTCTAGGTATAGGTGTGGGGGCACTTTTCGATAAACTCATTTATGCTTTTCTTCAAAGGCTTATCGGTGAAGGTACTGGTTTGGTTTCGACCTTCCAAGTAATGACAATTCCTATTGTTCTTGTCATCTTTGCTTGTATTTTTGGTTTGTTGGTTTTGGTAAATGGTTTCCGATTGCTACGGCTTAATCCTTTACAATTAACTAAAGATGGCCTTAAGGGTGAAAAAAAAGGACGTTTCCTAGTTATTCAAACCCTTTTGGGACTTGGTGCTATGGGGGATGGTTACTATCTTGCTCTCTCTGTTCAGAATCCAGTAACGGCTATTATGAGTTTTTTCCTAGCTGTTCTACTGGTCATTCTAGGGACTTACCTTCTCTTTAATGCCGGGACAACAGTTGTTCTGCAACTCTTGAAAAAGAAGAAGAGCTACTATTACAAGCCCAATAATATGATTTCCATTTCCAACCTTGTCTTTCGGATGAAAAAAAATGCAGTTGGGCTGGCGACCATTGCTATTCTCTCAAGTATGGTTTTGGTGACACTTGTAGGTGCTGCAAGTATTTATGCTGGAAAAAAAGACTATCTGGCGAGTTCTGCTCCGCATGATTACTCAGTTACAGGGACGAATGTAGATTTAACAAGTACACGGAGAGCTATAGATGATTTCTTAGTACAGACGGGAAATCAGGTAAATAGAAAAGTGGAAGCAAGTTACCTCTACTTTGGTATCAAAGCACAAGAAAAAAACAAGCTAACCATCTTTTCTGAGAATGAAAGAAAAGTTCTACCAAAGTCAATTTTTCTTGTCTTCTCACAATCTACTTATAAACAATTAACAGGTAAAGACCTCAATCTGACTTCAAATCAAGTTGGCTTATTTACTAAAAATAAAACATTAAAAGATCAAAAGAGTTTGTCTGTCAATAGTCAAACCTACCAGATCCATGATAGCCTTAATGACTTTCTTAAAGGTAAAATACCCAACCTCTTCACAATCATAGTTTCTGATTATAGCTACCTTGTTGTTCCTGATATGGATGATTTTCAAGAAAGTATCAAAGGAACAGCAACCACCCAAGCTACCTATGTTGGTGTTAATGTCAAAGACCCTTCACATGATGCCAAGAAAAATTCAGATTTGCTAGACAAAATCACGGATAAAGAAACACAACAGTTAGCTGGACAAACTACTGGCCTCCCTAAGTCTTACTTCACTGCAAATAGTCGATATGATGCAGAAGGCATGGTAAATGGCTTTGTTGGTGGAACCTTCTTTATCGGCATCTTCCTATCCATCATCTTCATGCTTGGCACAGTTCTCGTGATTTACTATAAACAGATTTCCGAGGGTTATGAGGATCGTGAGCGCTTTGTTATTCTTCAAAAGATTGGCTTGGACGACCTCCAAGTCAAGCAAACCATTGGAAAGCAAGTCCTTACTGTCTTCTTCCTCCCCTTGATTTTTGCCTTTATTCACTTGGCCTTTGCCTATCATATGATCAGTTTGATTGTGCGTATCATTGGAGTTCTTAATCCAAGTCTTATGTTAGTGGTTACTATCATTGTTTGTGGCGTATTCTTCCTAGCCTATATCTTGGTTTTTGCCCTAACGTCTCGTTCCTATCGTCGAATCGTATCGATGTAATTGACATAGAGTCTAGTTCATGCTAGGCTCTATTTCTTTTATGCTATAATAGATGAAAGAATTATAAATCATCGGAGAAAACACATGTCACAGACTATTGATGTCAAACGTTACGAGGAATTGGCACGTCAAAAGCAGGGGGAGCACCGAAAGTTTCTAGCACAACTCAAGAAGAAGGCTCCTAAAAATTTAGATAAGATTGTTCAGCAGGTACACAATGAAGTCTTTCAAGAAATTGATTGTACCCAGTGCGCTAATTGTTGTAAGACGCTTGGTCCCGACTTCACAGAGCAGGACATTACTCGCATTGCCAAGCATTTTCGAATGAAATTACCTGCCTTCGAGGAGATGTACCTTCAGGTAGATGAGGATGGCGACAAGGTCTTCAAGTCTATGCCTTGTCCCTTCTTAGGGCCTGATAATCTCTGTGATATTTATGATGTCCGTCCTAAGGCCTGTGCAGCCTTTCCTCACACGGATCGTAAGAAAATCTATCAGATCAATCATCTGACTATCAAAAATACGCTTTTCTGTCCAGCAGCCTACCTTTTTGTGGAAAAACTCAAGGATAGGATTTAGAAAGGAACTGTTATGAAACGATTTAATGCAGGTGTTTTCACCCTACTTATCATTGCTGTCTATTTTATCGCGACAGCATTTATTCCGGATTTGTATTTGGCTTTTAATTATAAATTGATTTTAGCCTTGCTTTTTGTGCTTTTGAGCTGGCAATCTAAGGGGAAATTTCTCTTTTTCTTGGGGATGGCTTTTCTATCGACCTATATCCATGACCTCTTTAGATTGGACTATTCAGAATGGACACTCTTTGTAGGAATTCTTATCTTGGGGATTGCAGTGGACCGTTTGAGCAAGCCAAGTTATAAGAAAAAATTCTCTTACAAGGTGTCTAAAGAACATGAGCGAGAGATTTTTGCTAAGACTCTTTTTTCAGAGTCTGTGCAAGTGGTGACTTCTCAAAACCTCGAAACTGTCTATGCCAATGCCGATTTTGGGCGTTTGACCTTGGATTTGTGTCAGGCTCAGTTTATGACGGACCGACCTCAGATTGTGGTTCAGGCCAATTTTTCTCAGGTCATCATTCGAGTGCCCAAGGATTGGCAAGTGGATACATACGGGCTTCATACAAGCCTAGCAGGAGTGAAAAGCTACGATAGTCTAGGGAATCGAGAGTTATCAAGCACTACAGTTTCTCTAACAGGCTCAGTATCCTTTGGACAAGTAACTGTCAAACATTGAAAATAATGAAAGAGCGAAAGCTCTTTTTTTCTTGCAAATCCTTCTTGTATAACATTGAATGCGTTTACAAATAGTGCTATACTGGTAGTGGAAATAATTAGAAAATTGCAATCATTTACTAGAAAGGAGTTTTCTTATGGAACGATTTAATCTTCGGTCCTTCTTGTTGCTTTTACTAGCAGCTTGTTTTATCGCTAGTGCCTTTATTCCAGATTTTTGGATCATGGTGAATTATAATCTGGTCTTCTTCGTGGCTTTCTTTTGTTTTGGTATCTTGAATAGACGACCTCTCCTTATTTTTCTTGGTTTGGCCTTCTTATCACCCTATGTTCATGACTTGTTAGACCTCGATTTTGCACAGTGGAATCTCTTTAGCGGTATCTTTCTAATAGGTTTAGCTTTAGAGTTGCTATATGGCCGTAGTCAAAAGAAAGGTCTCACTAAAGACTATAAGGTCAATAAGAACGACCAAGAAGGACCACATATTTCTGTTAAGACATATATGGCTGAGGATAGGTATCGCATCTATTCTCAAGAAGTCGAAACGGTTGATATGAATATGGCTTTCGGTGAGCTGTGGCTGGATTTGAGTCAAGCTAGCTTTGCATCAAGTCAGGTAGCAGTTCATCTTGATGCTAAGTTTGGTGAAGTTCATATTCGACTTCCTCATGCTTGTGTCATGGACACCACTGGAATCTCACATCCCCTATCATCTGTAAAGGTGGGTCGTTTTGAATCTGATTTAGAACAAGTTGAAACAAGGCTTCATCTGAGCGGAAGTCTCTTCTGTACGGAGTTGGAAGTGGAGTATTAAGGGAGTCCAATGATATCAGCTCTATTGTCAATTAGCATGGTTCCTATACAAAAGAAAGGAAATCAAACGTATGAGTGAAACGGTTATTCAAGTCACATCCCTTGGAAAAAGAATCAAGGGAAAGACCATTTTAGAGGATATTAGTTTTGAGATAAATCAGGGAGATTGTGTTGCCTTGATTGGACCTAATGGGGCGGGTAAGACTGTCTTGATGTCCTGTATTCTTGGTGATAAAAAGCCCAGCAGTGGTCAGGTCCTCATTGATGGTAAGCCAGGTAAGGCCAAAAATAAAATTACGGTTCTCCTTCAGGAAAATACCATTCCAAATAGTTTGAAAGTGGAAGAGCTGATTGCCTTCTTCCAATCTATTTCTGATAATCCCTTGACCAATCAAGAGGTTCAGGAACACCTGCAATTTAAGGAAGACCAGTACCAGCAGTTTGCGGACAAACTCTCAGGTGGGCAAAGACGTCTTCTGGCTTTTGTCCTTTGTTTGATTGATAAACCTAAAATCCTCTTTTTGGACGAACCGACAGCGGGTATGGATACCTCGACTCGTCAGCGTTTCTGGGAGATTGTTAATGATTTGAAAAAATCAGGTGTGACCATTCTCTATTCCTCTCACTATATCGAAGAAGTGGAACACACAGCTGACCGTATCTTAGTCCTCCATCAAGGGAAACTTATCAGAGATACTACGCCATACGCTATGCGACACGAGGAGAAAGAGAAGCAGGTCACTCTTCCAAGTAGCTTTGTAAGCATTGTTCATGGGTTGGAAGATATATATGAGGTTACTGAAAAGCGGGATGTCATTAGCTTCATGACCAAAGATATCGAAAAGGTATGGCAAAGTCTTGAAGAAGAGGGCTGTGGAATTTCTGATATTGAAATCCAAAATAAAACACTCTTGGATAGCCTATTTGATTCAACAAGGGAGGACAAGGCATGAAAGCATTACTAAAAATTGAATGGATAAAAACGTGGCGAAGCTGGCCAGTCTTTATCATGGGAATCGGGATACCCGTCGGATTTTTCCTCCTTTTTTCAAGTATTTTCTCAGCGCCTACTCCAGAAGCCCAAAAACAGTTTTTGCTGTCTTATATGTTAACCATGACTGGCTTTTCTATGTCTAGTTTTGGTTTGTTCACCTTTCCCTATATGTTACAAGAGGATCGAATTGAACACTGGTTGACCTATATCGAGCACTCAAAGGTTAGTATCGCAGCTTATTATCTTTCTAAAATTTTTCGTGTGCTTCTAAACTTTATGGTTGCTATCATTGTGACCTTTTGTGTAGGTGCCTTTTTCCGAGATGTAGAGATGCCATTCTTTAGATGGCTAGGATCAGGTGCTCTTTTACTCTTGTCCAGTCTACTCTTTCTAGCTTTTGGTTTACTTATCGCTCAGATTAAATCTCAACAAATCATGTCTCTTGTAGCTAATATTATTTACCTTGTCTTGCCTATAGTGAGTGGTTCATGGGTTCCTATTTCCATGTTCCCTAAGTGGGTTCAGAGTATCTCTGAGTGGACACCTGTCTATCATGTCAATGAATTGGTCGTTAATTTTGCTATCAATGGGAAATTTTCATGGAAATCACTTTTGTTTATTTTGGCTTATACGGCAGTATCAATAGTGCTTGCACTCTTTATCAAGTCTCATAGAGAAAGTGATCGAGGTTAAGGGAGAAATAATGGATATTTGGCAGAAAATGTATGAAAAGGCTCAGTCCTTGTATCAGCCACAGGAAGTCTCAGACTTTGTCTATGCTAAGCATGTCGTGGCTGCGGTGGAGGCTGAAGATGGACAAATCTTCACTGGCTTTTGTATGGAAGGAACTTGTGGTGTTTTCCATCTTTGTGCCGAAAGGGCGGCCCTTTTCAATATGTATCAAGAGACTGGTCAGACCAAGGTAAAGCGTATTATCGCCTTTCGTGACCAGCCACCTCATGGTGGACCGTCTGGTATGCCTTGTGGAGCCTGTCGGGAATTCCTAATGGAGCTCCATCCCGATAATCGTAACTTGGAGTTTATGGTTGATTACGAGACACGTCAAACCATCACTCTGGGTGAATTATTGCCTTTATGGTGGGGAGAAGAACGGGCTCAGCAATTTGAAGAGGAGTCGGAAGGCAAGGATTAAGTGTGATAGAAATCTCTAAACTCTCGAAATTTAAGTGCGAGGGTTTATTTTTTTGAAGTAAATTTCAGAAAATTCCAAATACGCCTTGAAATTCAAAATGAAAGTGCTATACTATTTTGTGAAAATAGAAAGAAGGTTTCATTATGGAGTCACTTGTATCTTTTAGTAAATGGCTCAGCAAATGGTTTACTGTAGCTGTTATCCTCTGGGCGGCCTTTAACTACGCCCTTCCTGCAACTAGTAGTTGGGTCATTCCCAATACGGCTTACCTACTTGGATTGATTCTCTTCGGTATGGGACTTACCTTGACCACTGAAGATTTTAAACGTATTGCTAAGCGTCCAATTCCAGTTGTGCTTGGGACTGTTGCCCACTATGTCATCATGCCTGGTTTGGCTTGGTTACTTTGTATGATTTTCCATCTTAAGGGTGCGACAGCAGCAGGGGTTATCCTTGTTGGGTCTTGTCCAAGTGGGACTTCATCTAGTGTTATGGCCTTCCTTTCAGGTGGGGATGTTGCCTTGGATGTCTCTATTGAAACCCTCTCAACTCTCTTGGCACCACTCATGATTCCAACCCTCTTGTCATTCTTGGCTGGTCAGTACGTGAGTGTCCCTGCTCAAAGCCTCTTCCTTAGTACCTTGCGTATCGTGGTTGTCCCTATTATCTTGGGTGTACTCGTTCACTCAATCTTTGGTAAGAAAATTGATGCCATCATCAAGATTATGCCTTTGATTTCACAAGCTGCCATCCTCTTGATCGTTGGAGCAGTTGTTTCTGCCAACCATGCTAATATTTTCACAGCAGCGACAGCCCTTGTCATCCCAGTCGTTATGCTTCATAACCTTTGTGGTTATGCCCTTGGTTTTGGATTTTCAAAAATCCTTGGTTTGGAAGAACCACAACAAAAAGCCATTACTTTCGAAGTGGGGATGCAAGACTCAAGTCTTGGAGCAACCCTTGCCATGAAATATTTCGTGCCACAAGCTGCCATCCCATCAACTATCTTTAGTATTTGGCACAATATCTCAGGTTCTATCCTCTCATCATGGTGGAAGAACCATTCAAAAAATAGTCATTAAGATAAATGAAAAGCTGACCTTGGGTTGGCTTTTATTTTTTAATAAATAATCTTTTCTGAGACTGTCCTTAGGTGATGATGGACGTCAGCGAACGTCAAGGAAGTTCCATACCCAAGCTTAGAGTATAAGGTCTCGATATTTCTGAACCTCTGAAGTTTAAGTTCTTAGGGGGGTATCATAGCGGAAAGTCTCAGTTAAACTCACTTTGTTCTCAAAAAGAATGTGATGTCATTATATGCAGGCCTTCTTAATTCATGGCATATTTAAAAACGTTTATTTACCACTTGAAGCTGACCTTAGGTTGGCTTTTTTACGTCACATGACAAATGTCATGTCATGTCATGACATCTGGTGCTAAAAAGAGAGTGACCAAAAAGATATACTTTAGTCATAACTTAGAAATAATAAAAAACGAAAGAGGTCATCTCATGAAAATCAAAACATCTTACCTTATCTACGCTGTCATCGGAACTGTCTTTGCTGGACTTAGCATGTTTACTGACATCTTTGAAAAAGGCAATTTTGAAGCTATCTTCTCAAATCTGGGCATGATTATTGGCTTGTCTATCTCAGCCTACATTCTCATCACTATGGCTAAAAGTTTTATCGACCTTGTCATTAAAGAATTGAAAAACTAGGAGGCCCAGTATGAAATTATTGAAAATACTAAGCATTATGCTCCTAGCAACAACTTGGACCATCCTCTTTGCTTATGTTCTACTTCATGGCAGCAGTGATATTCTCTATAGTGTTATGGGTGTGTCTGTTGCAGCTTGTTATGTTTTTTTAGCTTTTTATCAAAAGAAAGGAAATCACAAACATGAGTGAAACAATCCTTCAAGTCACAAATCTTGTTAAAAAAATCAAAGGGAAAACGATTTTAGACCATGTTAGCTTTGAGGTGGGACAAGGCGATTGTCTTGCTTTAATTGGTCCCAATGGTGCTGGTAAAACGACCTTGATGTCCTGCATTCTCGGTGACAAGAAAGCTAGTAGTGGAAAAGTCTTTATCAAGGGCAAAACGGGTAAAGCACAAGATCAAATTGCGGTTCTCCTCCAAGAAAATACCATTCCTTCACAATTAAGAGTTAGGGAACTGATTACTTTTTTCCAAGATATTTCTGAGAATGGATTATCTAAAGTAGAGATTCAAGCACTCTTACAATTCAAAGACGATCAGTATCAGCAGTTTGCGAACAAACTCTCAGGGGGACAAAAACGTCTTCTTGCCTTTGTCCTCTGTCTAATTGGCAAGCCTGATATTCTCTTTTTAGATGAGCCGACAGCAGGGATGGACACTACGACACGCCAACGTTTCTGGGAAATCATCAATGATCTGAAAAAGTCAGGTGTGACCATCCTCTATTCGTCCCACTATATCGAAGAAGTCGAGCACACAGCTGACCGTATCTTGGTCCTTCATCAAGGGAAACTCATCAGGGATACTACGCCACACGCTATGCGTAGCGAAGAAAAGGAAAAACAAGTCACCTTACCAAGTCGCTTTGCGCCAAGTCTTGACAAACTGGCAGACATTTATGATGTGACTGAAAAACGTGATGTTATAACCTTTATGACTAAAGATATTGAAAGTGTATGGAGTAGTTTACTAGCTCAAGGCTGTCGCATTTCTGACATTGAAATTCAAAACAAGACACTTTTAGATAGCCTATTTGATAGCACAAGGGAGGACAAGTCATGAAAGCACTACTTAAAATCGAATGGATAAAAACATGGCGCAGTTGGCCCGTCTTTATCATGTCTATCGGAATGCCCGTAGGATTTTTCCTCTTGTATTCAGGTATGGAAATGAGTCCTGACCCAGAGTCACAAAAAGCCTTTATCTTGTCTTATATGTTGACGATGACAGGATTCTCTATGTCCAGCTTTGGTTTCTTTACCTTTCCCTACATGCTTAGAGAGGATCAAACGGAGCATTGGTTAACCTACATCGAACATTCAAAAATCAGTGTTCAAGCCTACTACCTATCAAAAATCTTCCGAGTTCTTATGAACTTTATGGTTGCTATCATCGTAACTTTCTGTGTAGGAGCTTTTGTGCGTGATGTTAAGATGCCATTCTCACATTGGCTCGGTTCAGGTGCTCTTTTACTCTTGTCAAGTCTAGTCTTCCTATCCTTTGGCTTGCTCCTAGCCCAAATTAAGTCTCAACAAATCATGGCTATTGTCGGAAATATCGTCTTTCTTGGTCTAGCTATTATTGGAGGTTCTTGGATGCCAGTAACCTTGTTTCCAAAATGGGTTCAGCACATTTCGGAGTGGACACCTATCTACCATATCAATCAGTTGGTAGTCAATTTTGCGAAAAAAGGAGAATTTTCATGGAAATCACTCATTTTTATCTTGGTCTATGCTACAATAGCTACAGGCTTAGCCCTTTTTATCAAATCGTACAGAGAAAGTGACCATGTTTAGAACATACCAGAAAAATGATTTTGCTTATTTTGTTAGTCTGATTTTCCTAGTCTTCCCGATCTTAGGAGTGTTTGGTGGGGATTTCCCAGTTTGGACTTTAGGTCTGACGCTGGCCTTTACTCTGGCTTATCTCCTTATAGTGTATTTGAAAAAAGCCTATAGCAAGTGGATTCCCTTTCTGTGGTTTTACACTCTAGCTTACATTATCTTTATGTCAGTGACCTTCCAGGGTGGCATGATGTGGTTTATCTTTTTCAACGTTAATCTTCTCGTTTGGCACTTTGAGGATAGCATATCTTCTTATCGATTCTTATCCTTTCTAGCGACACTCTTGATTTTGACGTCATCATCCTTCCAACTGACAGACGATTTGAGCACCCACCTCATGTCTCTGGCTATTACTCTTTTTTCTTTGGGAATGTACTATTTTCAAAACCGTATACGTCAGGAGAGAAAGATGGAAGAAGCCCTTGCAGAGCAGAACCGGACCATTAATATCCTGTCAGCTGAAAATGAACGCAATCGTATCGGTCGTGATTTGCACGATACCTTAGGACATACCTTTGCCATGATGAGTCTTAAAACCGAGTTGGCTCTAAAACAGATGGACAAGGAGCAGTATGAAGCTGCTAGAAAGAATCTGGAAGAATTGAACCAGATTAGCCGTGACTCCATGTACGAGGTGCGTGAGATTGTTAATAAGCTCAAGTACCGAACGGTGGCAGAGGAGTTACTGGAACTTGAGCGACTCTTTGACCTATCTGATATCGTCCTGACCGTGGATAGTAGCCTTGACTTAGACAGCCTGTCACCAGTTAGTCAGTCTACCTTGTCCATGGTGCTTCGTGAACTGGCCAATAATGTCATCAAACATAGCCAGGCCGATAGCTGTCAGATTCGTCTAAGACGTGATCATGGTATTGTCCTTGAGTTTGAGGATGATGGTTGTGGCTTTGAGGAAGTCACAGGACAAGAACTACACAGTATCAGAGAGCGCCTCAGTTTGGTAGATGGAGACTTGGAAATCCTGTCTCAATCGCATCCAACAATCATTCGTGTGCATTTGAAAGAGGGAGGAAAAGCATGAAATTATTAGTTGCCGAAGACCAGTCAATGTTGAGGGATGCCCTCTGCCAGCTCCTCATGTTGGAAGACGATGTCGAAGAGGTCCATGCGGCCAGTGATGGTCAAGAGGCCATTGCTCTCTTGGAAAAAGAAGAAGTCGACGTAGCCATTTTAGACATTGAAATGCCAGTTAAAACAGGCCTTGATGTCCTTGAGTGGATCCGTGCCAACCAAAGAGAAACGAAGGTCGTTATTGTGACCACCTTCAAACGTAAAGGCTATTTTAAACGAGCCCTTGCAGCCCAGGTGGATGCCTATGTGCTCAAAGAGCGTTCCATCAGTGACCTCATGGCGACCATCCATACCGTCCTAGCAGGTCAAAAGGAGTACTCACCAGAGCTTGTCGAAGGTGTCGCCTTTGACAATAATCCACTCAGCCAACGTGAACAAGAAGTCTTGGCTATGGTTGCCCAAGGTTCAACCAACCAAGAAATCGCTGAAAGCCTCTTTCTCTCAAATGGAACTGTCCGAAATTACATGACAGCCATCCTGACTAAACTCGATGCAGGCAACCGAACAGAAGCCGTCCGCATTGCCAAAGAAAAAGACTGGTTGGGGTGAGGAGAAGTTTATAAAAGAAATTTTATTAATTAAAGGTCACCATATGGTGGCTTTTTTCATGCCGTCACGATATAGAAAGTATTTTCATTTTTTCCAATATTTTGCTTTATAATAGTGCTATAATTGTAGATGATAATTTTGTCAATTCTAATAACAACGTTTGGAAGATAAGGAGACAACAAATGGTAGTTTCTGAAAAACGAATTGAAGACCTAAAAGGGTTAAAATTTAATGTTCCTTCATATCAAAGGGGATATCGCTGGACTGAACATGAGGTTACAACTCTTTTAGAAGACCTCTATACACATAGTAAACAAAACAGAGATTATAAGTACTGTTTGCAGCCCTTGATTGTTAAGAAAGTTTCAGATAATACTTATGATGTCGTTGATGGTCAACAGAGGCTAACAACGATCTTTATTTTTTTGAAATTTATGTCTGCTGAATTTAGTAGTGGCCGTAGAAGAAGTAATCAATATGATTACTTTGAGTTGGTTTATGAAACAAGAGAACAGAGTGCTAAATATTTAAAAGAATTAAATTTTGATACTTATCAACAAATCGAGGATTATGATATTGATGCACATCATATCAGTAAAGCTTTTGCTGCTATTGATAAATGGGTGGAACGAGAAGATATTAATTCGGATAATGCTTTACACGATATTTATCAAGTCTTAACAGAGGCTGTGTTCTTTATTTGGTATGAAATTGATGAGACAGAAGACCCTATAAAACTATTTACCAAAGTTAACTTAGGTAAGATTCCTTTGACTAATGCTGAGCTCATTAAAGCTTTATTGTTAGATAAAACTAATTATGATTCTGAAAATGATAGTGAAAGGATACATAGGGGGATAGCTTGGGATAAAATTGAACATAAACTTCAAGAGGAATCATTTTGGAAGTTCCTTACAAATAGTGAGAAATATGTCACTAGAATAGATCTTTTGTTTAACCTGCTTGAACATCGTACTTTAGAAATACCTCAAAATGATATTTACTCAACTTTCTACACAATCTACGCAAAATATCAAAATGCCGAAAATAAACCGACTTTTATAAGTAACTACTGGAATGAAATCGACTTATTATTTGATGAATTAACTAACTGGTACAGGGACCTAAATAGATACCATTTAATCGGCTATCTATTATCGGTTGACGCTAAGAAAATTGAAGAGGTCTTTGAAGCTACTAGAGGGATGAAAAAGTCGGAAGCTTTTTCTAAATTAAAAGACCTTGCTTATAAAACTCTTGCGGGTGATATAGATTCTATAGAAGAACTTTCCTATGGTACTAAAAATAAAACTATCAAATCTACTCTTTTACTGTTTAATCTCGTTACTTTGATTAATAAGAGTGAAAAACAATATCGATTTCCTTTTGATATTTATAAGAAAGAGAAATGGGATATCGAGCATATTCATGCTACGGCTGATGAGACTGCTGAAGCTGATGATAGTCTAGCTAATTTAACTTTGCTAGACGCTAATACGAATCGATCTTATGGAAATAGTCCGTTTGATCAAAAACGAAGAATTATTATTGAGGTTGATGCAGAAGGGAAATTTGTACCTGTTTGTACGCGTAATGTGTTTTTGAAAGTCTATAGCAATGAGGTAGATGGACTTGATGACTGGACTGAAAAGGATAAAGACAGTTATATTCAAGCGATAAAACAGGAATTTAACCAATTTTTTGGAGATTATGAGGAGTAGTCATGCAAGAGATCAACGCAAAATATAACTTAAAATCATTGTTAGAAAATTATCGAGTCGTAATTCCATTGATTCAGCGAGACTATGCACAAGGAAGAAAGGATAAAAGAACCACAGAAGTTCGAAAAAAATTACTCCAGGATATAAATACTGCCTTACTTGACACAAACGTTGGACCACTCGATTTGAATTTTATTTATGGAAAATCAATTAATGGGAAGTTTATTCCATTAGATGGGCAACAACGTCTGACAACCTTATTTCTGGTTTATCTTTTTGCCTATAGAGATAATGACGAGTGTGACTTTCTAGGTAATTTTTCTTATAAAACTAGAAAGTCTTCTACACAATTTTTCAAGAGTCTATTTGAGAACAGAAAGAATATCTTTACAGAAACAGAAAGTTCTTCAGAAATCATAACAGATCAGCCATGGTTTGCAGATTCATGGCAGTTAGATCCAACTGTACAAGGTGCCTTGAAAACACTAGATGACATTTCTGATTCTTTTGATTATGGGTTTGATTATGTTTCAGTTTTATCAGATTCTAATAACCAAAAACTTGTCTTCAATTTTCTAGATATTGATAAACTTGGTTCAGAAGATGAGCTCTATATCAAACTGAATTCTAGAGGGCGCCCATTAACTGACTTTGAAAATTTTAAAGCAAGATTAATTGATAGAATAAAGAAAATAGATAGTCATTTAGAAAGGGAATTTTCCCAAAATATTGATACAAAATGGACTGATGTTATTTGGAATATTGATAAAAATGCCTTTGACACCAACTTTTTAAATTTATTTGAAATTGTGCTTATCAATAATTTAGATAGCCTTGATTATTCTAAACGCGACAATTGGACTCTTGAAATCGACTTTGAAACTGTAGAAATAAGTCATATAAAAATAATTGTATCTGTTCTTGACTTTCTCTCTCAGAATAAAGTGCCTGAGGTTTCATCTATCTTAGAAGGTTCAATAGTCGACAAAAAACTGAAGGATAGGGTTTATTTTCACGTTATTTCAACATTCTTAGAACATCACGGTGATTCATTAGATACTAGCTATAAAAATTGGTATCGTATCTTTAGGAACTTGATTAATAACTCAGTTATAGATTCTCAAGAGTCATATGAACGGGCAATCAAGGGGATTAATGAACAAATCGAACATACTTCAGACCTGCTAGAATATCTAGCCGAGGGAAATAGAATTAATGGTTTCAGTATTGACCAAGTTGACGAAGAGATTGAAAAAGCTAAATTGATAACTGCAGATGATTCCTATAGAGAGATTATAGAAGTTGCTGAAAATCATCCCTATTTTGATGGTCAGATTCGAAGTTGCTTTTACTTCGAAGCGGATGATTTGCCAAGCAGAAAGATTGATGTTATTTCAATCTATTGGAATAAAATATCAAAAATGTTTACTGAAACAAAGCATGAAGAAGGTCTATTAATGCGGGCAGCTTTGCTAGCTCTAGGAGACTATACAATGACTACAGCTAATAATTATAAAACGCTGTATCAGGATAATTCAAATGAGTCTTCTGGGTCTGCACCAAGCCTCAAAAGTTTATTTTCATCTCGAAATGAGTATGTCAAAAAACTACTTGATGAACTCGATATGAACAAGCCGCTAGATGTTGAGTATCGTCGTATTATCCAAGAAAATATTAGTAATATAGCTCCTCAAGAATGGCGTTATGCCTTCATTGCTTACTATGAAACCATGTTTAGTAAAATGACTCCTTCACAATATAGAATGAAATCTCCGTTCTGGCTTAATCGTTCAGAGGAGATGTTGTTAATTCCCAATAAGAGCTCTAGTGCTAGAAATTATGATATTCATTTGATAGCACTAGAAGAAAAACTAAAGGAATTAGGAATACAATCTTGTTATGAAAGTGAGAAAGGGATTGAAAGTACCAATAGGATACTCTATATAAATGAAGTATATGAAGTCAGATTTCGAGGAAATCATTTTAGCCTTAATTTAATAGGTGGCGAAGAAGCAGAGGAAGAACATTTTGATTCTACGCTATCATTTTTGGATATAGCAGAATACTTGAATAATAAATTGCACTAATATTATCACAAAGGCTAGTGAAATTCACACTGGCCTTTGTGTATTAAATCTCTATTTTTATTGTAAGCTAGTACAAAAAAGACTAGATATTATTACGAACAGAATTAGGATAATTTTTCAATTTTCAAAGGGACTTTGAGTTTTTTAGATAAGTATTGAAAGTAAAAGCATACTAACGTAGAGGATAATGATATTATATTCTATAAGTTATAATCAAGCATGAGGTCGAATAATGAAAGAAGAAAATAATTTGCAAGGGAAAACCAGTCGTCTTTTATATTTTATGTCTGAATTGGAAAAGGGGCATAAGGTTAATAAAACTGATTACCTTAAACGTTTTAATATCGCCGAGCGAACCTTTAAAGATGATTTAAGGGAATTAAAGGAAAATCTAAAAGTACTTAGAGATGATATGAAAATAAAGTATTCTCGACTTGCAGGAACCTATGAGGCAGAATATAACCATGGTTATGGTAACTTAAAGTACAACCAGGCCGTCATCTTGTCTAAGATTCTTTTAGAAAGTAGAGCACTACGTGTTGAGGAAGTTAGAGAAATCATTGATACTTTTGTAGAGAGAGCTGTTGATGATAGGGAACGTCAGCGTATTAGAAACTTTACGGAACGGGAACTAGAGGAGTATAAGGAATTATCGATTTACAGGGACAATAAGAGTAAATCTATCTTACCTCATCTATCCGCTATTTTTGACGCAATTGAAAATCAGAAGCCTCTTTCTTTTAAGTATACGAAATACCAAGGAAAGGATGCCGATTATGATGTGTTACCGGTCTCGATTATGTTTAATGATCATTATTTTTATTGTATGGCATATAAAGATGAAGAAAAGGATGGAAGATTAAGAATAGATACAAGGAGTCTTCGTAATTTCAGACTGGATCGTTTTAAAACTGTTCATCGTTCGAAGTATAATACAGAACTAATATTAAGTTCTGAGGAATTAACTCAAATTTTGTCAGATAGTGATGTTCGTTATCATACTTTCTTGATGTTTTCAGATACGGAAAAATTTCGGATTAGATTCAGATATGTTGGTCAGTTTTGGGAAGTACTTGAAGATGATATCCCTGCACTTAAAGTTATCGAGAAAGATACAAGGAGTACAGTTCCTAGGGTAATATATGAAATTGAAACCTATGGCAGAGATAGTTTTCAACGTTATATTGATCGATTTAATGGGGTATTTACTATACTTGAACTAGAAAAAATAAATAAGTAAAATTGACACTTTTTTTTAATAGCATTTCACAAAAAAACAGAAGTACGTTTTATACGTACTTTTTTTGTTGTATTGTTTGAAAGTATAAAACAGATGGACAATGATGTGTTTAAGGTACTTGTATTGTGTGTTTCTGGTGATAAAATATAGTTATAAAGAAATAATGCAAAACAAAAGTACAGCATTTATTACCAAAAGGAGGAAAGCAAAATGTCTAAAATTAGAAAGATAATCTATAAAAACAAAATGAAACTTATGAAGAACAGACACTCAACAAAAGGTGTTTACTGTCATGGAGCTAAAAAAAATAAAATAGTTTATGAGACTAATGCCAAAGCACTTCGTGCAGTCATGTTGTGTGAGGATCAAACCATTCGTACTTATTATTGTCATTATTGTGCAGGATTTCATACAACCTCAAGACCTGAACATGATGAATTAGATGATTTGTATATGTTTGCGAGAGCATATGTTTGTTAATGGTTAACACTAATAATGAACATAAACAAGGAAAACTCATCTTTTCAGAGTGAAGTGTTGAAATCCATTCATTAGTTGAGAACTAAGAAAATTTATTTTAGAGGGAGAGTAATTATCATGAATCTTATCATATTTTTCGCTACAATTGATGTATTAACTTTTATGGCTTTGGGAATTCTTTTTTCTATGAAATTAAGAGAAACTCGACGGATTAAAGAGATTGAAAAAGAAATCGAAAAGTTTGAAGCTCGAAGAAAGATATATTTAGCCATTTTGGAAGATGACGAGGATGCATTGTTAGCCATTATGAAGAATGACAAAGAGTTATTGTTAGATGTGATAAATGAACTTAGTGTGTAAAGTAGGGATTTATACTTACAGCACTCAAAAAAGGAATTATTTCCAATTCTTTTTAGATTGTCTATCATTAAGTCACCATATGGTGGCTTTTTTGTACCTTATAATCTATCTAAACATTCACAAGCAAGAATGAGAGAAGTTGAAATGAGCCTCTACAGGAATATGTAGAGGCTTTGATGAATTATTGAATTGTGTCATTTTGTTTAGTGAATTAGACGGGTGGTTTTGATTTTTTCAAGTATCAAAACTATTTTCTCTTTTTCGAGAATAACACTTGGTTTCCTTTTTTAACTGCTTTATAATAGAGTAATACTAAGGTCTTCTGCTGTGATAAAGAAGGCAGATTTTAGGAGATGAGAAATTGGCTTTTTGTGTTTAGAGGACACGGTTTGTTGATTTTTTACTGTAGGAGATAGATATGGCAATGATAGAAGTGAAACATCTTCAGAAAAATTTTGTGAAGACAGTCAAGGAACCGGGGTTGAAGGGGGCTTTGCGTTCCTTTATTCATCCTGAAAAGCAGACCTTTGAAGCGGTCAAGGATTTGACCTTTGAGGTGCCCAAGGGGCAGATTCTAGGTTTTATCGGGGCAAATGGTGCTGGGAAGTCGACAACCATTAAAATGCTGACAGGAATTTTGAAACCGACATCTGGTTTTTGTCGGATTAATGGCAAGATTCCACAGGATAATCGCCAGGATTATGTCAAGGATATTGGGGTTGTTTTTGGACAACGAACTCAGCTATGGTGGGACTTGGCACTGCAAGAGACCTACGCGGTTTTGAAAGAAATCTATGATGTACCGGACTCGCTTTTCCATAAGCGCATGGACTTTTTGAATGAAGTTTTGGATTTGAAGGAATTTATCAAGGATCCTGTGAGGACTCTTTCACTAGGCCAACGGATGCGGGCGGATATTGCGGCTTCCTTGCTTCACAATCCTAAGGTTCTCTTTTTAGATGAGCCGACCATTGGTTTGGATGTGTCGGTTAAGGATAACATTCGTCGGGCCATTACTCAGATTAATCAGGAGGAAGAGACAACTATTCTCTTGACCACTCACGACCTGAGTGATATTGAGCAACTCTGTGACCGGATTTTTATGATAGACAAGGGGCAAGAGATTTTTGATGGAACGGTTAGCCAGCTCAAGGAGACCTTTGGAAAGATGAAGACTCTCTCCTTTGACCTGACGCCAGGTCAAAATCATCTAGTCTCTCATTATGAGGGCTTGCCTGATATGTCCATTGATAGACAAGGAAATACTCTCAATATTGAATTCGATAGTTCCCGCTACCAGTCGGCCGATATTATCAAGCAAACCTTATCTGATTTTGAAGTCCGTGATTTGAAGATGGTAGATACGGATATTGAAGATATTATCCGTCGCTTCTATCGAAAGGAGCTCTAGGATGGTCAAATTGTGGAGACGTTATAAACCCTTTATCAATGCAGGGATTCAGGAGTTGATTACCTATCGAGTCAACTTTATTCTTTATCGGATTGGTGATGTCATGGGGGCTTTTGTGGCTTTCTATCTCTGGAAGGCTGTCTTTTACTCCTCCCAGGAGCCTTTGATTCAGGGCTTTAGTATGGCGGATATCACCCTCTACATCATCATGAGTTTTGTGACTAATCTTTTGACCAGGTCTGATAGCTCCTTTATGATTGGGGAGGAGGTCAAGGATGGCTCCATTATCATGCGTTTGTTGCGACCAGTGCATTTTGCGGCCTCCTACCTTTTCACCGAACTTGGCTCCAAGTGGTTGATTTTTATCTCTGTTGGACTGCCATTTTTAAGTGTCATTGTTTTGATGAAAATCTTATCTGGGCAAGGTATTGTAGAAGTGCTGGGATTAACTGTCCTTTATCTCTTTAGCTTAACTCTGGCTTATCTGATTAACTTTTTCTTTAACATCTGCTTTGGATTTTCAGCATTTGTCTTTAAAAATCTTTGGGGTTCCAATCTACTCAAGACTTCCATAGTGGCCTTTATGTCTGGAAGTTTGATTCCCTTGGCTTTCTTTCCAAAGGTGGTTTCAGCTATTCTCTCCTTCTTGCCTTTTTCATCCTTGATTTACACTCCGGTTATGATCATTGTTGGGAAATACGATGCCAGTCAGATTCTTCAAGCGCTTTTGCTCCAGTTCTTCTGGCTTATAGTGATGGTGGGCTTGTCTCAGTTGATTTGGAAACGAGTCCAGTCATTTATCACTATTCAAGGAGGTTAGTATGAAAAAATATCAACGCATGCATCTGATTTTTATCAGACAATACATCAAGCAAATCATGGAATACAAGTTTGATTTTGTAGTAGGTGTCTTGGGAGTCTTTCTGACTCAAGGTCTGAACCTCTTGTTTCTCAATGTTATCTTTCAACATATCCCATCCCTAGAAGGTTGGACTTTTCAAGAGATTGCCTTTATCTATGGATTTTCCTTAATTCCCAAGGGATTAGATCATCTCTTTTTTGACAATCTCTGGGCCTTAGGTCAACGACTAGTTCGAAAAGGGGAGTTTGACAAGTATTTGACTCGTCCTATCAACCCTCTCTTTCATATTCTGGTTGAGACCTTTCAGATTGATGCCTTGGGGGAACTTTTGGTCGGTTGCATTCTATTGGGAACAACAGTATCAAGCATTGCTTGGACGCTTCCAAAATTCTTGCTTTTCCTAGTTTGTATTCCTTTTGCGACCTTGATTTACACTTCTTTAAAAATCGCGACAGCCAGCATCGCTTTTTGGACCAAGCAGTCAGGTGCCATGATTTATATTTTTTATATGTTCAATGATTTTGCCAAGTACCCGATTTCCATTTACAATTCGCTCCTTCGTTGGTTGATCAGTTTTATCGTGCCATTTGCCTTTACGGCTTACTATCCTGCCAGTTATTTCTTGCAGGGTAAGAATGGGCTCTTTAATATCGGTGGTTTGATTCTGATTTCCCTTGTCTTCTTTTTCATTTCCCTCAAACTCTGGGATAGGGGCTTGGATGCCTACGAAAGTGCTGGCTCGTAAGGGGGAAAGTAAGACTAAAATCAAGAAAGGAACTTATGATGATTACAATTGAAGAAGTCAAGGATGAAGATCAAAAAATGGCAGTTGTTGATGAGGTTTTAAAGGATTTGCCAGAATGGTTTGGAATACCTGAAAGCACGCAAGCCTACATCGAAGGAGCCAAGGACTTGCAAGTGTGGGCCGCCTTTCAGGAGAGTAATTTGCTTGGCTTTGTGAGCTTGTCCTATTCTAGTGAAGATTGTGCAGAGATTGATTGTCTCGGTGTAAAAAAAGCTCATCAAGGTAGAGGAATTGGGAGTCAATTGCTTGCTACTTTAGAAAGTGAAGCACGCAAAAACGTTGATTATTTACAAGTGAAAACAGTAGCAGAAGGCTCTAATAAAGATTATGATCGAACAAATGTCTTTTATCGAAGTGTTGGTTTTAAAAAATTAGAGATTTTTCCTCAACTATGGGATCCCCAGAATCCTTGCCAGATTTTGATAAAGAAAATCGTTTAAAACTTCCTGACAAAAAATTGAGAGTGCCATACTATAAAAGTGTTAGCCAATTTAGTTCAGTTGGTAGAGCAAGGCACTCGTAAAGTCTAGGTTATAGGTAGATAAACGACTGAGGATTTGAAAAAATAGATATGTAGAAGATAACCGTTAAGTCTTATTCTTAGCGGTTTTTTATATTGTTTAATAGCGCTGATATTTCATTAATGATGTTTGACTTTGTGATGTTGCTAGTGCTTTAAGTTGATTGCTACTATTTTTGATGGTGTGAATGTTCTGATAATGTACCCCAGCTAACTACGAAAGCTTTTAACGCTAATTAAAAAATAAATTAATGTAAGTTAATTTTTCTTGACTTAAATTTTTTAAATGATATACTATTTTTCTGGAGAGCTAACAATTATATATAAATGTACTACTCTATTTCCTAGATAATACTTATACTCGATGAAAATCAAAGAGCAAACTAGAAAACTATCCGCAGGTTGCTCAAAGCACTGCTTTGAGGTTGTAGATAGAACTGACGAAGTCAGTAACCATACATACGCTAAGACGACGTTGACGCGGTTTGAAGCGATCTTCGAAGAGTATTAGTAAAACTTTTTATAACAAATGCTAGCAAAGTTAAAGTTTACTATCTATTGGAAGTTAAATAAATATGTAAGGAATTAAAATGAAAAAAAGTACAGTATTGTCATTAACCACAGCTGCAGTTATTTTAGCAGCATATGTCCCTAATGAGGTAATCCTAGCAGATACACCTAGTTCTGAAGATTCTTTAAAAATATCTGATAAAGAAACAGTAATAGGTAAACAAAACGAAAACAAAGAAAAACTTGAAGATATTCATAATGTTATAGAAACTTCAAAGGATACTGAAGAAAAGAAAACAACAATTATTGAGGAAAAAGAAGTTGTTAGTAAAAATCCTGTGATAGATAATAACACTAGCAATGAAGAAGAAAATTCCAATATTGAGGAAAAAGAAGTTGTTAGTAAAAATCCTGTGATAGACAATAACACTAGCAATGAAGAAGCAAAAATCAAAGAAGAAAATTCCAATCAATCCCAAGGAGATAAAGCGGACTCGTCTGCAAGTAAAGACCCAGAAAGTCCCAAAAAAGAGGATAAACTTGTCTATATTGCTGAATTTAAAGATAAAGAATCTGGAGAAAAAGCAATCAAGGAACTATCAAATCTTAAGAATACAAAAGTTTTATATACTTATGATAGAATTTTTAACGGTAGCGCTATTGAAACAACCAAAGATACTCTGGACATAATTAAACTAATAGAAGGTATTTCATCGGTTGAAAGGTCACAAAAAGTCCAACCTATGATGAATCATGCTAGAAAAGAAATTGGAGTTGAAGAGGCAATCGATTACCTAAAATCTATCAATGCACCATTTGGGAAAAACTTTGATGGTAGAGGTATGGTCATTTCAAATATCGATACGGGAACGGATTATAGGCATAAGGCCATGAGGATTGATGATGATGCTAAAGACTCAATGAGATTTAAAAAAGAAGACTTAAAAGGTACTGATAAAAATTTCTGGTTGAGTGATAAAATCCCTCATGCTTTCAATTATTATAATGGTGGTAAAATTACTGTAGAAAAAGCTGATGATGGAAGCGATTATTTTGATCCACATGGGATGCATATTGCAGGGATTCTTGCGGGAAATGATACTGAAAAAGATATTAAAAACTTTAACGGAATAGATGGAATTGCTCCTAATGCACAGATTTTCTCTTATAAAATGTACTCTGACGCAGGATCTGGCTTCGCAGGAGATGAAACAATGTTTCATGCTATTGAAGATTCGATCAAACACAATGTCGATGTTGTTTCGATATCATCTGGCTTTACAGGAACAGGTCTTGTAGGTGAGAAATATTGGCAAGCTATTAGAGCATTAAGAAAAGCAGGCATTCCAATGGTTGTAGCTACGGGTAACTATGCGACTTCTGCTTCAAGTTCTTCATGGGATTTAGTGGCAAATAATAATCTGAAAATGACCGACACTGGAAATGTAACACGAACTGCAGCACATGAAGATGCGATAGCAGTCGCATCTGCTAAAAATCAAACAGTTGAGTTTGATAAAGTTAACATAGGTGGAGAAAGTTTTAAATACAGAAATATAGGTGCCTTTTTCGATAAGAATAAAATCATAACAAATGAAGATGGATCAAAAGCTTCTAGTAAATTAAAATTTGTATATATAGGCAAGGGGCGAGACAAAGATTTGATAGGATTGGATCTTAGAGGCAAAATTGCAGTAATGGATAGAATTTATACAAAGGAGTTAAAAAATGCTTTTAAACGTGCAACGGATAAGGGTGCACGTGGCATTATGGTTGTAAATACTGTAAATTACTACAATAGAGATAATTGGACAGAGCTTCCAGCTATGGGATATGAGGAGGATGAAGGAACTACTAGTCAAGTTTTTTCAATTTCAGGAGATGATGGTGTAAAGTTATGGAACATGATTAACCCTGATAAAAAAACTGAGGTTAAAAGGAATAATAAAGAAGATTTTAAAGATAAATTGGAGCAATACTACCCAATTGATATGGCAAGCTATAATTCTAATAAACCGAATGTAGGTGACGAAAAAGAGATTGACTTTAAGTTTTCACCTGACACAGACAAAGAACTGTATAAAGAAGAGATCATCGTTCCAGCAGGGTCCACATCTTGGGGACCAAGAATAGATTTACTTTTAAAACCAGATGTTTCAGCACCCGGTAAAAATATTAAATCCACTCTCAATGTCATTAATGGGAAATCAACTTATGGTTATATGTCAGGGACTAGTATGGCAACTCCAATCGTGGCAGCTTCTACTGTTTTGATTAGACCAAAATTAAAGGAAATGCTTGAAAGACCTGTGTTGAAAAATCTTAAGGGAGATGACAAAATAGATCTTACAAGTCTTACAAAAATAGCCCTACAAAATACTGCACGCCCTATGATGGATGCAACTTCTTGGAAAGAAAAAAGTCAATACTTTGCATCACCTAGACAACAGGGAGCAGGGCTAATTAATGTTGCCAATGCTTTGAGAAATGAAGTCGTAGCTACTTTTAAAAACACGGATTCTAAAGGTTTGGTAAACTCTTATGGTTCTATTTCTCTTAAAGAAATAAAAGGAGATAAAAAATATTTTACAATTAAGCTTCACAATACATCAAACAGACCTTTAACCTTTAAAGTTTCAGCATCTGCTATAACTACAGATGCTCTAACTGACAGACTCAAACTGGATGAAACATACAAAGATGAAAAATCTCCAGATGGTAAGCAAATTGTTCCAGAAATCCACCCAGAAAAAATCAAAGGAGCAAATATTACATTTGAGCATGACACTTTCACTATAGGTCCAAATTCTAGCTTTGATTTAAATGCGGTTATAAATGTTGGGGAGGCTAAAAACAAAAATAAATTTGTAGAATCATTTATTCATTTTGAGTCAGTGGAAGAAATGGAAGCTCTGAACTCCAACGGGAAGAAAATAAACTTCCAACCTTCTTTATCGATGCCTCTAATGGGATTTGCTGGGAATTGGAACCACGAACCAATCCTTGATAAATGGGCCTGGGAAGAAGGTTCAAAATCAAAAACAATGGAAGGTTATGATGATGATGGCAAACCGAAAATTCCAGGAACCTTAAATAAGGGGATTGGTGGAGAAGGTATAGATAAATTTAATCCAGCAGGAGTTATACAAAATAGAAAAGATAAAAATACAACATCCCTAGATCAAAATCCAGAATTGTTTGCTTTCAATAACGAAGGGATCAACGCACCATCATCAAGTGGTTCTAATATTGCTAAAATTTATCCTTTAGATTCAAATGGAAATCCTCAAGATGCTCAACTTGGGAGAGGATTAACACCTTCTCCACTTGTATTAAGAAGTGCAGAAGAAGGATTGATTTCAATAGTAAATACAAATAAAGAGGGAGAAAATCAAAGAGACTTAAAAGTCATTTCGAGAGAACACTTTATTAGAGGAATTTTAAACTCTAAGAGAAATGATGCAAAGGGAATCAAATCTTCTAAGCTAAAAGTTTGGAGCGACTTGAAATGGGATGGACTCATCTATAACCCTAGAGGTAGAGAAGAAAATGCACCAGAAAGCAAGGATACCAAAGATCCTGCTACTAAGATAAGAGGACAATTTGAACCGATTGCAGAAGGTCAATATTTCTATAAATTTAAATATAGATTAACTAAAGATTACCCATGGCAGGTTTCCTATATTCCTGTAAAAATTGATAATACAGCCCCTAAGATTGTTTCGGTTGATTTTTCAAATCCTGAAAAAATTAAGTTGATTACAAAGGATACTTATCACAAGGTAAAAGATCAATACAAGAATGAAACCTTATTTGCGAGAGATCAAAAAGAACATCCTGAAAAATTTGACGAGATTGCAAACGAAGTTTGGTATGCAGGCGCCGCTCTGGTTAATGAAGATGGAGAGGTTGAGAAAAATCTTGAAGTAACTTATGCAGGTGAGGGTCAAGGAAGAAATAGGAAACTAGACAAAGACGGAAATACTATTTATGAAATTAATGGTGCAGGAGATTTAAGAGGAAAAATCATTGAAGTCATTGCATTAGATGGATCTAGCAATTTCACAAAGATTCATAGAATTAAATTTGCTGATCATGCTGATGAAAAGGGGATGATTTCCTATTATCTAGTAGATCCTGATCAAGATTCATCTAAATACCAAAAGCTTGGCGAGATTTCCGAATCTAAATTTAAAAATTTAGAAAATAGAAAAGAGGATAGTCTTAAAAAGGATACAACTGAGGAAGAAAATCATCAAGAAAATGAAGAGTCTATCGAAGAAAAATCAAGCTTGACTATTCATAAAACTATTTCAACAATTAGAGATTTTGAAAGTAAAGACTTAAAGAAACTCATTAAAAAGAAATTTAGAGAAGTTGATGACTTTACAAGTGAAACTGGTAAGAGAACAGAGGAATACGATTATAAATACGATGATAAGGGAAATATCATTGCTTATGACGATGGTAGTGCCTTACAATATGAAACTGAAAAACTTGACGAAATCAAATCAAAAATTTATGGTGTTCTAAGCCCGTCTAAAGATGGACACTTTGAAATTCTTGGAAAGATAAGTAATGTTTCTAAAAATGCCAAGGTATATTACGGCAATAACTATAGTTCTGTAGAAATCAAAACGACTAAGTATGATTCCCACTCAAAAACGATGACATTTGATTTATACGCTAATATTAATGATATTGTGGATGGATTAGCTTTTGCAGGAGATATGAGATTCTTTGTTAAAGATGATGATCAGATAAAAGCTGAAACTAAAATTAGAATGCCTGAAAAAAATAAGGAAACTAAAACAGAATATCCCTATACATCAAGTTATGGGAATGTAATAGAATTAGGAGAAGGTGATCTTTCAAAGAACAAACCAAACAATTTAACGGAAATGGAATCTGGTAAAATCTATTCTGATTCAGAAAAACAACAATATCTGTTAAAGGATAACATCATTCTAAGAAAAGGCTATGCACTAAAAGTGACTACCTATAATCCTGGAAAAACGGATATGTTAGAAGGAAATGGAGTTTATAGCCAGGAAGATATAGCAAAAATACAAAAGGCCAATCCTAATCTAAGAGTCCTATCAGAAAAAATAATTTATGCTGATAGTAGAAATGTTGAAGATGGAAGAAGTACTCAATCAGTATTAATGTCGGCTTTGGATGGCTTTAACATTGTAAAATATCAAGTGTTTACCTTTAAAATGAATGATAAAGGGGAGGCAATCGATAAAGATGGAAATCTTGTAACAGATTCTTCTAAACTGGTATTATTTGGTAAAGATGATAAAGAGTATCATGGGGAGGATGAGTCCAACGTAGAAGCTATAAAAGAAGATGGCTCTATGTTATTTATTGATGCAAAACCAGTAAATCTTTCAATGGACAAGAACTACTTTAATCCATCTAAATCTAATAAAATTTATGTACGAAATCCAGAATTTTATTTAAGAGGTAAGATTTCTGATAAGGGTGGTTTTAACTGGGAGTTGAGAGTTAATGAATCGGTTGTAGATAATTATTTAATCTACGGAGATTTACACATTGATAACACTAGAGATTTTAATATTAAGCTTAATGTTAAAGACGGTGACATCATGGACTGGGGAATGAAAGACTATAAAGCAAACGGATTCCCAGATAAGGTAACAGATATGGATGGAAATGTTTATCTTCAAACTGGCTATAGCGATTTGAATGCGAAAGCGGTTGGAGTACACTATCAATTTTTATATGATAATGTTAAACCAGAAGTAAACATTGATCCTAAGGGAAATACTAGTATTGAATATGCTGACGGAAAATCTGTAGTCTTTAATATCAATGATAAAAGAAATAATGGATTCGATGGTGAGATTCAAGACAAACATATTTATGTAAATGGAAAAGAATATAAATCATTTGATGATATTAAACAACTAACAGATAAGACACTAAACATTAAGATTGTTGTAAAAGATTTTGCAAGAAATACAACCGTAAAAGAATTCATTTTAAACAAAGATACGGGAGAGGTAAGCGAACTAAAACCTCATACGGTAACTGTGACCATTCAAAATGGAAAAGAAATGAGTTCAACGATAGTGTCGGAAGAAGATTTCATTTTACCTGTCTATAAGGGTGAATTAGAAAAAGGATATCAATTTGATGGCTGGGAAATTTCTGGTGTCGAAGGGAAAAAAGATGCTGGCTATGTTATTAATGTATCAAAAGATACTCTTATAAAACCTGTATTCAAGAAAATAGAGGAGAAAAAGGAGGAGGAAAATAAACCTACTTTTGATGTATCGAAAAAGAAAGATAACGTGCAAGAAAATCATAGTCACTTAGATGAAAATTACAAAAAGGAGGATTTACAAAGAGAAAATCATTCACACAAATCTGATTCAACTAAGGATGTCACAGCTAAAGTTCCTGATGAAAATGATAAAAACTTTGAAAATAAGAAGGAAGTTTATCTTAATGAACCAGAGAACATAGATAATAAACATACCAATATTGATAGTAAATCAACTACTAACAATGATAGGTTGCCAAAAACCGGAACAGTTAGCGAAGTCTTCATGTCATTAGTTGCCGGAATAATGTTTACCTTAGGTGCGTTTCTTGGATTAAAGAAAAAAGATCAAGATTAAGACAAAGCTATAGAAAAATGGTTTGTGTACTGAGATAGTGTGATGATGAAACAGTTTTGTGAAAATAGCCATTTATAACTCAATTATTTAGTTTACTTTACTATTGATACTCTTTTTGGATTTATTAATGTACTTAGTTTCGACAACTAATGAATTGATTGAAAGGGTTAGTATTGACAATATTGGTCATATTAATTAGAAAATAGAGTCTATCAAAATTTAAAGGCTAATAGAGGTGATGAGATAATTTCAAGGAATTAAGTAGCGTTTGGTTGCTTAATTCCTTTTTATTATGTGACTATTAGTCCGTTTCGCTCCGAAGGTGCGAAACAAATAAACCACCCGCTATTGATATGCCCCCTGTCAAGTAGACAGGTTAAATATGGCTCTTTGTCAACTGTAGTGGGTGACGAAAAGCTAACATCTAGAGAGGACCTGATAGGTCTTCTCTTTTTTTATGTTCAGAGTGATGAAAACACACTTCCTAAAGTTAATAAAGTTTCTAAAACCGAAGCCCAGACGTTTGATGTCTTTGATAAGCTTATTGGTCCCCTCCAATTTTGCATTTGAGTAATGTGTTTCTAGTGCGTTTTTGATGTATGGTTTGTGTCTAAGGAAGGTCAAGCATAATTAAGATAAGAAAGAGAAACGATATGAAAACCACAATTTTTACATTTCACCCTCAATTAAAAACGGGCTCACGCATTAATAAAGAACTGGCAACAGCTGCTGCTGGAGCTGGTTATGATGTGCGAGATATGTACCAACTGTATCCCAATTTTGACATTGATGTCAAAACGGAGCAAAAGATTCTAGAGGTAAGTGATCGCATTGTACTCCAGTTCCCAATTTATTGGTACCAAACGCCAGCCCTCATGAAACAGTGGTTTGACGTTGTTTTTGAATACGGTTGGGCCTATGGTTCGACTGGTACTGCCTTACAAGGCAAGGAAGTCATGTTGGTAGCTAGTTTTGGAGCTGGGCAAGATGACTACACGAGAAACGGCCGCTTCCATGTAACAATTGAAGAGATTTTAAAGCCTATCACTACGATTCAGTATTTGACAGGTCTAACATTTCTGGAACCTCTTATCATAACTGGTACTTTAAACATGGATCAAGAGTTATTATCAAATAAAGTAAATAAATACCTACAAATAATATAAATAAGACATATCAACCCTCTATAAATGGAATATACTTTATTATTTTTCTGTTTCAAACAATAAAGCATCAATCAATATACTTGAATACTAGTGGATATTATTGAGTATATTTCATATTGTCCAATTAGGACAATACATAAAATTTTTCCTCTATACTTTTCCTTAGGAGAAAGATTGATGTACCGACGTTTAAGGGATTTGAGAGAAGACAATGATTTCACTCAAAAATTCGTTGCCGAAAAACTTTCGTTTACTCAACGATATTCAGGAAAGATAAGAAGCATCTGAGTTTAACTTCAGATGCTTCTTTGGTAGTTATTACATTTGGAATGAATCATGTTTAAAATGTTGATGATATATTTTCTATTTTATGTTTAAATCTTTTTCCATTTCCATTTTAAGATTTTTGATGAAGACTTGGTCACCAAAAGCTTCAGCTAGTACGGTAGCCGTATTATAGAGCTCAGCCGCTTTATCTCTGTTGTTCTCATAGAACAGATAATATTTCGCTTCAAAAATAAGTACAGCGGGTTTGTAAGCATGTTGTAGAGTCTTATCGATAACAGTATGCATTTTATCGACAATAGTTTTCATATTTCTATAATCATGATGCATAACATAGATTCCACCTATAGTTGACAATGCTCCAAGTAGTTCAACATTAACTAACTCTTCCCCTTGTAATTCTTGATTAATTAATTTACATCGAAAACTTTCAACAATCTCTTTATCATAGTCACCAACTTGACATTGAAAGGTATAGTATTTAATTAGTAAGAGGTCATTTAAGGAATATGCTTCTTTCTTCAAAACTTGAGTCAGATAGTCTTCAAAGATAGTTTCGATAGCATCCTCTTCACCTTCAGTCATAAAATTCAGGGTTCTTTCAATGATATCAATGGTTAGAAGTTCGTCCTCTGGTAGAATATCAATATATTTTTCATAAAGTTCTTCAATATCTTGTAGTTTTTTCTTGATACGTTCAGAATCGCCATAGACAGGAGACTTCATGAGTTTATATTTAGCATGATAATAGTCTTCAGGAATGTCTAGTTTTGTTTCACCTAACAAAAAGTTGAGGGAAACACCCAATTTATCACTGATGTATTGCAGTTTGACAATGGTTGGTAATGAGCGACCGAGCTCGATTCTCATCAGTTGTTTGACGGTTAATTCTTCTTCGGTATCACAAACTTGCTCACGTGTTAACCCTTGACGTTCACGTTCTTCACGAATTCTTTTTCCAATCTTGATTTTAATATCTTCTGACATACATAATTCCTTATGATTTAGATTTTAAATAATAATATAACGTAAAATTGAAATAAAGTCCAAAAGCCATAATAGAAGTAGTGTATAATAGAATCTACAGGTGTTTACAATTATGAAACAATCTCAATTTGCGAGGGTGCTAGCCAGCAGATTTTCTTCTCAAATATTATTTAGAATATTAAAAATGTTATAATAGGAGATGAGAAAGGGGGAGACGATGATGAAAATTATAGCAATAAACCCTATTCCGTTTAAAAAAAGAATGATTGAATTTCTCTTTGATTATCTTTTCATTCTAGCTTATTTAGTTCTTCTGTTTTTAAGTTCGATGCTTATTTACATCATCTTTTTTAATGGTGTCCCAGAGTTTACAGAAATTCAGTCGCAGTGGCTTGTATTTTTCACCTCTGTTTTGCCAATCACGCTCCTTTTCACATTCTTGGATTATAAAAATGATGGCAGTTTTGGGAAGGTAAAAGCTGGACTTGAACTGGTCTACCAGAAAAAAACAGTGCAGGCTAGCTTGATTAGAAATGTCATCAAATTTTTACCTTGGCAACTCGGTCATATGGGCACGATTCATGGCTTATATAGTGATTTTGATGTGTTATCCATTATCCTCTCGTTTTCAGCGACTCTACTCGCAGTTTTGCTACTGGTAATGACGATGTTTCGGAAAGATAAGAGACATCTGGGAGACCTACTAGCCCGTACACAAGTACAGCTAAGAGGTGACTAAGATACAGGTTGCTTACTTGATTCTTAAGGAAAACTGTATACGATTAAAGGAAGTCATTATGATGACCTCCTTTTTTTATTGCTGCAAATAATGTACAATAGAATAATTATAGGAGTTTACAGTTATGAAACAATCTCAATTTGCGAGGGCGCTTTGGTATGGTATTCTGGGTGCTCTCTTTTTTGCTTTTACCTTTATATTTAATCGAAGTATGAATCTTTCGGGTGGGTCTTGGATGTGGAGTGCTAGTCTACGTTACTTGTTTAGTTTGCCTATGCTGGCTGTTTTGGCCTGGCGTAAGGGTGAGCTGGCAGGTGTACTCGCTGCCATTAAGAAAGCACCCTTGACCTGGTTGGTCTGGAGTACGGTTGGTTTTGGGCTTTTTTATGGGCCCCTGTCTCTAGCCTCCATTTATGGCGAGTCCTGGTTTGTGGCGGCTACTTGGCAGATTACCATTCTAGCTAGTCTGCTCTTGACCCCTCTCTTTGGGCAGAAGGTACCTGGTAAGCAACTGCTTATGACATTGGTCATCCTTTTAGGTATTATTCTCATCCAGATTCCTTACTTTGGTAGTGGTCTTGGTAGCGGTGTGGTCCGTGCTAGTCTCTTGATTTTACTGGCCGCTTTTGCCTATCCTTTGGGCAATCGTAAGATGATGGTCCACTGTAAGCAGGATCAGCTTTCAACGACGCAGCGTGTGTTTGGGATGACCTTGATGAGTACGCTTTTTTGGTTACTTTTGTCAGTTTTTGCTGTAGCAGATGCTGGGCTTCCATCAGGGGGACAGATTTTACAGTCTTTAATTGTGGCTGTCTTTTCTGGGGTTGTCGCAACCTTGCTTTTCTTCGAGGCGACTAATCTAGTTAAGCATAACCATAAGCAACTGGCAGTGGTTGAAGCCACTCAGGCTGGTGAAGTTCTCTTTACCCTCTTGGGTGGTTGCCTCTTCCTCGGAGATAGTCTACCTAGCCTTTTGGGATTCATTGGGATTGCTATTGTAACCATTGGTATTATTGGAAATAGCCTGCTAACAGGCTCAGATTAAGCATAAGGAACGGACTTTCGAATGGCAAATTCGGAAGTTTTTCATTTATATGAAAAATATTACAGAAAAAGATGGTATTTTCAGATTATAGTGATATAATGATATTAAAAGTAAGCGTTTACCGTTTTAATGTAAATCCTAGAGATATTTCCGGAAACTTTGATAGGCTTATTAATAAAGGCGAATGTATTGACTTTGAATTTTCATGAAAACTGAGATAACATTTAATGTTACTCTAAAGAAGGAGAAGAATCATGAATGATACTGTTTGTAAAAATTGGTTTATGCGTAAAAGTGGGAAGACTTGGGTCTACGGCTGTGCCTTGGTAAGCTTTGCAGGTTTGGCCCTGGCTGGTCCTGTCTATGCGGACCAAGTGGAACAGGCAACTGTGAGCCCAACACCTCAAGAAGTGGTAGCTCAAACTGACCATCAAGTTGCCCCTCAAGCGGAGCTTGCTCCTAGCACGACCAAGGAAGTCCCCCAAGTGGTAGAGCCGAGCCCGTCTCTTGTTTCCGAATCTGCTCAAACAGCTCAAGAGAATCCCACTCAGCCTAGCCCTGACCAGTCAAAAGAAGTACAAACACAGGCTAGCGAGGCTGAGAAAGTGACTAACCAAACGCAAGAAGCCGATTTGAATCAGACCAATCAAGAACAATCTCCAGTTGTAACGAATAGCACCAGTCCTGTTCATGTGACAGCGGAAAAAACGGATTTGCCTAATAATGAAGCGGTTACCAATCTAGAAGGGATGACCGCAGACCAAAATGGTCACTGGGAAATGCAGGCTGACGGTATTCATTCAGAAGCTAAAGACAAGGGAGACTCTTTCCTTTATTCTCAATCCGAGGGCAAGAATTTTATCTATTCAACAGATGTGACCTTCAAGGAAGCTGGTGGTGCTGCTGCCCTCATTTTCCGTGGTAACAATGATAGTAGCGATAAAAATATGTACGGGGTCAACGTAGACTCTGGTAACCATAAGGTTAAGTTTTGGCGTTGGGTCAATAATCATGATATTCAACTTGTAGATGAAAAAGATGTAACACCAACTGCCGATGAAACCTACAATCTTAGAGTAGTTGCGGCTAATCAGTGGCTTTCTTACTATGTCAATGATGTGCTTGTCGCAAGTACAGGCGACGCTGTTCTTCAAAAAAGTGATAAGGGTCAACCTCAAGTCCTTCCAGAAGGTTACTTTGGACTTCTTAATTGGAATGCCAATGTCATTTTCAAAAACACCCGCTATGTTAATCTTGATGATGCCAGTCTTCCTTTGATTGACAATCTTGTTGTGACCTCAAAAACAGGATCTGTTGAAAAACAAGCCCAATTCTTCTCTGAAGAACCACTCCATATCCAATATGTGGGACACAATGCAGAGACAGTAGGCTTTGACATCACTAAGCATAATCCAAATGCTGTTATCAAGGTAGAAGATGCCAAGGGAAATGTTTACACAGATATTTCACAATTGCCAGTGGCTGTAGGTGCCAATTACTTTATTATTGAAAGTAGTATGACTGATTCACTAGGCCGTCCTGTGACCTTGACTTATCGTGTTAATATCCACCGCAGACAGAGTGATGATGTGTATTACAACGAGCTTTATCGTGATCAGTATCATTATTCTGTCAAGGATGGCTGGGCTAATGACCCTAATGGCTTGGTCTTCTACAAGGGACGTTACCATCTCTTCTATCAATTTTACGATGATACCAAATGGGGGCCAATGCACTGGGCCCATGCGACCAGCCGAGACTTGCTTCATTGGGATGAAGAGCCTATAGCCTTCTATCCAGATGCAACAGGTCACATGTTCTCAGGCTCTGTCGTGGTTGATAGTACCAATAGTTCAGGCCTCTTCAAATCTCCGGAAGGTGGTCTGGTAGCTATTATCACTTCAAATGGTAATGGGCAACGGATTGAAATTGCCTACAGTGAGGACGAGGGGAGAACTTGGCAAAAATATGACAAGGTAGTTGCCGACTGGTCTCAGGATCCCCTTCAAAACCAAGATTTCCGTGACCCTAAGGTCTTCCGCTGGGATAACCAATGGTTTATGGTCCTTGCAGGTGGTCCACTCCGCATTTATTCTTCACAAGACTTAAAGAACTGGCAAGTGGAAACGACCTATAAGGATTTGCATACGGAATGTCCTGACCTCTATCCGATTGTGGCCAATGATGGGGCTCTCAAGTGGGTCCTCTCACGTGGTGGTCGTTCTTACAAGGTTGGTGATTTTAAACAAGTGGATGGCAAATGGGCCTTTGTAGCTGATGAGGTTTACCAAGACCATGACGAAATCCTGAATTTTGGTAAGGATTCCTATGCTGCCATGACTTATTATGTTCATGATTTTGGAACAGCTGACCATCCAAACATCCCACAATTGACTGAAATTAACTGGATGAACACTTGGGAAGATTATTGCAATCTGGTTGCAGATACTGTTGGTCAAAAATTTAATGGTACTTTTAACCTTAACCTTGACCTTGGATTGATCAAATCGGGCGACCGTTACATCTTAACCCAAACTCCAGTTAAGGCCTACGAAAGCCTTCGTGACACAGAAAATGCCCAGTATTTTGAAAATGTCATAGTAGCTTCTGATAACGAGTTGCTTAAAGATTTTAAAGGTGACACTTATGAAGTGGTTTCCCACTTTGTACCAAGTAAGGACACGACAGCAGTTGGATTTAATCTTCGCGTTGGTGATGGTCAAGCTACTAAGGTCATTTACGATTTAACTAAGGAAACTTTATCAATTGACCGTAGCCAATCTGGTACTATCCTTTCAGATGCCTTTGCTAAGGTTAATAGCCAACAAGTGACTCGCAATGAAGATGGTTCTATTGACTTGCATCTTTATGTGGACCGTGCTAGTGTAGAAGTCTTTGCTAAGGGAAATACGGTAGCCGGTGCTAATCAGATTTTCCCAAGCCCAAGAGCTGTTGGCGCTAGTGTCTTGGTTGAAGGTGGTCCAGCCAAAGCAAATATTGCTATCTACCCAATTAAGAGTACTTGGACTGACAAGAAGGAAGTTACTAAGGCTGTTGCTATGAACACCACGGCTGCGGGTCATTTGGCTCTTGAAGTTGGTCAAAGTAAGGACTTGCAAGTTTACCTGGCACCGGCTTCTGAAGAGCAAGATGTGACATGGACAGTTAGTGATCCAAGTTTGGTGTCCTATACTGAGCATGACAATAAACTTTCTCTCAAAGCCCTTCACAAAGGTCATCTCACTGTCACAGCAACTTCAGTTGAAAACCCATCATTGACTAAGACCTTTAATATTGACATTACGCTCAACAATTTTGCAACCAACCTTAAAGGTTTGAAGGCTGTCACTGGTGATTGGTATATTGATGACGATACCCTTTACGATAGCAATGTCAGTGCCAATGACTTCTTCATGGCCTATGAAAGTAATGGCTTCAAGCAATTTGACTATGATATCGATGTCAAATACCAACATGGTTTGGTCAACCTCTTTGTAGCTGCGGAACGTGAAGAACCAGGTCGTGCCTACTCTGTCCAATTTGCTGACAATGATACTGTTCGTCTCTTCCGTTTTGGTGGTGAAACCATCGCTGAAGCTCATTTGGATAAGGCTATCAATGACGGTCAATACCACCACGTCAAGGTTGAAAAGGGCAAGGACACCATGACAGTCTATGTCGATGGCAAGGAAGTGCTCCATCATCAATTTGATGCTGTGGATAATTACTTCAATCAAGCCCATGTAGGTGTCGGTCTTTGGGATGGTTCAGTAGAATTCCAAAACTTCTTCGTTACTGAAAAACTGACAAACACAAGTAGTGACACCACTGACGAACCAATCAAACCTGATCCTCAGCCAGAACCTAGTCCAGAGCCAAATTCGGAAAATAAAACAGATGAACCTGAGCATCAGCCTGAGATTGCTCCAGAGCCTGAACCAACTGGGCAAAATAATAGTCACGACAGTACAAACACAGTGCCAGCTTCATCTCAGGATAATACTGGTAAGCAAGAAGAAAGTAAGGCTCCAGTGGAAACACCTAAGACTGTCACACCACTAGTTGAGAACCTCCTCAAAAAATTCAACGCATTTAGTCTCTCAACCTTCCTTGCAAGTATTGCCAAAGAAACATGGCACTTTTTGACAAAATGGCTATTCAGCTAAAATCAAAACGTTGAAAAGGCTATGTAAGAAGAAAAAACTTAGAAGTATGAAAGCTTCTAAGTTTTTTTGTTTTTTACTAAAAATTACCCAAAAATTTCTTTTGCTAGTGCCTTTCCTTTTGGAGTTGCTGCTAAGCCACCTTCAGCAGTTTCACGGAAGGCAGTTGGCATAGCTGAACCAACCTGATACATAGCATCAACGACCTGGTCGACTGGAATGGCTGATGTGATGCCTGCCAAGGCCATGTCAGCAGCTACTAGGGCAAAGCTTGCCCCCATAGCATTACGTTTGACACATGGGACCTCAACCAATCCGGCTACAGGGTCGCAAATGAGTCCCAACATATTCTTAAGCACAAAGCAGATGGCCTGGCTGGCTTGGAAAGGTGTTCCACCAGCAGCCATTGTAATAGCGGCAGCAGCCATAGCAGAGGCGGAACCGACTTCAGCTTGGCAGCCTCCCTCGGCACCAGATATCGAGGCATTATTTGCGATGACTAAGCCAAATGCACCAGCAGTAAAGAGAAAATCCAATTGTTGTGATTCGGTTAAGCCCAGTTTTTCGATAGCAGTTGTAAGAACAGCAGGTAGACAACCAGCTGATCCAGCAGTTGGTGTGGCACAAACCAAGCCCATCTTGGCGTTAGATTCATTGACTGCCATGGCATTTCTAGCAGCACCTAAGACGGCAGAATCAGCCAAGGTCTTTCCATTTTTGATATAGGCATCCAGTTTGGCAGCGTCTCCCCCGGTTAAGCCAGTTGGTGATTTCTCAGGAGACAAACCAGCCTGAACAGACTCCTTCATCACTTCAAGATTTCGAGCCATCAGAGCTAGGATTTCAGGACGTTCCCGTCCAGTTAGCTCTGTCTCTGTAGCAATCATGAGTTTGGCGATATTACCTTGGTAATCTCGGTCAGCTTGTTGAACTAATTCTTCAATAGTGTAAAACATGCAATCCCCCTCTTAGCTGAAAAAGTTGACATTATGTAGATGAGGAATTCTAGCGATTTCAGTGACGGCCTCATCACACTGGTGCGAGTCAATTTCGATAATCATAATGGCCTTTTCACCGGCGTTTTCCCGAGTAACAGTCATTTGGGCGATATTGATGCCATAACGCGACAAAATATCTGTGACAAGGGCAATCATTCCTGGAACGTCTTGGTGGACAATGATGAGAGTCGGTGTATTCATCTTGAGATTGACCGCAAAACCATTGAGTTCAGTTACTTGGATATTTCCTCCACCGATAGAAACGCCTGTGGCAGAAATGGTTTTTGTAGCATTTTTTAAGGTGATACGAGTCGTATTGGGGTGTGGCGCATTACTATCCTTGTTAATTTTCCAGTAGACCTTAATGCCTTTTTCGTATGCGATATCCAGAGCGCGTGGGATGTCAGGGTCGTCCGTTTCCATACCTAAAATACCAGCTACTAGAGCCACATCAGTCCCGTGACCTCGATAGGTTTTGGCAAAGGAATTAAAAAGTTGAAATTCTACCTCAGTCGGTGTCTCACCAAAGATGGCAGAAACAATCTTGCCAATACGAACAGCTCCTGCAGTATGACTAGAGGAAGGCCCGACCATGACAGGTCCGATGATGTCAAAAACGGATTGAAATTTTAAATTTTTCATAACACGCCTCGTTTGATTAATCTTGTATTTTCAGTATACCACGAATTAAAGAGATTCGCTGTTTAAGTAAAAATCTATAGAATCAAAAAAATAAGCTACTTTAAGCTTTCTTTAAGGTTCAATGGATATAATAGCAGTCTATTAAGTAAGCAATACTTATTTTTCATAAATCTGAGAGGGTGGCCTGCGGGTCGCCCTTTTGTGTTTCTTTGTTTATATATAGCTGGATTGTGGTAAAATAGAGCCTAAAGATTTCCAGTTAGAAAGGATATACCATGACCTACACGCATTTACTTTTCGACCTTGACCACACCCTCCTAGATTTTGACCGTGCTGAAGATTTGGCTTTGACCTACCTTCTTGAAGAAGCTGGGGTGGCTTCACGAGATCTTAAAGTTTACAAGGATCACTATATCCCCATGAATCGTTCCATGTGGGAAGATCTCAATCATGGTTTAATCACTAAGCCGGAATTGCTTCGCACTCGCTTTTCTCGTCTTTTTGAGCATTTTGGACAGGAGGTTGATGGCAGACACTTAGCTGGCCGTTACCAGCATTTCTTGAGCCAACAGGGGCAGGAGTTGCCTCAGGCCCATGCTTTCTTATCGAACGTTAAAAATCGCGGTCACAAGATTTATGCAGCAACTAATGGTGTTAGCTACATCCAACGTGGTCGTCTGCAAGCCTCAAGCATCTTGCCTTTCTTCGACGATATTTTCATTTCAGATGAAGTGGGTGCCCACAAACCGTCTACGGACTTTTTTGAAAAAATTGCGGATCAGGTGAATGACTTTCATCCCGATTCGGCCCTCATGATTGGTGATAGTCTAACTGCTGATATTCAAGGTGGTAATAATGCAGGAATTGACAGCATTTGGTTTAATCCAAAAGGTTTGGTTAATGAGACTCCAGCTGTTCCAACCTATCAAGTCAAAAACTACCAAGAAATTTTGACGATTTTGAGCAAATAGACCTCTTTTCAAATTGTATTTACCCATGACTATTAAGAGCTTTTCAGCTCTTTTTTTGCTACAATGAAAGCATGAATAATCTGATTAAACATAAGCTGGAATTGCTCCCAAACAACCCGGGGTGCTATCTCCACAAGGACAAATTCGGCAATATTATCTATGTCGGTAAGGCTAAAAATCTAAAAAATCGTGTGCGTAGCTATTTTCGTGGAAGTCATGATACTAAGACGGAGCTTTTGGTATCTGAGATTGCAGACTTTGAATTTATCGTAACCGAGTCCAATATTGAGGCCCTGCTTTTGGAAATTAATCTTATCCAAGAGAATATGCCTAAATTCAACATCCGCCTCAAGGATGACAAGTCTTATCCATTTATCAAGATTACTAAGGAGCTCTATCCAAGGCTCTTGATTACCCGCCAGGTTAAGAAGGATGGCGGTCTCTATTTTGGTCCTTACCCAGACTCTGGTGCGGCCAATGAAATCAAGAAGCTTTTGGACCGTATTTTCCCCTTTAAGAAATGTAAAAATCCGGCCAATAAGGTCTGTTTCTATTACCATATTGGCCAATGTAATGCCCACACCATCTGTCACACCACTGAGGACTATTGGCAAGGTTTGGTTGAAGATGTCAAGAATTTCCTAAACGGTCATGATGATAAAATCGTTAATCAGCTTAAGGCCAAGATGAAGGATATGTCTGACCAGATGGAGTTTGAGCGTGCTGCGGAGTATCGCGATTTGATTGAGGCGGTTTCGACGCTTAGGACCAAGCAAAGGGTTATCCGTCAAGACATGCAGGACCGTGATATCTTCGGTTACTACGTGGATAAGGGGTGGATGTGTGTTCAGGTTTTCTTTGTTCGCCAAGGGAAACTCATTCAGCGTGATGTCAATATGTTCCCTTATTATAATGATGCTGAGGAAGATTTCCTAACCTATATGGGTCAGTTTTATCTGGATAGTCGTCATCTCAAGCCTAAGGAGATTTTCATTCCAGGAGACATTGATCAAGAGTCTGTTGAGGCTCTAGTTGGAGATGAGGTCAAGGTCTTTAAACCTCAACGTGGAGAGAAGAAGCAGTTGGTTAATCTGGCGACGAAAAATGCCCGCGTCAGTTTGACCCAAAAATTTGATCTCCTCGAAAAAGACTTGGCTAAGACCCAAGGAGCTATTGAAAATCTAGGCAAACTCATGGGGATTCCGACACCGGTCCGTATCGAGTCTTTCGATAACTCTAATATCATGGGAACTAGCCCTGTCTCTGCCATGGTTGTCTTTGAAAATGGTAAACCTAATAAAAAAGAGTACCGCAAATACAAGATTAAGACTGTTGAAGGCCCTGACGATTATGCCAGTATGCGTGAGGTCATTCGTCGTCGCTATAGTCGTGTCAAACGTGATGGTCTAACGCCACCAGACCTCATTATCATGGATGGTGGTCAAGGTCAGGTCAATGTAGCCAAGGATGTGCTTCGCAAGGAACTCAATCTATCTATCCCAGTTGCAGGTCTTCAGAAAAATGACAAGCACCAAACCAATGAATTGCTTTTTGGAGATCCTTTGCGAGTCATTGATTTGCCACGTCAATCCGAGGAATTTTTCCTCCTTCACCGTATTCAGGATGAAGTACACCGCTTTGCCATCACCTTCCATCGTCAAGTCCGTAGTAAGAATAGTTTCAGTTCTAAACTTGATGGCGTGGAGGGGTTAGGACCTAAGCGCAAACAAAAACTTCTCAAACACTTCAAGTCTATGACAGCTATCCAAAAAGCCAGTGCCGAAGACATTCAAGCTCTTGGAATCCCTGAAAAAGTAGCAGAGGCTCTGTTAGATAAATTAAATGATAACAATTAAGTTAGACTTTTCAAGTAACTCAGAAAAACTTGGTAGGGTGATTGATAATTCAATGATTTCCTAGGAATTCTATTTCTTGAGAGTGGGACAGAAATCGGTAATTCGTTAGAATTCGATTTCGTCGTCCCACCTCCGCACAGTTGAGTAGGGCAGTAAAAGCTGATGAAATCAGCGTAGTAGAGCCCACTCAACCACTGCGTCTTGCTCGACAATCCAAAAACAATAAAGAGGCTAGGACTTTTGTCCCAGCCTCATAATTTTGAGAAATATTAGTAAAATCCATTTGATGTCGAGAAAGAGAATGACAAACAAGTGATTGTCTTGTCTGAAGAGACGAAAGAACGGATAACGGGTGATTTGTTTGAGGGACTTTATCGGAAACGACAGATTGGATTTGGCAAACTCTTCAAGACTATCAAGAAAGAATTAGACTTAGATGATGTCGAAGATGGTAATCTTGTTCAGACTGGAGAGGATAGTCAAGAAGTATCGCGAGGTCAGGAAATTGTAGCCGTTTGGAATTGGCAGAGAAAGAATTATTTTTTACAGTAACTAAGAAATATGTTAGTCAGTTTTATTATTAGGTGTATTTAATTTGCTGTAGTAATTGACAATTACGGCTGATAAGCATCCAAAAAAAATAAGTCCATATACAGTTAAAAAGACGCTAGTAATACGTCCGATTAGAGTAGTAGCTAGTATATCTCCGTAACCTACTGTTGTTGATGTGACAAAAGCATACCATAGTCCATCCCAGTAATTACTTATTTGAGGTTCAACTAATAAAAGTATTCCTCCTGAAATAAAAATAAAACTTACAAAACTTATCAAAAATTGATTAAATCCTGTAACTTTTATAATATGAAATAGAGTATTTAAACGTTTCATTTGGTTCTCCTTTGTTATAGTGTTAATGAAAATTATAGCATACAAAAAGTGTTTAAATATGTATTTTAGACACTTTTTATATTAATTTTTATTATGTTTTCTTGATAGTAAGCCTCTATCGTTACAAGCTCGTTTGTGGTAAGATGAGTATAGGTCATTTATGTTAGTTCCTTTCAGACAAATGTGGTGTTTATCTGAGCCTAACATAGGCTTTTTCTGTCTAGCTTAATTTTACAAATTGGGTTATTTATTCTTCATAAGATTTGAAGGGTTGATCTTTTTTAGGGTATCGTGTCGGTGTGATTGACAGTCCCATCTTGTCTTTTTCGTGTAGCAATTCAATGACTAGGGAAACCATGATCAGTACCATGATGAGTGAAAATGGAAAGGCTACGATAATCAGCGTATTTTGCAAGGCTACTAAGCCCCCTGAAAGAAGTAAGACGATGGCAATAGTCGCAAGGAGTACGCCCCAGAAGATTTTAAGGTTATTCTTTGGTTTGAGATTCCCATCATCAGAGAGCATAGCTAGCACATAGGTCGCAGAGTCTGCTGACGTGATAAAGAAGGTAATGATCAAGATGATGGCAACAACGGAGGCAATAAAACCAAATGGCAGTTGACTGAAGGTTGCAAACAAGGTCTGCTCACTTGGAAACTGTGTTAAATCTACATTTCCAAGTGATTGAACATGCGTTGAAAGTGTTCCAAAGGTAGAAAACCATAAAAAGCTTAATACAGTCGGTGCTAATAAGACGATGGATAGAAATTGTCTGATACTACGTCCTTTAGAAATTCTGGCAATAAAAACTCCCACGAATGGTGACCAAGAAATCCACCAAGCCCAATAGAAAATCGTCCAAGTATTGATCCAGTCACGATTGTATTGACCAAAGGAACCAGCACTGAAACTCATACGGAAGAAATTGGAAATATACAGTCCGATACTATCGGTCAAGGTATTAAAAATCTGGACTGTGGGACCGATGATTATGGTGATGGCGAGTAGTCCAACCGCTAAAATAAGATTGGTGTTTGATAAGATTTTTACCCCTTTTCCAAGACCAGAAAGGGCTGAAATGGTAAAGAGGATGGTTGTGATAATTATGATAATAACTTGCACAAGGGCATTGTTTGGAATACCAAAGAGGTAGTTGAGTCCCCCATTGATTTGGGCTGCCCCAAAACCAAGAGTGGTTGCCACCCCGATAACAGTAGCGACCACTGTAATCGTATCTACGATCTTACCAAGGCTACCGTTTGTTTTTTTACCAAACAAGGGCTTTAAGGTAACCGATAAAAGATATTTCTCTTTTTTTCGGAAACCAAAGTAGGCAAGGGCCAGGGCGATTAAAGCATATATTGCCCAGGCATGGATGCCCCAGTGAAAGAAAGTGTAACGGAAAGCATCGGCTAAGGCTTCCTGCGACCCTGGGGTAGCTCGTACCGTTGAAATGGCATAATGGGATAAGGGCTCTGCGGCACCGTAGAAGACAAGGCCGATTCCCATTCCAGCAGAAAATATCATGGCAATCCAAGAGATAGTAGAGTGTTCAGGCACCGAATTGGGTTCCCCCAGTTTGATTTGCCCAACGGGACTAACCAGGAAAAAGCCACAAAGTAGAACGATTGACGTGACCAGTAATAAGTAAAACCAGCCAAGTTTATCTGAAATAACTTCCCTTAGTTGTTCTGACCAAACTTGGTAGCCGTCAGGCATAACAATACCAAGAAGGACCAGGATAGCCAGTAGCACAAAAGAGGTTTTTAAGACCGGCGTTAAATTTTTAGTTGACATAAAATCTCCTTTCATTCTCTACCATTATATCAAAAATGATAATAACTTAAAAATGAGGGGAGATTAGATAACACCCAGCTAGTTATAATTTTTAGTTGATTAACTAGAGACGTTTAAGAACCTAAATTGTCAAATTAAGTTAGACTTTTCAAGTAACTCAGAAAAACTTGGTAGGGTGATTGATAATTCAATGATTTCCTAGGAATTCTATTTCTTGAGAGTGGGACAGAAATCGGTAATTCGTTAGAATTCGATTTCGTCGTCCCACCTCCGCACAGTTGAGTAGGGCAGTAAAAGCTGATGAAATCAGCGTAGTAGAGCCCACTCAACCACTGCGTCTTTCTCGACAATCCAAAGACAAATTGAGAGGCTAGGACTTTTGTCCCAGCCTCATAATTTTGAGAAACATTCGTAAAATCCATTTGTTTCGGTAATCCATTTCGTCCTATATGTTAGTTCCTTTCAGATAAATGTGGTGTTTATCTGAGACTAGCCTAGATGGCTTTTTCTGTCTAGCTTAATTTTACAAATTTGGTTATAATAAGATTAATTAAAAAGGGAAAGGAGTCATGCTATCAAAAACGAAGCTAAAATTGAACGTCTTTATGATAAGAGTCGTCGTGGCTTTCTTCGTGGAATCTTTAGTCGTGCTACGATTATCTTCTTAATCATCTTACTGCAGCTTGTTGTTGTGGCCCTGTCTTACCTCTGGTTGCATCAATATAGGATACACCTGCAAGTTACAGAAGTAGTCCTTCGTATTCTGGCCATTATTTATCTCTTTCAAAGTGATATGGAATCAACAGCCGTCAATACTTGGCTCCTGATTGTATTGCCTTTTCCAATTATCGGAACCTTGCTCTTGGCTTATACGAAACTTGATATAGGTTACACAGGGATGAAGCGTGCTATTCAGAGCAATATTGACCGCAGTTCTGGTATTTTAAAACAGGATGAGGAGGCTCTTGAAGAGCTTAAACAACGTCACACCAGCAACTATAACTTGGTCCAATATCTTGAAAATGTGAACGGTTCTTTTCCAGTTTATCGTCACACGAAGACGACCTATTTCCCAAGTGGTGAAGCCAAGTTTGAGGAAATGAAGAAACAGCTCCTTAAAGCAGAGAAGTACATTTTCTTGGAATATTTCATCATTGGTGAAGGTGAAATGTGGGGTGAAATCCTAGCAATCTTGAAACAAAAGGTTCAAGAAGGGGTGGAAGTTAGAGTCCTGTATGACGGTATGAATGAATTTTCAACCTTAAGTTTCGACTATAAGAAACGCTTGCAAAATATAGGCATTCAGTCTCGAGTTTTTGCCTCGGTAACACCCTTCTTGTCAACCTATTACAATTACCGTGACCATAGAAAAATCTTGCTGATTGATGGTAAGGTTGCTTTCACAGGTGGCGTTAATCTCGCTGACGAGTATATCAACAAGATTGAGCGTTTCGGTCATTGGAAAGACACTGCACTCATGGTGGAGGGGCCAGCGGTTGATACGTTTTTAGTCCTCTTTCTTCAGATGTGGACCTATTCTAACGAAACCTTAGATGTTACGCCGTATATGGTTGAACATAAGGCCTTTGATACCCCTGGCTTTGTTGTTCCTTATGGGGATATTCCATTGGACAAGGATAAAGTTGGTGAGAATGTCTATATTGACATCCTTAACCATGCGCGTGATTTTGTTCACATCATGACGCCTTATCTTATTTTAGATGGTGAGTTACTACATGCTTTGAAATTTGCGGCCGAGCGTGGGGTAGACGTCAGTATCATCATGCCTGGTATTCCTGATAAAAAGTCAGCTTACTACCTCGCTAAGACTTACTACCCAACACTTTTGGCATCCGGCGTAAAAATCTATGAGTACACTCCTGGATTTGTTCATGCAAAGGTATTTGTGAGTGACAATAGTAGGGCTGCTGTCGGAACGATTAATTTGGATTACCGCAGTCTTTATCACCACTTTGAGTGTGCGACCTATCTTTACAGGACGTCATCAGTGGTTGGTATTGAGGAAGATTTCCAAGCGACAATGGCCAAGTGTCATCGAGTCAGCATGACTGATGTTAAAAATCGACCATTTCACCAGAAGTGCTTGGGCTTATTGACCAGATTAGTTGCGCCATTGATGTAGTGACAAGACTTGTTATAAGAGGGTTGAGCCCTCTTTTTTTATAGTTTAAAATAAAGATAATGAAGTCGAAGGAGAAAATGATGTTAACCATTCGTCCAGCCAGCTTGTCAGATGCACAAGCTATCCAGGCCATCTATACACCCTATGTCGAGAAGACAGCTTTTACCTTTGAATATGAGGTTCCCAGTGTTCAAGAGTTTGAAAAACGCATTTGCAAGACGCTTGAAAAATACCCCTATTTAGTAGCGGAAGAGAATGGCCAAGTGCTAGGCTATGCTTATGCCTCAACCTATTATGCTCGTACAGCCTATGATTGGACCACTGAATTGTCTATTTATGTAGCCAAAGAGGCGCGTGGACAAGGGATTGGATCGGCCCTTTATACGGCCTTAGAAGAGGAGTTGCAAGCACGAGGCTACTTACGCTTTCTGGCTTGTATCGCTGTTCCGAACGAAGCGAGCATTTCCATGCATGAAAAGCGGGGCTATGTTCAAGTGGCTCATTTCCCAAAGATTGGCTATAAGTTTAACAAATGGCATGATATCGTCTGGATGCAAAAGACCATAGACGGCCCTGTTAGGAAAATAAAGTAGGAATCACGCCAATCCTAATCGCAATAGCTAATTATCCCTGCCTTTTTCATAGGCTAAAACGATACTAATAAAATTACTGAAGGAGACCGGAAAGTTGTAATGGTCTCCCCTACACGAAAGGAGCCTATATGACTCAAGAACAAAGTGCTAGACTGTTACCCCAAAAGCCCTCCAGATGGGCCAAAATTCTACTTAACCGAAAGGTTCCTATTCTCCTGTTCTTCTTACTGGAATTGGCCTTTCTTGTCTTTTCATATCTCAGCCTACAAGAGCATTTCCCATCCATTATCTTATGGGAACACTTGTTGAGTGTCTTTACCTTCTTTTACTTGCTCAATCGTTCCATGGATTCTCGTTCCAAACTGTCCTGGGTGATTATCATTGCCCTCTTTCCAATTTTTGGGACGGCTCTGCTTTACTTTTCACTGGCTGATTTGGGTGTCAGACGCTTGAAGAAACGGCTTGAGGATGCTACAGTGCAGGTATCCGACTATCTAAGCACCGATCCAGAAGTTGCTGATTATTTATCCCAAAGTGATCGCCAATTACAAAAGTTAGCCTATTTTTTGGAGCATAGTCCAGCACAGTTTCCTATCTACAGAGACACTGAGGTTACCTATTTCCCACTTGGAGATGACATGCTTCCAGCCTTGTTGGAGGATTTGAAAAAGGCGGAGCGTTATATCTTCATGGAATATTTCATTATTGACGAAGGAATCCTGTGGGGCGAGATTTTAGCCATTTTAGAGGAGAAGGCCAAGGCAGGTCTTGATGTCCGTGTCATGTTTGATGGGATGAATGAGATGACTACCTTGTCCTACGATTATATTGAGCGATTGCACAAGGTTGGTATTAAAGCTCAGGCCTTCTCACCAGTCAAGCCCATTCTATCAACCTATTACAATTATCGAGACCATCGAAAAATTACAGTGATTGATGGTCAAGTTGCTTATACTGGTGGCGTTAATATCGCTGATGAGTATGTCAATAAACGAGAACGCTTTGGTCATTGGAAGGACACAGCCCTTCGATTAGATGGTTCAGCAGTTCAAACGCTAAAAGCTCTCTTTTTGACCATATGGACAGTGACTGGAATAGAGGATAAAACGGATGTGGAGTACTATCTACAAGAAAAACCTCAACAAAGAAAGAGTCAAGGCTTTGTACTCCCTTATGGCAATTCACCGCTGACCTACCACAAGGTTGCCGAAAATGTTTATTTACATCTTCTAAATACATCAACTAACTATGTCTATATCATGACACCTTATTTGATTTTGGATGATGAATTGGTACGAGCTATGACCTTTGCGGCTAGACGAGGTGTGGATGTTCGTATCATTATGCCAGGGATTCCAGATAAACAGTATGCCTTTGATATTGCGATGACCTATTTTAAAGTGCTCTTGGATGCTGGCGTCCGTATTTTCCGCTATACCCCAGGCTTTGTCCATGCTAAAGTTTATGTTTCTGATGCCAAACAAGCTGTGGTAGGCACTATTAACACAGACTACCGAAGCCTCTATCAAAATTTTGAAGATGGGGTCTATCTCTATAAAAATCTGGAAGTGCTTAACATAGAACAAGATTTTGAGAAAACCCAGGCGCTCTCAGAGGAAGTCACTCTGGAAAGTTTGTCGAAAATGCCTATGGCTCATCGTCTAGGTGGCTATCTCTTTTCTTTGATTGGGCCTTTGATGTAACTTTCTTTATAAATTTCCCCGTTTTTTGTTCTATGGTATAATAAGACCATTAGATGAATAAGGGGATTTTTTAATGAAAAAAGCAATGGCTCTCTTAGGGGTGACCTTGGTGTCAGGACTAGTTTTATCAACGGCACAAGAAATTAAAGCACAAGAAACTTCTGAAAATATCACCGCTCTACGAAGCAGACGTGGTGGTTCACGTTCTTCAAGTAGAGGTAGCAGAAGTGGATCTAAATCTGGTTTTGGCTCTAACAAGGGACATCATTCTGATGGTAATTCAGGAAAAGGGTATAAATCTGATAGTGGGTCAAGTAAGAGTTACAAGTCAAGTAGTGATCATGACAGTTACGATGGATCTAGTAAGACTTACGGTTCTAGTAGCTCGTATAGTTCGGGTTCAGACGTTGATTCTAGCTCCAAATCAAGTAGCAGTCAGAGCCATTCAGACAGTCAGTCTTCTTCAAGTAACAGTTCTAGCAAGTCAAAATCGGATACAAATTCAGGATACACAAAGCCTAAGATGTCAGCTCCTGAGTTAAATGACTCTGAACGTTCGAACTTTCAATCAGGTGCAAAAGTTAGTGACGATGAGACACTCAAAAAGTATTCCAAACAAAATGATGATTTCTCAGATGACCAGGCCAAAAGTATTTTTGACAATAATGACGACTATCAAACCCGTGACCGTTATTACCGACAAGATGTCATCCGTAATCCCTGGTTCTGGATGTATATGAGTCGACGTTCTTATCATCGCTATGGAAATTCATACCATTCAAAAGTAAATAATAAGGCTTATACCAAGGGCTACCAGGATGGCTTTGCGGATGCCGAAAAAGGCATTGATAATTATGATTCATACTCAAAGGAATCAACTCTTTTTGGCAAATTTACAACAAGTTCAGAAAAAAGAGAATACCTACGCGGTTATAAAGATGGTCATGATGATGGAAAGTAAGCCAAATGGCTAAGATAAGTATCCCATGGTATTCATGACTTGACTCTGTCGTTCAATATGCTAGAATAGAAACATGCGATGAGTCGATTGGCTCTTTAGAGCCTTTTGCGCTGAGGAGGTCTACATTAAATTGTAACGCAGGAGCGGACCTTGAGTAGTTGTGTGAACCTGCTACTCTCATCGAAAGATGCCTCCTATCCCTTACCATTTGGTAGGGGATTTTCTTTATTCTTGGCGTTTTAACCCTTTTCAACTGGGCTTAAACGTAGTATAATAGATTCACTAAACTAAATTGATAGAAAATTCCGAAAGAGGTTTTACTATGGGATACACAGTTGCTGTTGTCGGTGCTACAGGTGCCGTTGGTGCTCAAATGATCAAAATGTTGGAAGAATCAACACTTCCAATCGATAAAATTCGCTACCTTGCGTCTGCACGTTCTGCAGGGAAAGTCTTGCAATTTAAAGGTCAAGATGTGACTATCGAAGAAACGACTGAAGACGCATTTGAAGGTGTAGATATTGCACTTTTCTCAGCTGGTGGATCTACCTCTGCTAAATACGCACCATACGCTGTTAAAGCTGGTGCAGTAGTCGTTGATAATACATCTTACTTCCGTCAAAACCCAGATGTACCATTGGTTGTACCTGAGGTCAATGCACATGCACTTGATGCTCACAACGGTATTATCGCTTGCCCTAACTGTTCAACGATTCAAATGATGGTTGCCCTTGAGCCAGTTCGTCAAAAATGGGGCTTGGACCGTATCATCGTGTCAACTTACCAAGCCGTATCAGGTGCTGGTATGGGAGCAATCCTTGAAACACAACGTGAGTTGAAAGAAGTTTTGAATGACGGCGTTAACCCACGTGATGTTAAAGCTGAAATTTTGCCATGTGGTGGTGATAAGAAACACTACCCAATCGCCTTCAACGCCTTGGCTCAAATCGACGTCTTCACTGAAAATGACTACACTTACGAAGAAATGAAGATGACAAACGAAACTAAGAAAATCATGGAAGACGATAGCATTGCCGTATCAGCAACATGTGTACGTATTCCAGTCTTGTCAGCTCACTCAGAGTCAGTCTACATTGAAACAAAAGAAGTGGCACCAATTGACGAAGTGAAAGCTGCTATTGCGGAGTTCCCAGGTGCAGTCCTTGAAGACGACATTGCTAACCAAGTCTACCCACAAGCTGTTAATGCTGTAGGTTCACGTGATACATTCGTCGGACGTATCCGTAAAGACTTGGATGCTGAAAAAGGTATCCACATGTGGGTTGTTTCAGATAACCTCCTTAAAGGTGCCGCTTGGAACTCAGTACAAATCGCAGAAACACTTCACGAACGTGGTTTGGTTCGCCCAACTTCAGAATTGAAATTTGAATTGAAATAGGGAGCGAAACAGAAATCAGTAACTCGAAGAGTTTGATTTCTCCTTCGCTTTTATAATTTAAGGCTTAGGCTATAAAAGTCCACAGGACTTTTATACCACCCCCGCACAGTTGATTAGGAAGTACGAATGCTGCAGACATGAGTAGTTCCAATCAACCACTGCGTTATAATTCAGAAATCAGTAAGGATTTGGTGTTGTATTCAAATACTAAAGTCAAGCTGAATCCTATAAAGCAGAGAGACTTCTCTCTGTTTTTTGTTTATTGGCCATCAATTGAAACAGTCAGTCCTCATGTTTTCAGAAAATTGTCAACTTATCTGTCTGTCTGGTCAAAATTATGGTAAAATGGAAAGGATTAGAAAACGGTTGAAGGAGAATATTATGTCAATTGATCAATTAAGAGATGTCACACTGATCACAGCCCTTATTACACCTTTCCACGAAGATGGCTCAATCAATTATGATGCCCTTCCAGAATTGATTGAGCATCTTTTGGCTCACCATACAGAAGCTCTTCTTTTGGCGGGAACAACGGCTGAAAGTCCAACACTTACTCACGATGAGGAGTTGGAACTCTTTGCGGCTGTTCAGAAAATTGTTAATGGACGTGTGCCATTGATTGCTGGTGTCGGTACCAACGATACACGCGACTCAATCGAGTTTGCTAAAGAAGTTGCCAAATTTGGTGGTTTCGCAGCTGGTCTTGCTATCGTGCCTTACTACAACAAGCCATCACAAGAAGGTATGTACCAACACTTCAAAGCCATTGCGGATGCTTCTGATTTGCCAATTATCATCTACAACATCCCTGGTCGTGTGGTTGTTGAAATGGCTCCTGATACCATGCTTCGTTTGGCTGAACATCCAAATATCATCGGTGTTAAAGAATGTACCAGCCTTGCAAATATGGCCTACCTTATCGAACATAAACCTGAAGATTTCTTGGTTTATACAGGTGAAGATGGGGATGCCTTCCACGCTATGAATCTTGGAGCTAACGGTGTCATCTCAGTAGCCTCTCATACAAACGGTGATGAGATGCATGCCATGCTTGAAGCTATTGAAAATAGTGACCTCAAGACAGCAGCAGCTATCCAACGTAAATTCATTCCTAAAGTTAACGCTCTCTTCTCAGTACCAAGCCCTGCACCTGTTAAGGCTGTTCTTAACCATCTTGGTTTCGAAGTTGGACCACTTCGTTTGCCATTGGTTGCATGTACTTCAGAAGAAGCTAAACGTATCATTAAGGTTGTCCTTGAAGAAGATGTCGAAGCAACACGTGAGACAGTTACAGGTGTCGTTCGTCCAGATTATTAAGAAAATGAAGTTGAGCAGCTTGCTCAGCTTTTTTTAGTTGAAGAGGTTAAATCTCACAAAATAAGCTGATATAGGGTCTAAAAGCAGTTTTCTATCATGAAAATTGGCTTTTTTTGATATAATTATAGTTAGTGTGCTTAAAAAGAAAGGAAGTTTCATGAATCAACTTGAACAAAAACTTGAGCAGGATTTTGGTATTGTTTTTAGCCAAAAAGACCTCTTAGAAACAGCATTTACCCATACCTCATATGCCAATGAGCACCGCCTCCTAAACATTTCACATAATGAACGTTTGGAATTTTTAGGAGACGCGGCTCTGCAATTAGTCATTTCTGTTTATCTTTACAAACGTTACCCTAACAAGCCAGAGGGAGAAATGTCTAAGATGCGCAGTACTATCGTTCGCGAAGAGAGTTTGGCAGGATTTACGAAGGCTTGCGGTTTCGAGCAGTATATCCGTCTTGGTAAAGGGGAAGAAAAATCTGGTGGACGTGAACGTGCCACTATCCTTGGTGACCTCTGGGAGGCCTTCCTCGGTGCCCTTTATTTGGATCAAGGTTTGCCTGCTGTTGAGAAATTCTTGAATCAGGTCATGATTCCTCAGGTTGAAAAGGGGAACTTTGACCGCGTAACAGACTATAAGACAGCCTTGCAAGAGCGTCTTCAGGTCAATGGTACGGTTGATATTACTTATACTGTTATCGATGAGTCTGGACCAGCTCATGCTAAAGAATTTACTATGCAGGTAGCTGTTGATGGTAAGGAACTCAGCACAGGTCTTGGAAAATCTAAGAAATTAGCTGAACAGGCAGCGGCTAAGGCTGCCCTTGAACAACTAGGAAATTAAGCATGTATTTGAAATCAATTGAAATGCAGGGCTTTAAATCCTTTGCGGATAAGACGCAAGTCGTCTTTGACAAGGGAGTAACAGCCGTTGTAGGTCCAAATGGATCGGGAAAATCAAATATTACAGAGAGTCTACGCTGGGCTTTGGGAGAATCCTCTGCCAAGAGTTTGCGTGGGGGCAAGATGCCTGATGTTATTTTTGCAGGTACAGAGGTTCGTAAGGCACTCAACTATGCAGAAGTGGCAGTTACTCTTGATAATAGTGATGGCTTTATCGTGGGTGCTGGTGAAACCATTCGTGTGGAGCGTCACATTTATCGAAACGGTGACAATGATTATTTGATTGACGGTCGTAAGGTTCGTCTACGTGATATTCATGACCTTTTCATGGACACAGGTTTAGGGCGTGATTCTTTTTCCATTATTTCCCAAGGTCGTGTTGAGGCTATTTTTAATGCTAAACCCGAAGAGCGCCGCGCTATTTTCGAAGAAGCTGCTGGCGTTCTTAAATATAAAACACGTAAGAAGGAGACCGAAAGCAAGCTTAATCAAACTCAAGATAATCTTGATCGTTTGGAAGATATCATCTACGAGCTAGATGGTCAGGTTAAACCACTTGAAAAGCAAGCAGCTACAGCCAAACGTTATTTGGAATTAGATGAGGAACGTAGACAGACTCAGCTTAATCTTTTGGTCCACGATATTGAAGTTGGTAAATCCGACTTGAGCCAGACCCAAGAGGATTTGGCAGCGGTAAAGGAAAAATTAACCAGCTATTATGAGGAACGCCATCGCCTAGAGACTGAGAACCAGGAGCTCAAACAGAAACGACATCAAATTTCAGAACAAATTTCTTCTGACCAACAAACCTTGGTGGATGTCACACGTCTTATTAGTGACTTTGAGCGTCAAATTGATCTTTATACCATGGAGAGTCAGCAGCGTTCAGAGAAAAAAGAGGAAACAGAAGCTCGTCTCAGTGAGTTAGAGCATTTGAAAGAAGAAGCTCAGGCAGCACTCGATAAGGTTAATCAAGGCCAAGTTGAATTGAATGCTGAGTTGGATAGCCTTGCCAAGGAGCTGATTGCTATTCAAAAAGAACTGGAGCAATTTTCTGATGACCCGGATACGCTTATTGAACGTTTACGTGAGGACTATGTTGGTCTGATGCAGGAGGAAGCCAAGGTTTCCAACAGTTTGACTCAGGTTACCCACGACATGGATAGTCAGACCCAAGCATTGGAAGCTCAAGCTGAAGAATATAAACAAGCTCAGGCAGACTTGCTCTCCGCTCAGGAAATAGCTAGCGAAGCCCAAAAAGCTTATCAAGCAGCCAAAGAGAGTCTTCAAAGCCTCCTAGCTAACTACAAAGAAAAGGCTCAGGCTTATCAAGCTATTGATAAGGACTATCAAGAGGCTCAAAAGCAGATGTTTGACCTCATGGATCACCTTAAGAGTAAAGATGCCCGTCGTCAAAGTTTAGAGTCTATTCAAAAAAATCATTCTAATTTCTATGCAGGGGTTAAGGCTGTCCTTCAAAACGCCCAATCCATTCAAGGAATTATTGGTGCAGTTAGTGAACACTTGACTTTTGATACGCGTTATCAGACGGCTCTTGAAATTGCTATGGGAGCTAGTGGGCAAAATATTATTGTGGAGGACGAAGCGGCTGCTAAGCGTTCGATTGACTACTTGAAGCGCAATCGTCAGGGGCGTGCAACTTTCTTGCCGTTGACAACCATCAAACCACGTCAACTTAATGGACAATTTGCTCAAAGTCTTGCCAATGCACCAGGTTTTATTGGTATGGCTTCCGATTTGGTTACCTATGAGAACCGCTTATCTAATATTTTCCAAAACCTCCTAGGGGTAACAGCAATCTTTAATACCATTGACAATGCTAATAAGGCAGCTCGAGCGGTTCGTTTCCAAGTGCGTATGGTTACTCTTGACGGGTCTGAGATCCGTCCCGGTGGTGCCTTTGCTGGTGGTACCAACAAACAAAATAATAATCTCTTCATCAAGCCTGAACTGGATGCATTGACTGCTGAAATTAACCAGATTAAGGCTCAATTAAGTGATAGTGAAGCTAAAGTTGAAGCCCTCAAAATCAAACGTAAGGCTTTACAGAAAGAACTAGAAGACCTTAAGGTAGATGGTGAAAATGCTCGTCTGCAAGAGCAAAAACTAGACCTAGAACACCAACAAGCCTTGTCAGAGGTGGAGAAAAATCAAACCCTAGTGGATAGTTTCAAACAGGATTCTCAGGGAACTGATGGGGCAAATCTTCAAGATAAGGCTGAACAACTTAAAGCAGAGTTAGCACAAATTGCTTCCAAGCGTGAGGCCATTAACGACCGTATTGAGGCTATTAAGGAAGACAAAGATGCTCTTGGTCAACAAAAACAAGTTCTTTTAGACAAGCAATCTGAACTTCAGTTGAAGGAACGCGACCTACAGGCAGAATTACGTTTTGCTAAGACAGAAAGTAATCGTATTCAAGCCGACTTGTCTGAGTTAATGAAGGAATCGGATAGTCTTAAAGCGCTCCTTAATAATCAGGTCAATGATGACCAAACTGACCGCCTTCCGCATTTGCAAGCACAGCATAAAGAAGCTGTTCAACGTAAGGACGATTTGGAACAAGCTCTTGTCCGTGCCAAGATTCAGGTGCAAGATTACGAAGGTCAGTTGGAAGACTTGGAGGAGCGTTTGGCTAAAGCTGGTAATCGTAACGAGGACTTGATTCGTCAGCAGACTCGTTTGGAAGAACGTGAAAGTCAGATTAGTCAATCGCTTCGTAAGTTTGCGACTCAGTTGGCTGAAGATTACCAGATGACACTTGAAGTCGCCAAAGGTCAGGCCAGCCCTCTTGACAATGTCGAACAAACACGCCAGAACCTGCAAGGTCTTGAGCGTTCGATTAAAGCTTTGGGTCCGGTCAATGTAGATGCTATTGCCCAGTTTGAAGAGGTTAAGCAACGTCTTGATTTCTTGAACGGACAAAAGGATGATTTGCTCGAAGCTAAGAGCCTCCTTCTGAATACCATAAATGACATGGATGATGAAGTGAAATCACGCTTTAAAGCAACCTTTGAGGCTATCCGAGAAAGCTTTAAACAGACCTTTACCCAGATGTTTGGTGGAGGTTCAGCAGACTTGATTTTGACCTCAGACAATCTCCTAGAGGCTGGGGTAGAAATTTCTGTGCAGCCACCAGGTAAGAAAATTCAATCACTTAACCTTATGTCTGGTGGTGAGAAGGCCTTGTCAGCTCTTGCCCTTCTCTTTGCCATCATTCGTGTTAAAACCATTCCATTTGTTATCCTTGACGAAGTAGAAGCGGCTTTGGATGAAGCCAATGTTAAACGCTTCGGTGACTACCTTAATCGTTTTGACAAGTCCAGTCAATTTATTGTAGTTACCCACCGTAAGGGAACGATGTCTGCGGCAGACTCTATTTATGGGGTAACCATGCAGGAATCAGGTGTCTCGAAAATCGTCTCGGTCAAACTGAAAGACCTTGATTTAGACTAAAAATAGATTATATTTTCATGAAAGATAGTTGATAGCTTTATCACTATCTTTTTTCATAGTCTCAAAAAATTTGCGAAGACTTTCAGAAAATAATTAAGTTTGCGCTTTCAAAATTACGCAATCGATTGCGTAAAATGGCATAACAGAGGCTATGATTAGGATTTTAGGGTTTATGAGAGAGAGGGTGACTTGTCATTTTGCACTGACATGTTACAATATTTAAGGAAATGTCATATGGGGATATGGTGTTTTGAAGTTAGTTATAGTGTATGTGTTAAGATACGATTTTCTGGACACATTTAGACTTCGCGTATACAAGTCTAAGAAGTCTTCTTTCGAGCGAAAAATCCAGGCTGGGAAACCTGGATTTTTCTTTGTCTTTTATAGTTTATTGGTCATCTTTCTCAGCTTGAGATTTGGCTTGTTTGATACCAGCATTGACCAAGCCCTGCATGATAGCCCCAAAAAGGATAGCTTCAAAAATGCCTGATAGCATATTATGGATTGAGAATAATTCTGTCAAATAGTCTTTATTGTCAACTAAGAAGTGAACTAGGGGCATGCCTAAGAACATGCTAATCCCAAAGGATAAACCTGACTTAAGCCCCACGTGCTTAAGTTGTTTTTTCTCTTTCTCAGTCAGTTCTTCCTCGTCAAAAGCATTAACAGCACTTATCTTTAACTTATAAGTAAGGATGCTGCTAACTAACAGAATGATAATCAAGAGGAGGATAGGATAAATACGAGCTACAAGTTCGGGATACTTAAAGCCTATAAGAAAGGCAATACAATTACCACAAAGTAAGGTAAAGAAAAGAACTACGAAAGCTATGTTACCCATTCGATCAACCTGTTGGCGCTTTTGTTCATCTAAAGGACCTGTGATACCATAAAAACGTTTAATTAGTTTGTCAGTGAAAGTTTCTTTAATCATGATTTACCTCTTTCTATCTTATATCTCTATTCGGAATTTCCATCCCAAAAGAGACTGTTAAGATCCGTATCCAGTGCTTTAGCTAGATTAAGACAAAGCTCTAGTGTTGGGTTATATTTGTTATTTTCAATCATATTAATAGTCTGTCGAGAAACACCAATAGATTTTGCGAGTTCTAATTGCGAAAGCCCCATATTCTTTCTAAATTCCCTGACATGATTCATAATGGACCTCCTTCTGAAAGACAAGCTAATGTGTTGCTGTAAGTCGCAATTTATTAATTATGTCAACTTTATCTGACATAATTGTAGCATGTTTATATAGGTGTGTCAATTATCTTAGACATATTTTCCATTTTGGCATTAACTAAAGGATTCTTTGTCAGCTCTTGAAAGCTTTTTGTTTTTTTGGTAAAATTGATAGTAATTGAATAGAAGTCGTAGAGACTAGTAACCTTATGGAAATTGACAGGGATTGGAGGTCATGGACTGGAAGCCTCCTCAAGGGAAGTTCGGCGAATTCACTCATGAAAACGACTGACGAATCAAGGTCTGGGTAACCAGATAAAAAACGGATGGTACCGCGTGTCAACGCTCCGGGTTGGAGTTTTGGCATGTGGTTTTTTGTTTGCGATTCGAAATTGTTACATCAGAAAGGAATCTCATGGATTTACAAACACAATTGCAAGAGTTGAAAACATCAACGCAGGCTAAATTGGCTGAAATGCGTGGTGAACACTCTAAAGAATTACAAGAATTGCGTGTTGCAGTTTTGGGTAAAAAAGGCTCTTTGACGGATCTTTTGAAGGGGCTTAAAGACCTTCCTAATGAAGAACGCCCTAAAGTTGGTAAAATGGTCAACGAAGTTCGTGACGTTTTGACTGAAGCTTTTGACGAAGCCGCTAAAGTTGTTGAAGCTGCTAAAATTCAAGCACAACTTGACTCTGAAAGTCTTGACGTAACCCTTCCTGGACGCCAAGTCAAACTCGGTAATCGTCATATTCTTAGCCAAACAGCTGAAGAAATCGAAGACATTTTCTTGGGGATGGGCTTCCAAATCGTTGATGGTTTTGAAGTTGAGACTGACTATTATAACTTTGAACGTATGAACTTGCCTAAGGATCACCCAGCCCGTGACATGCAAGATACCTTCTATATTACGGAAGAAATTTTGCTTCGTACACACACAAGTCCTGTCCAAGCTCGTACACTTGATAAACACGATTTTTCTAAAGGTCCACTTAAGATGATCTCACCAGGACGTGTTTTCCGTCGTGATACAGATGATGCGACTCACAGTCACCAGTTCCACCAAATCGAAGGTTTGGTCGTTGGTAAAAACATCTCAATGGGTGATCTTAAGGGAACGCTTGAAATGATTATCCAAAAAATGTTTGGTGCAGAACGTCAAATCCGTTTGCGTCCATCTTACTTCCCATTCACTGAGCCTTCAGTTGAAGTTGACGTGTCATGCTTTAAGTGTGGTGGTAAAGGATGTAACGTATGTAAGAAGACAGGTTGGATCGAGATCCTCGGTGCTGGTATGGTTCACCCACAAGTGCTTGAGATGTCAGGCGTTGATTCTGAAGAATACTCAGGTTTCGCCTTCGGTCTTGGTCAAGAACGTATTGCCATGCTTCGTTATGGTATCAACGATATTCGTGGTTTCTACCAAGGGGATGTTCGCTTCTCAGAACAGTTTAAATAAGGTTTAGGAGGTTGTCATGTCAGTCGTTATTCGTAAGGTTCTTCCGGAAGAAGTAGCAGAATTAAAAGTTATCTCCGAAGATACCTTTAGAGAGACTTTTGCTCATGATAATACCGAAGCCCAGTTGCAAGGTTACTTTGACACTGCACTTTCTGAGGAAGTCCTCTTAGATGAAATCACTCATGAAGAATCGCGTTACTTTTTCATTCTCGTTGATGGTGAAAAGGCAGGTTTTCTAAGACTAATGTAGGTTCTGCTCAAACAGAGCAGCACTTGGATAATGCCTTTCAAATTCAACGTATTTATATCAGTCAGGCCTTCCAAGGCATGGGCTTGGGTAAGCAACTCTTTGAGTTTGCCTTACAAGAAGCTCGTGATCTAGGTTGTGATTGGGCCTGGTTGGGTGTTTGGGAAAGGAATTTCAAAGCACAGATATTTTACGATAAATATGGCTTCGAAAAATTCGCAGAACACGATTTTCCAGTTGGTGATGGTAAAGTTGACCGCGACTGGTTGCTTAAATTAAAACTATAAACCTATTATTAAGTTGATTGAGAGGATTTTATAAGGCGATTAAACGTGTAGGTTCGTCTTCCTCTTATATCAGATATACATATTCCTAAATTACAGAAAGGATTTGAACCCGCCCTAAGCTCTGGGCAAAAAAGATAAAGTCACCTAGGTGCTGATGCACCAACGTTGCCTTTCCTATTTTTGCTGAGAGCTATTAACGGGCTTGGTATCATAATTATGCTAGTTAGTTATAAATGGTTAAAAGAGTTGGTTGATGTGGATGTTACCACTGCTGAACTCGCTGAAAAAATGTCGACGACAGGTATTGAAGTGGAAGGTGTTGAGACACCTGCTGAGGGCTTGTCAAAATTGGTTGTTGGTCATGTCTTGTCATGTGAAGATGTGCCTGACACACACTTGCACTTGTGTCAAGTAGATACTGGAGATGCAGAAGGTCCACGTCAAATTGTTTGTGGTGCTCCAAATGTCACTGCTGGTATCAAGGTAATTGTTGCCATTCCTGGTGCCCGCATTGCGGATAACTACAAGATCAAAAAAGGTAAGATTCGCGGGATGGAATCTCTCGGTATGATCTGTTCTTTGGCAGAACTTGGACTTCCAGATAGCATTATTCCTAAGGAATTTGCGGATGGTATCCAAATTTTGCCAGAAGATGCCGTACCTGGAGATAGCATCTTCCCATATCTTGACCTTGATGATGAAATCATCGAATTGTCAATCACACCTAACCGTGCGGATGCTCTTTCTATGCGTGGTGTGGCACATGAAGTCGCTGCAATCTATGGAAAATCTGTTCACTTCTCAGAAAAAACGGTTACTGAAGACAGCAAACCAGCTTCTGATAAGATTTCAGTAGCCATCGAAAGTGATAAAGTGGCTACTTATGCTAGTCGTGTGGTTGAGAATGTTACTGTTCAACCAAGTCCACAATGGTTGCAAAACCTTCTTATGAATGCTGGTATCCGTCCAATCAATAACGTGGTTGACGTGACAAACTATGTTCTTCTTTACTTTGGACAACCAATGCATGCCTTCGATTTGGATAAATTTGAAGATTCACGTATCGTTGCTCGTGATGCCCGTGATGGGGAAAAATTAGTCACTCTCGATGGTGAAGAACGTGAATTGACTGCTGAAGATATTGTTATTACAGTTGCTGACAAACCAGTTGCCCTCGCAGGTGTTATGGGTGGCGCTTCAACTGAAATTGACAACAATTCTAAAAATGTCGTTCTCGAAGCTGCTGTATTTGATGGAAAATCAGTTCGTAAGACAAGTAGCCGTCTCAACCTTCGTTCAGAATCATCATCACGTTTTGAAAAAGGTATCAATAACGATACTGTCCTTGAAGCACTTGATTTTGCTGCAGCTATGTTGCAAGAATTGGCAAATGGAACGGTTCTTGCAGGCCGTGTTCAAGCGGGATCTGTTGATACAGAGCCAGTTCAAGTTTCTACAAGCCTTGACTACGTAAATGTTCGCCTTGGTACAGAATTGACTTTTGCGGATATTGAAGATGTGTTTGCGAAACTTGGTTTTGCATTGACTGGTGATGCTGATAAATTCACAGTATCTGTACCACGTCGTCGTTGGGATATCAGTATCCAAGCAGACTTGGTTGAGGAAATTGCACGTATCTACGGCTATGAAAAATTGCCTACGACCCTTCCAGAAGCAGCAGGAACAGCCGGTGAGTTGACTGAAACACAAGCACTTCGTCGTAAGGTTCGTACCATTGCTGAAGGTGCTGGATTGACGGAAATCATCTCATATGCTTTGACTACACCTGAAAAAGCTATTGAATTTGCTGTGACACCTACTAACTTGACTGAGTTGATGTGGCCAATGACTGTTGACCGTTCAGCCCTCCGTCAGAACATGGTCTCTGGTATGCTTGATACCGTTGCTTACAATGTTAACCGTAAGAATAGTAACGTTGCCATTTACGAAATCGGTAAGGTCTTTGAACAAAATGGTAATCCAAAAGAGGAATTGCCAAATGAAATCAATACCTTTGCTTTTGCCATTTCTGGTCTTGTAGCTGAAAAAGATTTCCAAACCAAAGCAACGCCAGTTGATTTCTTCTACGCTAAAGGTATCGTTGAAGCTCTCTTCGATAAACTTGAAGTTTCAGTTGACTATGTACCGACAAAAGACCTAGCAAGCATGCACCCAGGTCGTACAGCTGCTATTGTCCTTGATGGTCAGACTATTGGATTCCTTGGTCAAGTTCACCCACAAACTGCTAAAAACTACGGTATTCCAGAAACTTATGTGGCTGAAATTAACCTTAGTGCTGTTGAAGCTGCCTTGCAACCAGAGCAACCATTTGTCGAAATCACAAAATTCCCTGCAGTATCACGTGATATCGCCCTTCTTCTTAAGGCAGAAATCACACATCAAGAAGTTCTTGATGCTATCTACTCTGCAGGAGTCAAACGCTTGGTTGACGTTAAACTCTTTGACGTTTACGCAGGTGAAAAACTTGGTGCTGGTATGAAATCAATGGCTTATAGCCTTACATTCCAAAATCCAAATGACAACCTCACAGACGAAGAAGTTGCCAAATACATGGAAAAAATCACCAAAGCTCTTACTGAGAAAGTCGAAGCAGAGGTTCGTTAATAGTTAAAAAATCCATCTGAGAAGATGGATTTTTAAGTGACTAGACTATATTACAAAAAGGAGTTAATTTGTTTTTAGAGTTTTTTGATGGGATATTAGGACATTACACTTTTGAATCTGATAAAGTCAATGTTCTGATTGATGGTTTACCCAGTTTTGCTTATCCCTTGGGGCAAGTAATATTTGTATTATTAGTCTACAGGTTACTCGTTCATCAATATTTTAAAAAATTTTTAACCATGTCACCTCAGGATATTTGGGCTTGGCATAAAGAAACGTTCCGCAAAACTAAATTATCTTTCATTGTCATTCCAATAGTTTATTTGTTCGTTTTCGGAATGACCTATGTTTTAGTTGATGATGTTTTGGCTACCGTCACTATTTACAAAGACTATAGAGGCCCTATAGCTAAAACCATTGATGGTCAAGTTGAACAAATAGATATTAGTCATGTTGGGACAAAAACGAGTAGTGCTAGGATTAATGCTCACTTTGTAAGCTCTGACGGGCAGACTTATGACATTCACCTGATAAATGGTGATAAGAGAATCGCTAATTATATGCGGCATCATAAGTCAGAGTCCTACACGGCAACCCTATCCTTTGATAAACATGGCAAACCAGTTTACATTTCTAAATTCTGGGAATAAGCAGTCTGGATAGCTCTTTCAGGGATTTGCACTTGACAAATATGTAAATTCTCTGCATAATAAAAGAAAAAGCCATGAAAAGAGGGTAGCCATGCAAATTATTAAACGTAATGGTCAAGTTGCTGAATTTGATCCTGATAAAATTTACCAAGCCATCTTAAAAGCAGCACAGACTGTGTATGTTCTTGATGATACTTGGCGCCAAAACCTTGCTCAAGTTACGAAAAAAGTAGTGCTTGATCTTCAAGATGCTCAGGTGGAACGCCCAACCATTAACATGATTCAGTCATTGGTTGAAAATCGTCTCATGGAAGCAGGCTTTATTAATATTGCTGAGCATTATATTTCATACCGTTTGCAACGAGATTTGGAGCGTAACGGTTATGGTGACAAGGTCATTGTCCACCTACGCTTTGAGCAGACTAAATAAGAAAAGCCATCAAGCGATGGCTTTTTTTGTGTCTAATTGTCACTTTGTCTTTTTTAAAAGTTTTATAAAGGATTCCAGTTCCTGTCCATGACCTACTTGCAGATAAGTTTCAGAAGTTGGTCTAATAAAGGAGGATTCTAAAAAGCGAATCTGCTTGTGGGCTTTGAATTTTTCGAGTGAAAACTCCTTAGGAAGTTGCCAAGTCACATGTCTAGGAGAAATCTGATAAGGAATGCTAACCTTAGATTTGTCAATGATTGCTTGACTTTTAGCCATGTTTTGTTGAAAGAGGTCACCAAGTTTCTTAATGTTTTTTTGGAACATGCCATTTTCGAGATAAACGGAAAGTGCTTTTTGCATGATGAGATTGGTATCATAGTCAATAAGTCCCTTGTGGCTCAAAAAGGTAGGCTTAAGATTAGGAGGTAAGACAAGGCTACCTAGACGTAAACCTGGAAAAAGAGCCATGGAAAAGGATTTGATGTAGATGGTCTGATTTTGGGTGTCATAGTAGTGAATCGGGAGATTTTTACTATCGCTAAAGTCTCCCATATAGTCATCCTCGACGATATAAACGTTATACTGATTGGCAAGTTGGGCTAGCTTTTCTTTTTCACTGGCAGAATAGCTTAATCCAAGAGGGTTGGAGTAACGACTGATGGTATAGAAGAACTTAATCTGTCCAGATGTAAAGTACTCTTCCAAGCGGTCAAAATCTAAACCATCAAAACCACGGTTAATCGTCTCGTAAGCTAGATTCTGACGGTTGACGAGCTGGTTCATGCGATGATAGGTGGGTTGTTCTAAGAGAATTTTGTAGCCCCCATTACCAAAATCCATCTGTGACAGGATGTAGAGGGCCTGTTGGCTTCCTGAGGTTATGACAATCTGATCCGAATTGACATAAATATCGTCAGCTATTAATCGACTCTTTAGGGCTTCAAGCAAATCTTTGAGTCCGGCCTGTTCATGATAATAGTTGAAGAGGTAGTCCTGATGCCCCGCCAAACTTTCATCCAAACAAAGCTTAAAATCCTCGTAGGCCAATTGATTGTAGTCGTTAAGGTTGAGAAGAACCTTATTATCGACTTCGTTGCGACCTTCAAGGACGTAATAGCCACTTTTGGGTACGGCGTAAATATAGTTTTGATACTTGAGTTCTAAGAGTGCTCTTTGAGCTGTATCCTTACTACAGGCATAAGTCTGGCTTAGTTGACGAATAGAGGGGAGCTTACTCCCTTTTTCCAAAGTACCATTTTGGATATCTTTGATGATGGTCTCGACAATATCTTGATAAATACTCATAACTGACCCCTTACAGATTTTTCCTTATTGTACCCTACTTGTCCTCTGAGAGCAAGATGTCTGGAGACATTTGACAAGATTATTAGATTTTGACATAATAAAAAGGTTATTAGGAAATACTAAATTTCCATCCCAAACAAGTTTAAGGAGATTGTAAGAATGACTTTTAAGAAAATCTTAGGACTTCTGGCTCTTGCATGCTTAACCATTATCGGTTTGTCAGCTTGCACACCAGAGAAAGAGCCTACTTGGACCTACGATAAAAACAAAATGCTATTTACAGGACAAGATGCTAGTGTACAAGTTCTTTCTGCAACTAAAATCGAATCACCAGAAGGTCAAAAAGCTGTACGCGTTCACTATAAACTTAGCAACTCAAGTAAAGAAACTATGAATGCCTACACTCTTTTGATGAAGGTGGTCCTTGATGTGAAACAAGAAAAGGAAGAAGTTAAGGTTGCTACTATTGTCTTTTCTAAAGATGATGACCGAGATAAAATTGCAAATAAGACCAAGATTGCTCCTAAGGAAGTTAAAGAAATCGTTGTTGACTATGCCGTTGCAGATTTTGATCATGATCTTAGCATTGATTTCTCTGATTACGGTACTGAGGCAAACGCGACTGCCAAGCTTTCACTACAAAATCTTGAAAAGGCACCTGTCAAATACTTTGATAAAAAAGCTCAATAAGTCTTATCACCACATGAATCTGTGGTGTTTTTTATTGCCTTAAATCTGTACCCATACAGTAACGAAAATACTATCTTGTTTAATCGTCAGAATTTTCATAAACTTATACTATATTTATTGACTAAGGAGTTTTAGCTATGTCAGCGAAACGTTTAACCATTTCTGCATTTTTCATGGCACTTGTTATTATTTTGAGCTCGAGTCTCTTATCTATTCCAGTGCCAGGAGGTCATTTCTATTTTAACGGGATTATTATTTTCCTAGTTGGTTTAATTTTCCCACCTACAGAAGCAGTTATTATTGCCGGAGTAGGTTCTTTTATTGGAGATTTTCTTTTTTACCCTCTTCCTATGTGGGTAACTCTAGTAACACACAGCCTTCAAGTTCTCGCTATTGCACTCATTGTTGGAGGACGCTTAGGAAAATTGAGCAAGTCTAGGGCAGCTTTAGGTCTCTTGATTGGGGCTATTATTGACTTAGTCGGATATGGCTTAGGAAGGGCCTTTATCTATGGTACGCCTGCCTATGCTATTATGAAGATTCCTTTTGACATTGTAGCTGCTATTCTTGGTTTAGGAGTCGCCTACTACATTTATTTCCATACAGGTTTTGTTAAACAGTTTAAAAAGACCTGGGAAGGAAAATAGATGACCAAAGTAATTGTTGCCAATGACCTGGTTGGTCTAGGTAAGGTTGCTTTAACTAGTAGCCTCCCTATCATGTCAGCTTGTCAAACTGAAGTCCTTCCTTTACCAACAGTTCTTTTATCTTCGCATACAGGAGAGTTTGAAAATATCTATGTACGGGATCTTACGGATGACCTAAAGGGATTTTGTAAGCAGTGGGAGCACTTGGATTTTATAGTAGATGGCCTTGTGAGTGGTTATTTTAAGTCAGAAGAAGCACTAAAATGTGTAGGTCAATTGGCTCGCGATAAACAGATAGCTCTATTTGTTGACCCTATTATGGGTGACAATGGTCGTCTCTATCAAGGATTTGATAGAAACTATGTAGAAGCCATGAAAGCTTTCTGTCAACAAGCAGATGTCATCATTCCTAATCTGACAGAAGCTGCCTTTTTGACGGATACTCCCTATCTTGAAGAAGGTTCCTATGATGATGCCACTATTGAAAAGCTTCTGAGAGAGTTGACCAAGCTTGGACCTAGAAAAGTTATTTTGACAGGTATCTCATTTGAGACAGATAAAATTGGGTTGGCTTATTTTGATAAAGAGACTAATCGAACGATTTATCGCATGCAAAAACGTTATCGCTATCATTTTTATGGAAGCGGCGATTTACTAACGGCAATCTTATCAGCAGGTTACTTTTATAATCTTGATATACTAAAGGTTTGTGATTTAGCCTTGGATGTCATGGATAGGGTTCTCTCGTCAACACTGTCCTCTGGTCGTCCTTTAAAATATGGTCTTTGCTATGAGCCCCATATCGGTTATTTATTCAGTGGTTTTAATGCCCTATTGGAGGAGAAAAATGAAAAATGATAAAACACGTGAATTAGTTGAATTAAGTTTGTATGCAGCTTTAATTATTGTGAGTGTACAGTTTATTCGTATTCCTTTTGGACCTCAATTTGTCCATCTGGGAAATGCCCTAGTTGTGATTGCTGTTTTGATTTTCGGTGCCAGAAAAGGTGCGCTAGTCGCAACAGTAGGGTTAGGGCTATTTGATATTTTCAATGGCTATGCTGCTGAGGTTTGGATTACTATTTTAGAATCTTTGATTGTTTGTTATGTTCTCTATCTTGTTTTTGAAAAGCTTCTAAAATCAAATGACAAAATGGCTAACATCATAATCATTGGAGTCATAGCGGCAGTAACCAAAATTATTTTGAATTTTGTTAAGTATACGATTATTAATAGTGTTGTTGCGGCTTTACCACTCAATGCAGCTATGGTATTGGCACTTACTAAAATTGGTGGAACCTTTGGAACATCAGTAGTGACGATCATTGCGGTCCCTCTCCTCTATCCTGTCTTCAAACGTATTTTACAGAGAAACTAAAGATTTAGCAGGTTAGTCCTGCTTTTTCTTTTTAATTTTCCAGAAGCAGAGGTCCAAATTTTCACTAAAAAATGGTAAAATAGTAAAGTTAATGTCAAGAAAGGAAAGGGCTGAAGGAAGGTTCAGTCCAGATATGCTATGTCTATTTTAGAAGTCAAAAATCTTAGTCACGGATTTGGTGACCGTGCCATTTTTGAAAATGTTTCATTCCGATTGCTCAAAGGTGAGCATATCGGTCTTGTTGGTGCTAACGGTGAAGGAAAATCAACCTTTATGTCTATCGTTACTGGAAAATTGCAACCTGATGAAGGTAAGGTGGAATGGTCTAAGTATGTGACAGCGGGTTACTTGGATCAGCATGCTGTTCTTGAAAAGGGAATGACCGTACGTGATGTCCTTCGGACGGCTTTCGATGAGCTTTTTAAGACTGAGGAGCGAATCAATGAGATTTACATGTCTATGGCTGATGAGGGTGCTGATGTCGATGCTCTGATGGAAGAAGTAGGTGAGCTTCAGGATCGATTGGAGACTCGTGATTTCTATACCCTAGATGCTAAGATTGATGAGGTTGCTCGTGCCTTGGGTGTTATGGATTTTGGTATGGATACAGATGTAACGGATCTTTCAGGTGGTCAACGTACCAAAATTCTCTTGGCTAAATTATTGCTTGAAAAACCAGATATCTTGCTCCTTGATGAGCCAACAAACTATTTGGATGCTGAACACATCGCCTGGCTTAAACGCTATCTCCAAGAGTATGAGAATGCTTTTGTTCTTATTTCGCACGATATTCCGTTCCTAAACGATGTGATTAACATTGTCTATCATGTTGAAAATCAAGACTTGGTTCGCTATGCAGGTGATTATGACAATTTCCAGTCTGTCTATGCTATGAAGAAAGCTCAATTAGAAGCTGCCTATGAACGTCAGCAAAAGGAAATTGCAGACCTTCAAGATTTCGTTAACCGAAACAAGGCACGTGTTGCTACTCGAAATATGGCCATGTCTCGTCAGAAGAAATTGGATAAGATGGAAATTATTGAGTTGCAGGCTGAGAAGCCAAAACCTGAATTCCATTTCAAGGAAAGTCGTACACCTGGACGTTTTATTTTCCAAACCAAAGACCTCGTTATTGGTTACGACCGCCCTTTGACCAAGGCTCCTTTGAATCTAACCTTCGAACGTAATCAAAAAGTAGCTATCGTGGGTGCCAATGGTATCGGTAAGACTACTTTGCTTAAGAGCTTGCTTGGTATTATTCAACCACTCGAAGGAGAAGTTGAAAAAGGTGACTTTATTGACCTAGGTTACTTCGAGCAAGAAGCAGAAGGGTCACGTCAGACGCCTCTTAAAGCGGTTTGGGATGCCTTCCCAGCCTTAAATCAAGCTGAGGTCCGTGCGGCTCTAGCCAAATGCGGATTAACCTCTAAGCATATTGAAAGCCAAATTCAAGTGCTTTCTGGTGGGGAACAGGCTAAAGTTCGCTTCTGTCTCCTTATGAATCGTGAAAATAATGTTCTTGTTCTGGATGAACCTACCAACCACTTGGATGTTGACGCCAAGGATGAATTGAAGCGTGCCCTTCAGGCCTTCAAGGGCAGTATCCTTATGGTATGTCACGAACCAGAATTTTATGAAGGTTGGACAGACGTTTGGGATTTTAATGAGTTAGTATAGAGATAAAAGAGTGTTGACATTCTCTAAAGAGAAAGTTCCTCACTCTTTTTTATATTTTAAAGCAAAGTAGACTTACTACGATTTGATAAGAGAGATGGTATTGAGGAAGGTAGCGTCGTAAAGCGATTTTCTACATATTTTGACGTATCCTATTTGGGTTTTAGAGCACAGAAACTTAATTTGTTCAAAAAGTAACAAAGTCTGAGCATAAAAGGTGTAACCGTTTTCTGATTATGGTAGAATTGAATAGTAAACTATTATCAAAAGAAAGTTGGATAAACTTATGTCAAAAATCGTAGTTGTTGGTGCTAACCACGCTGGTACTTTTAGTATCAATACTATTCTCGATAATTACGGAGACCAAAATGAAGTAGTTGTTTTCGACCAAAACTCTAACATTTCATTCTTGGGTTGTGGTATGGCTCTTTGGATTGGTAATCAAATCTCAGGTTCTGATGGCCTTTTCTATGCCACCAAAGAAGGCCTTGAAAGCAAGGGTGCAAAAGTTTATATGAACTCACCAGTTGAGTCTATTGACTTTGACGGTAAAACTGTTACAGCCCTTGTTGATGGTAAAGAACATGTTGAATCATATGACAAATTGATTTTGGCTACTGGTTCACAACCAATTTTGCCTCCAATCGAAGGTGCTGAGATTAAAGAAGGTAGCCGTACTTTCGAAGCTACACTTGAAAACCTTCAATTCGTTAAACTTTTCCAAAATGCTCAAGAAGTTATTGATAAGTTGAACGACAAATCTCAAGATATCAAACGTGTAGCGGTTGTAGGTGCTGGTTACATTGGTGTTGAATTGGCTGAAGCTTTCCAACGTCACGGTAAAGAAGTTATCCTTATCGACGTTGTTGATACATGTTTGGCAGGTTATTACGACCATGACTTGACTGAACTTATGGCTAAAAATATGGAAAGCCACGGTATTAAATTGGCATTTGGTGAAACTGTTAAGGCAGTTGAAGGTGACACTAAAGTTGAACGTATCGTCACTGATAAAAATACTTACGATGTCGACATGGTTGTCCTTGCAGTAGGTTTCCGTCCTAACACAGCTCTTGGTGCTGGTAAATTGGAAACATTCCGTAATGGGGCTTACCTTGTTAATAAGAAACAAGAAACATCAATCCAAGACGTTTATGCAGTTGGTGACTGTGCTACCGTTTATGACAATGCCCTTGAAGATGTGAACTACATTGCCTTGGCTTCAAACGCTGTTCGCTCAGGTATTGTCGGTGGTCATAATGCCGGTGGTGGCGATGTTGAATCAAACGGTGTTCAAGGATCAAATGGTATTTCAATCTATGGTTTGAACATGGTATCTACTGGTTTGACAGAAGAAAAAGCAAAACGCTTTGGTTTCAATCCAGCAGTAGTAGAATCAACAGATCTTCAAAAAGCTGCCTTCATGGAAGATGAAAATGAAGACGTTACAATCAAGATTGTCTATGACAAAGATACACGTAAAGTTCTTGGTGCTCAAATGGTATCACGTATGGACATCTCTATGGGAATCCACATGTTCTCATTGGCTATCCAAGAAGGTGTAACTATCGATCGTCTTCAATTGCTTGATTTGTTCTTCTTGCCACACTTTAACCAACCGCTTAGCTATATTGCTAAAGCAGCTATCTCAGCTAAATAATCTGAAACAGCTAATTCAACTGAATTAGCTGTTTTTTCTTTTTTGAAATACGAAAAAAGCCTCCTAGTGGAGACTTTTATTTAACTAATGTCAAATTAGTTTTTTGAAGCTTCTTGGAAGTCTGGGTTTTTCCATGCTTCATCAATGATAGCTTGCAATTCATCAGCAGAAGCTTTCATTTTTTGTTGTTCAGCATCGTTCAATGGGATGTTCACTGGACGCACGATACCGTGTGCACCTACGATAGCAGGTTGACCGATAAAGACGTTGCTTACACCATATTGACCTTCTTGGAATACAGACAATGGAAGTACTGCATTTTCATCGTCAAGAATAGCTTTAGTGATACGTGCAAGAGCTACGGCGATACCATAGTATGTAGCACCTTTTTTGTTGATGATTGTGTAAGCGGCATCACGAACACCTTCGAACAATTCAACCAATTCAGCTTCTTGAACGTTTTCTTTATCTTTAAGGAATTCTTCAAGGTTTACACCGGCGATGTTAGCGTGTGACCAAACGGCAAATTCTGAGTCACCGTGTTCACCCATGATGTAGGCGTGAACTGAACGAGCGTCAACGTCAAGTTTTTCAGCAAGTGCTTGACGGAAACGAGCTGAGTCAAGTGAAGTACCTGAACCGATAACGCGTTCTTTAGGGAATCCTGAGAATTTCCATGTTGAGTAAGTCAATACGTCAACTGGGTTAGCTGCTACAAGGAAGATTCCTTTGAAGCCTGATTCAACAACTTGAGTAACGATAGATTTGTTGATAGCGAGGTTTTTACCAACAAGATCAAGACGAGTTTCACCTGGTTTTTGTGGAGCACCAGCAGTGATAACTACAAGGTCAGCATCCGCACAGTCTTCGTATTTAGCTGCGTAGATTTTTTTAGGTGAAGTGAAAGCAAGCGCGTGGCTAAGGTCAAGCGCATCACCAACAGCTTTTTCGAACAATTGTGGAATTTCGATGATACCAAGTTCTTGAGCGATACCTTGGTTTACAAGTGCGAAAGCGTAAGATGAACCTACGGCACCGTCACCAACGAGGATGACTTTTTTGTGTTGTTTAGTTGCAGTCATGGGCTAAACATCTCCTTATTTTTTAATTGGGTTACCCCGTACACTGCTTATTCTACCACTTTAAGTGATGGATGTCACGAAATATTAAGTAAATAATAGATGAAAGCGTTTTACCTAACTGAAAAATAAAGCGTTTTATGGTATAATATTATAGAAATTTTCTATACTCTTTTATTAGAGTTTGGAATGATTTGAATGAAAGAAAAGAGGCATTTTTAGAGTGCAAGATAATAATTTAATTGACGTTAATTTGACGTCTGAGATGAAGACGAGCTTTATCGATTATGCCATGAGTGTTATCGTGTCTCGTGCTCTTCCAGATGTTCGTGACGGTTTAAAACCTGTACAACGTCGTATTCTTTATGGAATGAATGAGCTTGGGGTGACACCTGATAAGCCGCATAAAAAATCTGCCCGTATCACCGGGGATGTCATGGGTAAATATCACCCACACGGGGATTCATCTATCTATGAAGCCATGGTCCGTATGGCACAATGGTGGAGCTACCGTTACATGTTGGTTGATGGTCACGGGAACTTTGGTTCTATGGACGGAGATGGGGCTGCTGCTCAGCGTTATACTGAGGCGCGTATGTCTAAAATCGCCTTGGAAATGCTACGTGATCTTAACAAGAATACTGTAGATTTTCAAGATAACTATGATGGATCAGAACGTGAGCCAATTGTTCTTCCGTCACGTATTCCCAACCTTCTTGTCAATGGTGCGACAGGGATTGCCGTTGGTATGGCAACTAACATTCCACCACACAATTTGGCGGAAACGATTGATGCTGTCAAATTGATGATGGATAATCCTGAAGTCACAACGCGTGAACTGATGGAAGTTCTTCCTGGACCAGACTTTCCAACTGGAGGCTTGGTCATGGGGAAATCTGGTATTCACCGTGCTTATGAGACTGGTAAGGGCTCTATTGTTCTTCGTTCGCGTACCGAAATTGAAACAACTAAATCAGGTCGTGAGCGTATTGTTGTCACTGAGTTTCCTTACATGGTCAATAAGACCAAGGTCCATGAACATATCGTTCGTTTGGCACAAGAAAAACGTATTGAGGGGATCACAGCAGTCCGTGACGAGTCTTCTCGTGAAGGGGTACGCTTTGTCATCGAAGTGCGTCGTGATGCTTCGGCCAATGTTATCTTGAACAATTTGTTCAAATTAACGCAACTTCAGACTAACTTTAGCTTCAACATGTTGGCCATTGAAAAGGGTGTTCCTAAAATCCTTTCCTTGCGTCAAATCTTGGCTGACTATATTTCGCACCAACAAGAAGTTGTGGTTCGTCGTACACAGTTTGACAAGGATAAGGCTGAAGCACGTGCCCACATTTTAGAAGGTTTGCTGATTGCTCTTGATCATTTGGATGAAGTGATTACGATTATCCGTAACAGTCAAACTGATGCTGAGGCTCAAGCTGAGTTGATGGCTCGCTTCGAACTCACAGAACGTCAAAGTCAAGCTATTCTTGATATGCGTTTGCGTCGTTTGACAGGTTTGGAACGTGATAAGATTCAAAATGAGTACAATGATCTCCTTGCCTTGATTGCTGATTTAGCTGATATTTTGGCAAAACCAGAACGTGTCATTGCTATCATCAAGGAAGAATTGGACGAAAGCAAGCGTAAATTCGCAGATGCTCGTCGTACAGAGCTTATGGTCGGAGAAGTCGTTTCTCTTGAGGATGAGGATCTCATCGAAGAAGAAGATGTTGTTATCACTCTTTCAAACAAGGGATATATTAAACGTTTAGCCCAAGACGAGTTCCGTTCACAAAAACGTGGAGGACGTGGTGTCCAAGGTACTGGTGTTAACGATGATGACTTTGTTCGAGATATTGTCTCAACAAGCACTCATGATCACCTTTACTTCATGACCAATAAGGGACGTGTATACCGTCTCAAAGGGTATGAAATCCCTGAGTATGGTCGTACAGCTAAAGGCTTACCTATTGTCAATCTCTTGAAGTTGGACGAAGGTGAAACCATTCAAACAGTCATTAACGCTAAGAGCGATGAAGCTTCTGAAAATAATCACCTTGTCTTTGTAACTCGCCAAGGTCTGGTTAAACGTACCAAAGAAGCAGAATTTAAGAACATCCGTCAAAACGGTTTGATTGCCTTGAAATTGAGAGAAGGTGACGAGCTAATCAATGTCTTCTTGACTACTGGTAATGAAGAAATTGTCATTGGTACCAAATTTGGTTACAGTGTACGCTTCAAAGAGGACACTATTCGAAGCATGAGCCGTATGGCTGCCGGTGTTAAAGGGGTAACTCTTCGTGATGGTGACCAAGTTGTTGGTGCAGCTGCCATTACAGAAGACCAAGAAGTCTTGATTATCACTGAAAAAGGTTACGGTAAGCGTACCTCAGCTACTGAATACCCAACGAAGGGACGTGGTGGTAAAGGTATCAAGACTGCTAATATCACAGAGAAGAATGGTAACCTAGCAGGTATTGTCACAGTGTCTGGTGATGAGGATATCATGGTCATCACAGATACAGGTGTTATCATCCGTACTGCCGTTGCTAATATCTCTCAAACTGGTCGTGCCACTCAAGGTGTTAAGGTCATGCGTTTGGATGACTCTGCTCGTATTGTAACCTTTGCTTTAGTTGAGCCAGAAGAAGTTGAACAAGCTTCCGAAGACCAAGAAAGTGGTGACAACTAATGAGCAAAGATAAGAAAAATAAAGCAACAAAAAAACGCCGTAAGTGGCTGGATATTCTTCGCTGGGTGTTGATTGTTGTTCTCTTGGTTGTTGGTTTAGCCTTGATTTTCAATAAGTCTATTCGAAACACAGTAATTGCTTGGAATACCAATAAGTATCAAGTGAGCAAGGTTTCTAAAAAGACTATTGAGAAAAACAAGGAAGCTAAGACGAGCTTTGACTTTGATACCGTTAAATCAATTAGCACAGAGTCTGTCTTACAAGCTCAGATGGATGCTCAAGAACTTCCAGTTGTTGGGGGTATTGCCATTCCAGAGGTGGGTATCAATCTTCCTATTTTCAAAGGACTTGGCAACACAGAGTTGACTTACGGTGCAGGAACTATGAAAGAAGACCAAGTCATGGGTGGTGAAAACAACTATTCACTAGCTAGTCACCACGTCTTTGGTATTGCTGGTGCATCTGACATGCTATTTTCACCACTAGATAAGGCTAAGGAAGGCATGAAAATTTATCTTACGGATAAGAATAAGGTCTATACTTATGTCATTAGTGAGGTCAAGGTTGTTCAACCAACTGAAGTAGCAGTGGTTGATGATACACCAGGCAAGTCTGAAGTTACTTTGGTAACTTGTACGGATGCTGAAGCAACTCAGCGTACAATCGTCAAAGGTGAATTGAAATCACAGGTAGATTTTGACAAGGCAAGTTCAGATATTATTGAGGCCTTTAATAAGTCATACAATCAATTTCAAAGTTAAGAAAGGGGCCTTAGGGCCTTTTTCTATGGAGGAAAATATGTTTTTTAATACAGTGCACCATGTTGCTATTATTGTTTCTGATTATGAGTTGTCTCGAGATTTTTATGTCGATAAACTTGGTTTTGAGATTATTCGGGAAAATCACCGTCCAGAACGTCATGATTATAAGTTAGACCTACGTTGTGGGGATATAGAACTTGAAATCTTTGGCAATAAGACCAGTGATCCGAACTATGTGGAGCCACCTAAACGTCCGTCTTATCCTGAGGCCTGTGGCTTACGGCATTTAGCTTTCAGAGTGACTAATATTGAAGAGGTTGTCAAGAGTTTAGAAGCAAAGGGAATTTCCTGCCAACCTATTCGCAAGGATACTTTTACCGGTGAAAAGATGACTTTCTTTGCTGATCCAGATGGTCTTCCCTTGGAGTTACACGAGTAGTTTTTTTGACCTTAATTTTTTAAGTCATGGTATAATAAATTCACGATTGGACTCATAGCCAGTCGTCCTTTAGGAGATTATGGAATAATATTCTATTTTCGAAAGGAAACACACATGAAATTGAAAAAACTTCTTGTTACTGGGATGGCTTTATTGGCTTCAGTAACAGCCTTCACCTCGGTTGCTCAAGCAGCAACATCATCACAAGTCCAAAAGGTTATTGATGAATCTTATGTTCAACCAGACTATGTGATGGGTTATTCATTGTCGGAAGAGCAGCGTAATGAAACCTTGAATTTGTTAGGGTATGACAGTAGTAAGGATACTAATGTCAAGACCTTGACGACATCTGCATATGCGAATATCATGAACGTTGCTGACGATTCTAGTCTTCAGCTATATTCTTCAGTTAAGATTGCTAAGCTAGGTGCTAAGGAAACCTTGAGTGTAGAGATTGTGACACCGCAAAATATCACGAAAATCACTCCAGATATGTACCGTAATGCTGCAACGACACTTGGTATCGAACATGCTAAGATTACCGTAGCAGCACCAATCGCAGTTACTGGAGAAAGTGCCTTGGCTGGTATTTACTATTCCCTTGAGCAAAATGGGGCTAAGGTCTCAGATGAAAGCAAAGAGCTTGCACAAGAGGAACTTAAAACCCTTTCTCAAATTAATGAGGAAAATTCAGGCAAGAGTGACTATGATGCAGACAAGCTTAATGTAGCTATGACTGATATTAAGTCAGCAGTTGCTGATAAAGGGGATAAGTTGACTGAAGACCAAGCTAAAACGATTGTTCAGCAGACAATCAATAATTACAACTTGGATCTTTCTGATACGCAAATTAACCTTCTGGTGAATTTTGCTATGAATTTATCTAAGTCTTCAATCATTGACAGTGCTAGCTTTAAGTCAACCTTGAGTTCACTTAAAGATTCTATCGTTTCGAAAGCTGGTAATACCTTCTCTGGAATCAACCTAAACTTTAATGCCAACAAAGCAGTTGAGAACAGCAAAAATATCTTTGCACAAATTTGGCAAGCTATCGTAGATTTCTTTACGGGACTTTCTAAATAGTAAAAGAGCTATCCGTTTGGATGGCTTTTTTCTATTTTTCAGAAAATATGTGAAACACTATTGAAATTATTCCAACAATTGTGTAAAATGGTAAACATCAATTCAGATTATTCTGAAAATTTGTTTTAGGAGATTCTCTTATGTCACAAACAAGTGTAACTAGTCAGTCTACCTGGCGTAGTAAAATAAAAGCAATGGGACCTGGTATCCTAATGGCTTCAGCGGCCGTAGGTGGTTCCCATATCGTTTCATCAACCCAAGCTGGTGGTTCTTATGGATGGGCCTTGTTAGGCTTGGTTATTCTAGCTAACCTCTTCAAATACCCATTCTTCCGTTTTGGTGCTGAGTATACCGCAGATACAGGTAAAACCCTTGTTGAAGGTTATGCTGAGAAAGGTAAATTCTATCTTTGGGTATTCTTCATTTTGAATGTCTTCTCAGCCTTGGTTAATACTGCGGGAGTTTCTATTCTTTGTTCAGCTATCATTGCTAGTGCCTTTCCAATGCTTGGTTTGAGTATTACCACATGGTCAATCATTTTGGTTGCAATCATTTGGGGTATGTTACTCTTTGGTGGTTACAAACTTCTTGATGGCATGGCTAAATGGATCATGTCAGCCTTGACTATCGCAACAGTAGCAGCAGTTATTATTGCAGCAATCAAACACCCAGAGTATAGTGCTGACTTCGTTGAAAAAACACCATGGCAGTTAGCAGCCCTTCCATTTATCGTTTCACTTCTTGGATGGATGCCAGCTCCAATTGAAATTTCAGCCATTAACTCACTTTGGTCAGCAGAGAAAAAGAAAACGGTTGATTTTAACACTGATGATGCCCTCTTTGACTTTAACGTTGGTTTCATCGGAACAGCTATTCTTGCAGTATTCTTTGTAGCACTCGGTGCTCTTATCCAGTATCCAACTGGTAAACCAGTAGAAGCAGCATCAGCTAAGTATATTGCTCAGTTTGTTGGTATGTATGCCTCAGTACTTGGTGAGTGGTCACACTATTTGATTACCTTTATCGCTTTCTTGTGTATCTTTGGTACTGTGATTACTGTTATCGATGGTTATTCACGTGTTAACGAGATTTCTCTTCGTCTTTTGTTTAACCAAAAAGAAAAAAATCAAACACCATTGAATGTTTGGATGACATTGACAGCTATTCTTGGTCTCATCATTATTTTCTTCTTCCAAGGTCAAGTAGCAATAATGCTTCGTTTTGCCATGATTGGTTCATTCCTTACAACACCTTTCTTCGCGCTTTTGAATTATGTACTTGTTACAAAAGCAAAGAGAGACCTTCCAACTTGGTTGAAAGGACTTGCTATTGCAGGTTTGATTTTCTTGTTCGGATTTGCCCTCTTCTTTATCTGGGCTTTGGCTATTGGTAAAGCAGGTTAATAGGATTAAACGGTTTACATATGGAAGCTGTTTTTTTATTTTAAAGGAGGGGAGTAGGAGAGATTATAGCCAAGAGAATACAAAAAAACCATTCCAATTGGAATGGCTTAACAACAAGATGTTGCTTATTTGAGACCGTATTTTTTGTTGAAACGATCCACGCGTCCGTCTGCTTGAGTGAATTTTTGACGGCCAGTGTAGAATGGGTGTGAATCTGATGAAATTTCTACACGGATAAGTGGATAAGTTTCACCTTCGAATTCAACTGTTTCGTTTGAGTGTTTAGTTGAACCGCTAAGGAATTGGTAACCAGTAGTTGTGTCCATGAATACTACTTGACGGTAATCTGGATGGATATCTTTTTTCATGTTAAAATATTTCCTTTCTGCCATGGTACTTTCCGCACCATAGTTTTTTAACTATTTTAGTTTATCAAAAGGTGGTCTTCTTGACAAGTCTTTTTTACTATTTTTTAGGAAATTCGCATTTTGTAAATGCCACTTGTCTGAAAGCATCGATTATCTTTATCAACGATGATAGCTTCAAGATTTGGTTGTGAACTAACTTCCTGGAAAATGCGTTCTAGACTTGAGCCAAATAAACGTGTCGTCCAAATTTCACCATCGACTGAGAGGGATGAAATGATGGTAAGACTAGCTAGATCACTAGAGACAGGGTAGCCAGTTTGACTATCGAAAATATGATGATAGGTTTTGCCATTTATTTCAAAAGTGCGTTCATAGATTCCTGAAGTGACAATAGATTGGTCTCTTATAGCAAGCACCATAAGATTTGTGTTTCTAGTCTCCTTGGGATTTTGAATACCAATCCGCCATTTTTTATCAGGATTATGGAGAGCTGGTCCAAAGGTTAGAACATTACCTCCAAGATTGATTAGGGCACTGGTCACTTTTTCCGCTTTAAGAAAATCTGCAATACGATCTGCAATATATCCCTTTGCCAGGGCACCAAGATCAATTTTCATCCCTTTTTCTTTGAGAAAAACGCTTTGATTTTCCTCGGATAGAACAATGGCATTGGGATTGATAATTTGCAGGAGCGGACGAATTTCTTCAGGCAGAGGCAACTTGGCATCTGAAAAACCAATGCGCCAAGTCTGAATGAGAGGTCCAATGGCAATGTTAAGGTGACTTCCAGGTTGGCAGCTATGCCATTTTCCAAGAGCAATAAGTTCAAAAAGCTCTGGGTGAACCGTCACCGAATGTAAGCCTGCTGCCTTGTTAATTTTCATGAGTTCGGAACTGTCGTCATTGGCTGAGAAGCGCTTATTGTAGGTATGTAGAAGTGCTTCAACTTGGTCTAGCAGGGGTTCTGGTTCTTTATGATAGATAGAGACGTCAATCACAGTTCCCATGAGACGTACACGACGATTAGTGAGTTGCATGGGCAACTGTATCCTTGATTTCTTGATAGATTTGTTCGTTTTCTTCTAAGCTGTAGGAATTGGCCCCACTAGCTAGTGGGTGGCCGCCACCATCATGGCGTTTGGCAATCTCGTTGATGACAATGCTTTTACTACGTAGACGGACACGGTAATGTCCTTCAGGCTGCTCTACGAAAATAGCCCAAGATTCGACACAATCAATACGGCCTGGAGTTCCAACAATGGCAGAACTTTCAGCATCAGTGACATTGAATTCATCCAAAATCTTTCGTGTCAAGACAACTCGAGCTGCACCATTTTCATCTACTTCTAGATTATCGAAAACATAACCTTGTAGTTTAGCAATTTTGAAAGGAAAACTGTCCATACGACGAGCCATTGCTGCAAAATCAAAGTCGTATTCACGAAGTTTAGCCGCGATTTGAAGTGTTTTAGGAGTAGTAGATGGAAAGAGGAAGCGACCTGTATCGCCAACAATACCATTGTAGAGAACACGAGCAGCAGCATCTGACAAGGAAAGACCAAGGCTGAGGGCCCAGTCTGTCACAATTTCGCTAGCACTTGAAGCAGTCGTATCAACAAGTAGAAGGTCACCGTAGGCATCATCGTTAGGATGATGGTCAATTTTGATAATGAAGTCACCTTTATCATAACGATCGTCGTCGATACGAGGGGTGTTGGCAGTATCGGTAACAATAACAAGTGCCCCTTCATAGTCTTGATCAGCTACCTCGTCCATCTCAGCAATCCAAGATAAGGTGGGTTCATTGACACCTGTCGCAAGAACCTTTTTATCTGGAAAGTTTGTTTTTAAAATTTCCTTCAGTCCTACCTGACTACCGATGGCATCAGGGTCAGGTCTTTGGTGGCGGTGAATAATAATAGTGTCGTAGGCTTTGATTTTTTCTAAAATAGCTTGAAATACAGTCATGAATGTCTCCTTGTGATTTTGCTTCTATTATATCATGAAACAATAGAAAAACGGTTAGCCTAGGCAAACCGTTATAAAAATTAGATCTCTTTATAGTCGACTTCAAGTCCTCGTTTAACTGCTGGACGGTCGGCAATTTTTTCAGTCCAAGCTTGAAGATGCTTGTATTCTTTAACATCAAGGAAAATACCAGCCTTATCCCAAATCTTATCTTGAGCAAGACGGCCATACCAAGACCAGATAGCGATATCAGCGATAGTATATTCATCGCCAGCAATATAAGGTTTGGTTGCTAATTCTTTATCAAGCAAGTCAAGTTGGCGTTTGGCTTCCATGGCAAAACGGTTGATGGCATATTCGATTTTTTCAGGTGCATAGTGGAAGAAGTGCCCAAAACCACCACCTAGAAAAGGAGCAGCACCTGTTTGCCAAAATAGCCAGTTGAGAACTTCTGTACGTTTTGCGTGATCAGTTGGAATGAGTTTGCCAAATTTTTCAGCCAAGTAAAGGAGGATGTTAGCTGATTCGAAGACACGAATCGGTTGGTCTTCAGAGTAATCCATCATGGCTGGAATCTTTGAGTTTGGATTGATTGAAACAAAGTCTGAGCCGAATTGGTCACCATCACCAATCTTAATACGATAAGCGTCATAACCTGCTTGAGTCACACCAAGTTCTTTCAATTCTTCCAGCATGATAGTTGCCTTGATACCATTTGGTGTCGGAAGAGTATAGAGTTGGAAAGGTTGGTCACCTTTAGGTAAAGTTTGTTCAAAACGTGCACCAGCTGTAGGTTGATTGAGGCTACCCCAGGCACCTCCCATAGAGGTTGGGTTTTCCCAAACTTCTGGTAAAATATAGTCAGACATAAAGTTTCTCCTTGTATTCTTGATAGTTACATCCTAACAAAATGCTAATGGCATTTCAAGAATCTACTACGTCCGATTAGGCGCGACACCTTGACTTTTTCTATAAGAATGATAAGATAGTAAAAATTAATTTTTATCTGATAAAAACATATTGTTTAGAGAGGAAGAAAAGAATGACTGCTATTGATTTTCATAAGTTGGCTAAAACAGAACTACACTGCCATTTGGATGGTTCACTATCGTTGGAAACCATTCGTCACTTAGCTGACTTGGCAAAGATTGAGTTACCAGAGGATGATGCGGAGCTCAAACACCATGTGATAGCACCAGCTACCTGTGAGAGTCTCCTAGATTATCTTGAGGCTTTTGATTATATTCGTCCTTTGCTTCAAACAAAGGAAGCTTTGACTATTGCGGCTTATGATGTCGCTAAACAGGCTGCTCTTGAAAATGTTATCTATATTGAAGTGCGTTTTGCTCCAGAATTGTCAATGGATAAGGGATTGACTGTCGCTGAAACCATTGATGCTGTTTGTCAAGGCTTACGTCAAGCTCAAGAAGAATTTGGTATTGTAGCCAAGGCCCTAGTTTGTGGCATGCGCCAATCAGATCAAGAATTAACGGCTCGTATTCTTGATGAAGCAAATGATGTTGGCAATAGTGACTTTGTTGGTTTTGATTTTGCTGGAGATGAGCATCATTATGGACCTAAAGCGATTAAACCTTTGATTGAACAAGTTCAAAGTTACAACCGTCCGATGACTTTTCATGCTGGTGAGTGTGGTTGCCCTGCCTTTTTGGCTGAGTCGATTGCCATGGGAATTAAGCGTAATGGCCATGCAACGATTTTGGCTCAAGAGCCCGAGCTTTTGGAAGAGTTTGTCAAAAATGGTGTCACAGGAGAGTTATGTTTAACAAGTAATCTCCAGACCAAGGCAGCTGTTACAGTTACTGATTTTCCTTATCTAAAAATGAAAGCGGCAGGGGCTAATATTACTATTAATACGGACAATCGTACCGTTTCTGATACAAACCTGACCAAAGAGTACGAACTCTATCACAAGCATTTTGATAGCTCAGTTCAAGACTTTTATGCTCATAATAAGACGGCAATTGAAGCTTCATTTGCCAGCGATGAGGAGAAAGAAGAACTTCTTGAAAAATTGGCTAAAGCCTATTCATAGGAAGTAAATAGACTATCGAAACTTTATAAAGGTGATAAAATTGAGCCAATTGGAACATCAGTCAAACCTATCATAAAAATAAGGGAGAGAGGCGAACTTTTTTCAAAAATTGTTCAGTCTCCCTCCCTTTTACGCTTGGAATTATGATAAAATAAGTACAATACATATTTTAGAGGAGACTGGTTTGGCACAACTTTATTTTCGCTACGGCACCATGAATTCTGGGAAATCCATTGAAATTCTTAAGGTTGCCTATAATTACGAAGAACAAGGGAAACCAGTAGTATTGTTGACCAGTCGTTTGGATAATCGAGATGGGGTCGGCTATATCTCTAGTCGTATTGGCATGAAGCGGAAGGCCTATCCTATTGGTGATGATACGGATATTTTTGGTTACATTGCTAATATGGATCCACGACCTTACTGTGTTTTAGTTGATGAGGCTCAGTTTTTGACCCGTGCGAATGTCTATGATTTGGCACGAATTGTTGATGAGTTAGGTATCCCAGTGATGGCTTTTGGTCTCAAAAATGATTTTCAGAACAATCTCTTTGAAGGTTCTAAATATCTCTTGCTTTTGTCTGATAAGATTGATGAGATCAAGACCATTTGTCATTATTGCTCGAGAAAAGCAACCATGGTCCTTCGTATGGAGGATGGGAAGCCAGTTTATGAGGGAGCACAAGTTCAAATTGGAGGACACGAGAGTTATATCTCCGTTTGTCGAAAGCACTGGTTTAATCCACCTCAAGAAAACATAATCCCTTTGAATAAGGCCTAAAAACGACTATTAGTTATATAAGGAGTAAAGATAACAAATGAATATTTATGATCAGTTACAAGCGGTTGAAGACCGTTATGAGGAATTGGGTGAATTGCTTAGTGACCCTGAAGTCGTTTCAGACACTAAACGATTCATGGAGTTGTCACGTGAAGAAGCAAATACTCGTGAAACGGTGACAGCTTACCGTGAGTACAAGCAAGTCATCCAAAGTATCTCAGATGCTGAAGAGATGATTAAGGAAGCAAGCGGTGATCCTGATTTGGAAGAAATGGCTAAGGAAGAGCTTAAAGAATCCAAAGCCGCTAAAGAAGAGTATGAAGAACGTTTGAAAATTCTTCTCTTGCCAAAAGACCCTAATGATGACAAGAATATTATCCTCGAAATCCGTGGAGCCGCAGGTGGTGATGAAGCTGCCTTGTTTGCAGGTGACCTTTTAGCTATGTACCAAAAATACGCAGAAACACAAGGTTGGCGCTTTGAGGTTATGGAAGCATCTTACAATGGTGTTGGTGGTATCAAAGAAGTGGTTGCCATGGTTTCAGGACAATCAGTCTACTCAAAACTCAAATATGAATCAGGAGCACACCGTGTACAACGTGTGCCTGTGACTGAGAGCCAAGGTCGTGTTCATACCTCGACAGCAACTGTTTTGGTTATGCCAGAAGTTGAAGAAGTAGAGTACGAAATTGATCCTAAGGACCTTCGTGTCGATATCTATCACGCATCTGGTGCTGGTGGTCAGAACGTCAATAAGGTTGCGACTGCGGTTCGTATGGTTCACATTCCTACTGGAATCAAAGTAGAGATGCAAGAAGAACGTACGCAACAGAAGAACCGTGATAAAGCCATGAAGATTATCCGTGCGCGTGTTGCGGACCACTTTGCACAAATCGCTCAAGATGAACAAGATGCTGAGCGTAAATCTACTGTTGGTACAGGGGACCGTTCAGAACGTATCCGTACTTACAACTTCCCACAAAACCGTGTAACGGATCACCGTATTGGTTTGACCCTTCAAAAATTAGATACGATTTTGGCTGGGAAAATGGATGAAGTCATTGATGCTCTTGTTCTTTACGATCAAACTCAAAAATTGGAAGAGCTTAACAAATGATTCTAGCGGATGTTCTGGCTGACTATGAGAAGCAGCTTGAGGCAGTTGGAGAAGAGCCAGAGGCCCTTTCCTTTGTTTATCGTGGTTTGAAGCAGTGGGACTTGACTCATTTTGTTCTTCAATTGCGTCAGGAAGTTTCAGAGGAAGATGCTGAGCTATTAGCTCATGTATTTAGCCAACTAAAGAATCACAAGCCTGCCCAGTATATCTTGGGCTATGAAGACTTTCATGGTTTACGTTTTCAGGTTGATGAGCGTGTCTTGATTCCACGTCCTGAAACTGAAGAACTAGTGGACTTGATTTTAGCGGAAAATCCAAGCACAGATTTTAAGGTTCTTGATATTGGAACTGGGAGTGGTGCTATTTCGGTATCTCTGAAAAAGAGTCGCCCCCTTTGGCAAGTAACAGCTAGTGACTTGTCAGCTGATGCCTTAGTACTTGCTAAGGAGAATGCTAAGCTAAATCAGGTAGCCATCAGCTTTGTTCAATCAGATGTTTTCAAAAATATTTCTGGTAGTTTTGATATCATTGTGTCAAACCCTCCCTATATTTCTGAAAACGATAAGGACGAAGTTGGGGTCAATGTCTTGGCGAGCGAGCCAAAGATGGCCTTGTTTGCTGATGAAGAGGGACTTGCCATTTATAGACAGATTATTGAGGAGGCATATAAGTATTTGACTCCTAGTGGAAAGCTCTACTTTGAAATCGGCTATAAGCAGGGAATGGATTTGAAAAAGCTCTTGTCTCTACATTTTCCAGATAAGCGAGTGCGTGTCCTTAAGGACCAATTTGGACAAGATAGAATGGTCGTGATGGATGATGAAAAATAAGAAAGTGTTAAGAGAAATCTTGTCTGACGGTGGCGCAGTCGTTCTTCCTACAGAGACTGTCTATGGTTTATTTGCTAAGGCTTTGGATGAGAGTGCTGTGAACCATGTCTATGAGCTGAAAAATCGTCCTAGAGATAAAGCCATGAATTTGAATGTCGCTTCTTATGAAGATATCCTGTCTTATTCGAAAGAGCAGCCCGACTATCTCAAAAAAATTTATGATGCTTTTTTGCCTGGACCTTTGACTATAATTTTAAAGGCTAATGACCAAGTACCCAAGTGGATTAATTCAGGATTGGCGACGGTTGGCTTCCGTTTGCCAGACCATCCTGTTACTAGAGAACTGATTCAAGCAGAAGGGCCTTTGATTGGTCCCTCAGCCAATAAGTCTGGGAAGGCTAGTGGTCGTTATTTTGACCAAATAAGAGACCAATTTGATTTTCAGGTGACTGGCTATCAAGATGATGATGCCTTGTTAGGTGTAGATTCGACAATTTTGGATTTGTCGGTCTCACCTGCTAGGATTCTCAGACAAGGGAAGATTACAAAAGAAGACCTATTGGCGGCTCTACCCGAGTTGACCATAGAATAAATGACTAACAGAGACCTATGGAAGTGTGAGATAATTTCCGACTGTATGTGGGTGAGTTGATTGAACCCCATTAGACCTCAAAGGAGACCTCTATGATTTTTGATAAAGAAGATTACAAAGCATTTGACCCTGAACTATGGAACGCCATCGATGCCGAGGCTGAACGTCAGCAAAACAATATTGAGTTGATTGCCTCTGAGAACGTGGTATCTAAAGCTGTAATGGCTGCTCAAGGAACACTCTTGACTAACAAGTATGCAGAAGGCTATCCAGGTAAACGTTACTATGGTGGTACAGACGTGATTGATGTGGTTGAGTCACTTGCTATTGAGCGTGCCAAAGAACTTTTTGGAGCAAAATTTGCCAATGTGCAACCTCACTCAGGTAGCCAAGCTAATGCAGCAGTTTACATGTCTTTGATTCAACCAGGTGATACGGTTATGGGAATGGATTTGTCAGCGGGTGGTCACTTGACACATGGTGCACCAGTTAGCTTCTCTGGTAAGACCTATAACTTTGTGGCTTACAACGTTGATAAAGAAACTGAACTTCTTGATTACGATGCTATTCTGGCTCAAGCTAAAGAAGTACAACCAAAACTCATCGTGGCTGGGGCTTCAGCTTACTCACGTATCATTGATTTTGCTAAATTCCGTGAAATTGCTGATGCTGTAGGTGCCTACCTCATGGTAGATATGGCTCACATTGCTGGTCTTGTAGCCTCTGGTCATCATCCAAGTCCAGTTCCTCATGCACATGTGACAACAACAACAACCCACAAGACACTTCGTGGTCCTCGTGGAGGTTTGATTTTGACTGATGATGAAGATATCGCTAAGAAATTGAATTCTGCGGTTTTCCCTGGTTTGCAAGGTGGACCATTGGAACACGTTATTGCTGCTAAGGCTGTTGCTCTTAAAGAAGCACTTGATCCTGCCTTTAAGGAATATGGTGAAAATGTTATCAAGAATGCTGCTGCCATGGCGGATGTTTTCAATCAACATCCAGATTTCCGTGTTATCTCAGGTGGAACTAACAATCACCTCTTCTTGGTTGATGTGACTAAAGTTGTTGAAAATGGTAAAGTTGCACAAAACGTTCTTGAAGAAGTTAATATTACTTTGAACAAGAATGGTATTCCTTACGAGCAATTGTCTCCATTCAAGACATCTGGTATCCGTGTTGGTAGTCCAGCCATTACAAGTCGTGGTATGGGTGAAGCTGAGAGCCGTAAAATTGCTGAATTAATGGTTGAAGCTTTGGAAAATCACGATAAACCTGAAGTTTTGGAACGCATTCGTGGAGAAGTTAAAGCTCTTACAGATGCCTTCCCACTCTATTAAAAACTATGTTAGATTTATATATTAAACGCATTATCATTCACCAGTTTTCGCCAAATGATACGGAGCTGGTTTTAGCCGAAGGGTCTCTTGAAATAACGCCACGCTTAGATGAGTATTTTCGAAAAAAACTCTCTAAAGTTTTCTCAGATGAGGCTAAACGTGGTTATTTCGATGCAGAGAATGTTTTCATCAGTCATTTAGGAGATGATTTGATGGAAAGCTCAGTCAAGATTGCCCAACTTTGGAAGGAAGAATTTGTCATTTCTGAAGATCAAAAGACCAATGATTTGGTCTTTATTCAGTTTGATAAAGAAGGGCAAGAATATTTTGCTTTCTTGCGTATTGCTCTCAAGGACAGTTTGATTCATTCTTTGGGAGATAGTCAGCATCCTATTCAATTGTCACAAAATAATTTGCCATCTGCGGCCCAGACACCTGATGAAGCTTTGGTAATCAATCGTAGTAGTAAGCAGTATTATTTGATTGAAAAGCGAATCAAGCATAATGGAAGCTTTGCCAATTATTTCTCTGAAAATCTCTTGCAGGTCCAGCCTGAACAATCTGTCAAAAAATCAATTAAGATGCTTGAAGATACTGCTCAGAAGATTGCTGAGAATTTTAATCAGGATGACTTTAACTTCCAAGGAAAAATGAAATCAGCTATTTTTAATAACCTGGAAGAAGATCAAGAGTTGTCACCTGAAAAATTGGCGGACCAGCTCTTTGATAATAATTTGACGGCTCGTTTGACTTTCGTTGATGAACTCAAAGAGGCCATACCTGAACCTATCTCAGTATCAGATATTGACCATTCACGTCAAATTAAGAAATTGGAGAATCAAAAATTATCGTTATCGAACGGAATTGAGTTAATCGTGCCTAATAATGTTTATCAAGATGCTGATAGTGTTGAATTTATTCAAAATCCTGATGGCACCTACTCTATTCTCATCAAAAATATCGAGGATATCATCAATAAATAATATGTTTAAATGGATAAGACGTCTGGCGGTTTTTGTCGTAGTCCTCATCATAGGTATCCAATGTTATCGAATCCATGCCAATATTCAACATGTCTTAACCTATGAATCCATGGTTAAGGAGGTTTTGGCTGAAGACGACATTGATAATACAACCAATGTTGATTTGGTGTTGGCTATGATCTACACAGAAACCAAGGGGAAGACAGATGACGTGATGCAGTCCAGTGAAAGTTCTACAGGGGTGACTAACTCCATCACAGATCGAAAAGAAAGTATTCGTCAAGGGGTGACGGTGCTGTCGGAAAATCTGGAAGAAGCTGCCCACCATAAGGTGGATCCTTGGACAGCAGTACAAGCCTATAATTTTGGTAAGGCCTATATTGATTATGTGGCTGATAATGGTGGAGTGAACACCGTCGAACTCGCAAAGGCTTACTCTAAAAATGTCGTTGCTCCGAGTCTAGGAAACACTAGCGGGCAAACATACACCTATTACCAACCGGTTGCCATGTACTATGGTGGCGGAAAACTTTATACAAATGGCGGAAATATTTACTACGCTAAGGAAGTACAGTTTAATCTCTTTTTGATGCGTATGTTCTCGCGCCTCTAAGAGTAAGGACGTTAAACTTAGGAAAGACAAATGAAAGCATTATTAGTTTATTTTAGAGGATATGTCAAAGACAGTATCCTGGGACCTGTTTTTAAATTAATCGAAGCCAGTTTCGAACTTTTGGTTCCCCTAGTGATTGCTGGGATTGTCGACACAACTATTCCAAATAAAGACCAAAATCATCTGTTTATGATGATTTTTCTCTTGTTCGGACTTGCCGTTATTGGGGTTGTCGTTGCTATTTCAGCACAGTATTTTTCATCCAGAGCAGCCGTTGGCTATGTCCGAGGTTTGACCAATGATTTGTATACGAAAATCATGCGTTTATCAAAGGAAAAGCGGGATGAGATTGGAACGTCAAGTTTGGTGACACGTTTGACTGGTGATACCTTTCAAATCCAAACGGGCATCAATCAATTTTTGAGGCTCTTTTTGAGGGCGCCGATTATCGTGACGGGAGCCATTATTATGGCATTCCGAATCAGTCCACGCTTGACCCTTTGGTTTCTTGGCATGGTCTTGGTATTGACTCTTATTATTGTACTAGCCAGTCGCATCGTCAATCCTTTATATGTCAAGATTAGAGTGATTAATGAATCGATTGTTACCAATACGCGTCAACAACTTGAAGGTATGAGGGTTATTCGGGCTTTTGATCAGGGTGAGCGTGAATTAGATAACTTTACTACTGTCAATAAAGACTTGAAGAAGTGGCAGCTCAAAACAGGAGTAATAGCAAGTCTCATTAGTCCTTTGACTTTCTTGGTTGTTAATATGACCTTGATTGCTATCCTTTGGCAAGGAAATCTGCAAATTCAAGCTGGTCTTTTGTCTCAAGGTATGCTGATTGCTCTGGTCAATTATCTCTTGCAAATTTTGACGGAGCTCCTTAAATTAGCCATGATGTTGACCAATCTTAACCAAAGCTTTATTTCAGCGAAGCGAGTACAAGCTATTTTTGAACTCCAAGATGAGGACATTGAGGCACCTTTAGAAGTCCGAAATTCTAGCCAGGCTTCCACAGTGCTAGCTATTGACCAGATGACCTTTACTTATCCTACGGCTAGTCGGCCATCACTCCAAGAGATTCATGTCAGTCTTACTCAAGGTCAGTCACTAGGTATTATTGGTGGTACAGGTTCGGGTAAATCGACATTGGTGAACTTAATCATGAACTTATATCAGCCTCAGATTGGTTCATTAGCTATTTTCAAAGATCAAAAATCACCAAAAAACCTTAAAGAGTGGCGTTCTTGGGTTGCCTACGTCCCGCAAAAAGCCGAGTTATTTAGGGGAACCATTCGTTCAAACTTGTCATTAGGGCTTGACCACGAACCAAGTGAGCAAGAACTGTGGCATGCGCTTGACATGGCTCAGGCTGCTGATTTTGTTAAAGACAAGGATCTTGGTTTAGATGAGCCAGTTGAGTCATTTGGCCGTAATTTTTCGGGGGGTCAACGTCAACGTTTGACTATTGCGCGTGCGTTGATGAGACCAGCACCATTCTTGATTTTGGATGACTCCACCTCAGCCCTAGATTACTTGACTGAAAGTCGCCTACTAGCGGCTATCAGAGACAATCTTAAATCAACGAGTTTGATTATTATTTCGCAAAGAACGAATAGTCTAAAAGCTGTTGATCAAATTTTGGTGCTTGATAAGGGGCATCAAGTTGGCTTGGGAAATCATGAAGCATTGCTTAACACTAATAAACTCTATCAAGACATTCATTATTCTCAACACCAAAAGGAGGTCGCTGATGAGGGCTAGAAATAATAAATCAACGCTTAAACGTTTAAGCAGAGATATCTTAAGCCAGCGTTACCTCTTTGCCTTAGCAACTGTTGGGACCATTATTCAAGTTGCCTTAACGGTTTACTTACCTATCTTAATTGGTGATGCAGTTGATGCTGTTCTTAAGATGAATGCCGTTCTTTTGATGTCACGTTTAATATGTCAGATGCTTGTAGTTGTCATAGCCAATAGTGCGATTCAGTGGCTAAATCCTTTAATTTATAACCGTTTGATTTATTCTTATAGTGAAAGTTTACGTGAGAGAGTCATGCTGAAAATTCATGCCATGCCTCTCAGTTACCTTGACCGTCAAGGAACTGGAGATATGGTTAGCCGTGTGACTACAGATAGTGACCAATTAAATAACGGACTTCTCATGGTCTTTAACCAATTTTTCGTCGGGCTTTTGACCATATTTGTTATTATAATTACCATGGCTCGTTTGGACTGGTTCATGATGCTCTTAGTTCTAGTGATGACACCCCTGTCAATGCTTGTGGCACGTTTTATCGCCAAGAAGAGCTATCAACTCTATCGCAATCAAACCAAATGGCGTGGCATGCAGACTCAGTTGATTGAGGAAAGTTTGACTCAAGAAGCCTTAGTACAGAGTTTAAATGCTCAAGACCAGATGGTTAGGAGTTTTAAAGACGTCAATGGTAAGTATGCTGATTATTCACAGGGAGCCATCTTTTATTCGTCAGCGGTTAACCCAGCTACACGCTTTGTTAATAGTCTGATTTATGCTCTCATTGCAGGTGTTGGAGCCTATCGTATCATGTCAGGTGGCGCATTTACAGTGGGACAATTGACTACCTTCCTAAATTATGTCACCCAGTATACCAAACCTTTTAATGATATCTCATCTGTTCTATCTGAACTTCAAAGTGCTTTGGCCTGTGCTGATCGCCTTTATATGATATTGGATGAAGAGGAAATAACAGAAACAGGTAAGGCGGTCTTGGAAGAAGCAGATGTGCAGGGACGTTTTCAATTTGACCATGTCCAATTTGGCTATTTGCCTAATAAACCTCTTATCAAGGATTTGAGCATTGATATCCCTGCCGCAAGTACTGTTGCCATTGTTGGTCCAACAGGAGCGGGGAAATCTACCTTGATTAACCTACTTATGCGTTTCTATGATTTGGATAAGGGGAACATTCTACTGGACGGTAGACCTATTACAGATTATACTCGTGAGAGTCTTCGGAAACAGATTGGGATGGTTTTGCAGGAAACTTGGCTTGAGGTCGGCACTATTCATGATAATATTGCCTATGGAAATCCAGAAGCCAGTCGTGAAGAAGTCATAGCAGCGGCCAAGGCTGCCAATGCTGATTTCTTTATTCAGCAGTTGCCTCAAGGCTACGACACCTACTTGAATGATGCGGGGCAATCCCTTTCTCAGGGACAACGTCAGCTTTTGACCATTGCTCGCATATTTGTCAATGTGCCTAAAATCTTAATTTTGGATGAAGCCACTTCTAGTATCGATACTCGTACAGAGCTTCTCATTCAAGAGGCCTTCGCTAAATTAATGAAATGTCGAACAAGTTTCATCATTGCCCATCGATTATCTACCATAGAGAATGCGGACCTTATTTTGGTCATGAATAATGGAGATATCGTTGAACACGGAACCCATGAACAACTGATGCAAGCTAAGGGAATGTACTATCGTATGCAGACGGCCCAAAAGACACAAAATAGTTAAATCCGACAGAGCTTTTAAGCTCTGTTTTTTATGATTTTAGCCAATCATTTATCACGGAAGCTTATTAATGAAAAAGAAATGAAATTTAGTTATTTTTTCTTTTTTATTGGAAAAAATACTGATAAGATGGTAAACTAAAGAGGATATTATATAAAAAAAGGTATCGAAAATTAGAATGTTAAAACATAAAAACGTCCTAGTGTTTTTAGGACAAACCTTGCTTTATTTCGCCATTTTTATGGCCCTAATTTATCTCTACAATTACCTAGGACAAGGTCAAGGTAATTTTATCTATAACGAATTTTAGGAAGAATAATGACGAATACAAAAATTAAAGATATGATCGAAACGATTGAGCAGTTTGCTCAATCACAACCTGACTTTCCTGTTTACAATATTTTAGGGGAAGTTCACACTTACGGTGACTTAAAAGCTGACTCGGATAGCCTAGCTGCCAAGATTGATAGTCTTGATATTCCAGAAAAATCACCTGTTGTGGTTTATGGCGGTCAAGAGTATGAAATGTTGGCAACTTTTGTCGCTTTGACTAAATCTGGTCACGCTTATATTCCAATTGATAGTCACTCAGCTCTTGAGCGCGTGACGGCTATCGTTGAAGTAGCAGAGCCTAGTCTGATTATTGCTATCAATGACTTCCCACTTGAGGAAGTCCAAGCTCCAATTCTAACATTGGATCAAGTGACAACAGCTTTTGAAAGCAAGACTAGCTACGAAGTGACTCATCCTGTTAAGGGGGATGATACTTATTACATCATCTTCACATCAGGAACTACAGGTAAGCCTAAAGGGGTCCAAATTTCACACAATAATCTCCTTAGTTTCACCAACTGGATGATTACGGATAAGGAATTTGCGACTCCAAAACGTCCACAAATGCTGGCTCAACCGCCTTATTCATTTGACCTATCGGTAATGTACTGGGCACCTACATTGGCACTTGGAGGAACACTTTATGCTCTTCCTTCAGCTATTACACAGGACTTCAAGAAGCTCTTTGAAACGATCTTCTCACTTCCAATTGCCATTTGGACATCAACACCATCTTTTGCAGATATGGCAATGTTGTCTGAAGACTTCAATTCAGAGAAGATGCCAGAAATTACGCATTTCTATTTTGACGGAGAAGAGTTGACTGTCAAGACTGCTCAAAAGCTTCGCCAACGTTTCCCAGAAGCACGTATTATCAATGCTTACGGACCAACTGAAGCAACTGTCGCCTTATCAGCAGTAGCAGTAACTGATGAGATGCTGGCTAACCTTAAGCGTTTGCCGATTGGTTATACCAAGGAAGATTCACCGACTTATATTATCGATGAGGATGGCAATATCCTTCCAAATGGTCAACAGGGTGAAATCATCGTATCAGGACCAGCAGTTTCAAAAGGATATATGAACAATCCTGAAAAGACTGCGGAAGCCTTCTTCGAGTTTAATGGCCTTCCTGCTTACCATACTGGTGATGTAGGAACGATGACTGATGAAGGTCTCCTTCTTTACGGTGGTCGTATGGACTTCCAGATTAAATTTAATGGTTTCCGTATTGAGCTAGAGGATGTTTCACAAAACCTTAATAAGTCTAAGTATATTGATTCAGCAGTAGCTGTGCCACGTTACAATAAAGACCATAAGGTTCAGAACCTCTTGGCTTATGTGATTCTTAAGGATGGTGTTCGTGAGCAGTTTGAACGTGAAATTGATATCACCAAGGCGATTAAGGCAGACTTAGAAGATATCATGATGTCTTACATGATGCCTACTAAGTTCCTCTATCGTGAGAGCTTGCCTTTAACACCAAATGGGAAAATCGATATCAAGGGTCTTATCAGTGAGGTTAACAACCGATGATTGACTTCTTGAAACAGCTCCCCCATTTAGAAGCCTACGGTAATCCCTTCTATTTTATCTATCTTGGATTAGCTCTATTGCCAATCTTTGTGGGTCTCTTCTTTAAAAAGCGTTTTGCAATTTATGAGTGTTTGGTCAGTCTAGCCTTTATTGTTCTTGCTCTGACAGGAACACATGCTAGCCAATTACTAGCCTTACTCTTCTATATCGTTTGGCAAATCATCTGGGTTTATTCCTACAAACATTACCGCAGTAAAAAGGACAATAAATGGGTTTTCTATTTACACTCATTTCTTGTAGTCCTTCCCTTGATTTTTGTTAAGGTAGAGCCTGCGATAAATGGTACTCAGTCAGTCTTAAACTTTCTTGGTATTTCTTACTTGACCTTCCGATCAGTTGGTATGATTATCGAGATGCGGGATGGTGTCCTTAAAGAGTTTACACTTGGAGAATTTCTCCGATTCATGCTCTTTATGCCAACCTTTACGAGTGGTCCTATTGATCGCTTCAAACGCTTTAACGAAGATTACCAAGCGATTCCTGAGCGAGATGAGCTGATGAATATGTTGGAGCAAGCTGTAAAATATATCATGCTTGGTTTCCTCTATAAGTTTGTTTTGGCTCAGATTTTCGGAAGTATGCTCTTGCCTTCACTGAAAGCGCAAGCTTTGGCTCAGGGTGGTATCTTTAATTTACCAACACTTGGTGTCATGTATGTTTTCGGTTTTGATCTCTTCTTTGACTTTGCGGGTTACTCGATGTTTGCCTTGGCAGCATCAAACCTTATGGGGATTAAGAGCCCAATCAACTTTGACAAACCTTTCATCTCACGAGACTTGAAAGAATTTTGGAATCGTTGGCATATGAGCTTGTCTTTCTGGTTCCGTGACTTTGTCTTTATGCGTTTGGTTATGGTTTTGATGCGAAACAAGGTTTTCAAAAACCGTAACACGACATCAAATGTGGCCTATGTCATTAATATGATGGTTATGGGATTCTGGCATGGAGTTACTTGGTACTATATTGCTTATGGTATTTTCCATGGTATTGGTCTAGGAATCAATGATGCCTGGTTACGTAAGAAGAAGACCATTAATAAAGAGCGTAAGAAAGCTGGTCTTGAGCCACTTCCTGAAAATAAATGGACGAAGGCTTTGGGAATCTTTATTACATTTAACACTGTTATGTTGTCATTCTTGATTTTCTCTGGATTCTTGAATGACCTCTGGTTCACTAAAAAATAAGTAAAGGAATTATAAAAATGGATGTAAAATCAGAAGTTATTGAAATTATTGATGAACTCTTCATGGAAGATGTTTCAGACATGATGGACGAAGACCTTTTCGATGCTGGTGTTCTCGATTCAATGGGGACAGTTGAGCTTATCGTTGAATTGGAATCACGTTTCGATATTCGTGTGCCAGTTTCAGAATTTGGTCGTGATGACTGGAACACAGCTAATAAGATTGTTGAAGGGGTAACGGAGCTTCGCAATGCTTAAGCGTTTATGGCAAATTTTTGGCCCTATAATTTGTGCCTTAGTCTTGGTAGTAGTAGTTATTTTTTCCTACCCTCAAGGCAGAAAACATAGTTATGAGGTTGAAAAACGTAACGCAGTAACCTTGACAACTGAGAACTTTAAGAGCCGTATTAATAAGACGACAGCTCTTTCTGATAAGAATCATCGATTTGTCCCTTTCTTTGGGTCTAGTGAGTGGTTGCGTTTTGATGCCCTTCATCCAGCTGTTTTAGCTGAAAAATACGACCGTAACTATCGCCCATATTTTATTGGACAACGTGGGGCTGCCTCTCTAAACCAATATTTGGGAATGCAACAAATGCTTCCCGAATTGAAAAATGGGACAGCAGTCTATGTCTTGTCACCACAGTGGTTTACTAAAAAAGGTTACAATTCTGCGGCTTTCCAGCAGTTCTACAATAACGACCAACTTAGTAGTTTCTTAAGTCAAAATCAGACGGATGCAAATTCTCAGTATGCAGCTCAGCGCATCTTAGAGATGAAACCTGAGATTACTATGAAATCTCAACTTTCTAAAGTGGCTAATGGGCAAGATTTAAATTCTCTTGATAAGACTTATATTCAAATTATGGCAGAGCTTAATAAGCGAGAAGATGCCTTGTTCAGTCCTTTTGCAGCATCAAATAATGCAAATTACGACAAGAAGGTTCTTCCTTATCTTAAAGAGTTGCCAGATAAGCTCTCTTACGAGGCACTTGACCAGGTTGCCGTAAGAGATGCAGAAGCTCATACCAAGTCAAACGACTTTGGTATCGATGACCGTTTCTATAAGAAACGTTTGGCTAAAAAGATTGGTAAACTTAAAGGTTTCCAAAAGAATCTTTCGTATGAAGTTTCACAAGAATACGGTGACCTGCAGTTGGTGCTAAATCAATTTGCTAAGTCAAATACTAATGTTATCTTTGTCATCCCACCTGTTAATAGCAAGTGGATGGCTTATACGGGACTAAGTCAAGAAATGTATGATGCTACGGTTTCTAAAATCCGTTATCAATTGGAAAGTCAAGGCTTCACTAATATTGCTGACTTCTCAAAAGACGGAGATCAACCTTACTTCATGCAAGATACCATTCATATGGGATGGAAAGGTTGGGTAGCCTTTGACAAGGCTGTTGATCCATTTGTAAGTAATCCAACACCCGCACCTAACTATAACTTGAACGACCGCTTTTATAGTAAGGATTGGGCAGGTTATACAGGGGCTCCTAGTCAGTTTAAGTAGCATTACTTAATAAATCAATCAAAAAGGCTTGTTAAAGCCTTTTTATGTTATGATCTTTCCACGGTATTACCTTCGGAAATTATTAAAAAGGATTGGGAGTTATCCCAATCCTTTTTATCCTTTTAAGTTTTATAATACGTTATACAGATAGTTATTTGTTTTTAGTTAGAGCTTTTCGAATTAAATCTGCAGGGATGATCAAAACCGCGATAAGAAGTGCAACAATATAGTGTTGAACGTCCATTGGAACGGTACTAAATACTTTACCACCGAATTGAATGATCAAGGTTTGAACGACAGCAATAGAAATCATTACAATTGAGAATTTCTTGTTTTCGCCGATATGTTCAAAAATATTGAATCCATTACTACGTGTGTTAAGTGAGTTGAAGATGACAGCATAGATAAACACTGTAAATGTGAATGTTGTTACCATTTCAAAGTTGCCAGTTCCATTTGTGATAAAGTCTTGGATACCACCAACATTTTTAAGAATGGCTAAACATACAAGAGTAATGAAGACGCTGGCTACACCAATAGCAGATTTCATATATCCAGTAAGGATGTTTGCCTTCTTAGGAACTGGTTTTTCATTCATATAACGGTCTAGCGTAGGCTCTTCACCAAATGCAAGGGCAGCAAGTGTATCCATGATAAGGTTAATCCAGAGAATTTGGATAATTGTAAATGGCTCTTTGAGACCCAAAAGTGGTGAGAGAAGTGACATGGCAATAGTCGTCACGTTTACGGTTAACTGGAAGATAATGAATTTACTTACTGACTTACTCATAGTACGTCCATAGAGGACGGCTTTTTCAATCGAAGTCAATGAGTTATTCAAGATAACGATATCTGAAGCTTCACGTGCGACTTCAGTACCATCACCCATTGAGAATCCGACATCAGCTGATTTAAGGGCAGGTGAGTCATTGACCCCATCACCTGTCATACCAGCGACCATATCAAGGTCTTGAGCTGCCTCAATAAGACGTTTTTTATCCATTGGAAGGGCACGACTTACCACTTTTAAGTGAGGCAATTGTTGTTTAAGTTCTTGATCTGAGAGGGCAGAGAGTTCATCGTGAGTAAGGACAAGGTCATTTTCTCCAGTGACGATACCGGCTTCTTTAGCGATAGCAACAGCGGTTTCTTTACGGTCACCAGTTACCATAACTACTTGAACACCCGCACGGTTCATTGTTTCAACAGTTTGTTTAATTGAAGAACGAACGTTATCACGGATACATACGATACCAATCAAGACTTTATCATTACCATCTGTATTTAGGATAGCAAGCAAACGCATTGAACGGTTAGCTTGTTCCAATGACAATTCTTGGAAACGAGCTTTAATATCATCTGTAAAGTTTTGTTTATTACCATCTTTATCAAGATAGTAGTAGCAGTCATTTAGGATGAATTCTGGAGCACCTTTGATGTAAGTTTTTCCGTCCTTAGTTGTTACACTTGCGAATTTTGTTGCTGAGTTGAATTGTTGCTTCTCAGTAATTTTATTCGTATCGAAATCAAGTTGAGAACGACCAATAAGGAAATCAAGAAGTGCACGGTCAGTGGCATTACTACCAACAGCACTGCCATCAGCTACCATGGCATCGTTGTTAAGACCGATACCATTAATCATTTCAGCTTTAAGGCTATCTGACATTGTGTCAAAATCAGGTGCATCAGTTTCACCAGTAGCCGCATAAAGTGTTCCATCAGCAAGGAAAAAGTCAACTACAGATAGTTTACCTTCTGTGATGGTACCAGTTTTATCACTGAAGAGGATATTCATGTATCCGGCTGTTTCAATGGTATCAGGATGGCGAACCAAGATATTTTGTGCTAAAAGTCGACCTGAGTTCATTGAAGAAACGAGTGCCAACATCATTGGTAGACCTTCTGGAACAGCCATGATGATGATTGTAACTGCAAAGAGAATCGTTTCAATGATAAGAAGGAAGATTGAGCCACCATTGAGGTTATTAGCCTTATTAAGGGCAATAAAGCCTAATACAAGGTTGATTACTGAGTATGCAGCACCTGCACTATAACCGAGGACACCGATATTAGCAGCAAGCTTGTTAAGTTTCTCTTTAGATGGTGAATCTTTACTATCTTCTTGAAGAGAAGTATTGATGCTTCCAAGAACGGTGTTATCACCAATTTGTGTAGCTTCCATAACAGCTTCACCCGAAGTAACAACTGTACCACGGAAGACTTTGAGCTCTGTAAAGAGATCCGAAGAGTCTGGCTCTTTTTGATCACCAAGAGGAAGTTTTTTAGCATCTTCACTTTCACCATTAAGGACAGCTTGGTTGACTTTTAACTCACCTTCCAAGATGATACCATCAACTGGAATCTTGTCCCCCGATTGAAGGAGAATCTGATCACCTTTTACAATATCATCAACGAGAACCTCTTTAAGTTTACCATCACGATAAACTTTAGCATTAGTTTTCGAAGCCTCTTCTTGAAGAGTGTTGAATTTTTGCTCATTTCGGTATTGTGAGACTGCTGAGAATCCTGTAGACATCAAAATGGCGAAAATTAGTGAGATAGCCTCGTACCAATTAGCTTCACCAATAGAAGGGAAAATCATTCCAACAAAGTTGAAGATGATTTTTAATCCTAAGGCAGCCAAGAGGATAAGAATCCATTGATCTTGGAAGGCTTCGATAAAGATTGAGAGGAGCGAGTTAGCCTCTTTACTAGAAAGCCTATTATCGCCATGGGCGTTTTTACTTGCTTGAACTTCAGCAGAAGTCAAGCCTTTAAATTTTTTCATTTAAGGTTTGTATCCTTTCTAAATTATTACCGAATTTTAAGGCTAGTAAATTATAAGCCAAAAAGCTTATCATTACAGTCACGATAACTGAATAACTATCAGTAAGTATTATACTTTATTTTACTATTAAATTGTTGATTTTTTACCAATAGAATATTGAAGTTTCTTTTGTCTTTAGCAAGAGTAGGGGAGAACAAAAAACTTGTATTTTTTCGTTAAATATAATTCTATCCTTCCACCTTCAATTCATACAAGCCTCTCACCGCATTGCATCCGTAGATGGCCTGAGCCTGTTCCATATCTTTTACGGTCAAGACCTTTTCTTTAAGCTTATTATCAGCAATAAGTCTTTGTCTGTAGATGCCATTTAAGAGACCGAGGTGAACGGGTGGTGTGTAGAGTTGGTCCTCGATTTTAAGCACAATGTTACCGATAGAGGTTTCTAGGAGTTGCCCCTCATGATTATAATAGATTTGTTCGTGAGGTTCGATACTAAGGTGAGGACGGTAACTTGTTTTGAAGAAGGTATAGGGTCTATCCAACGGATGCCTTTGCTCAACTAACCTTGCTTGGCAGAAGTCATTGGATAAGTTTGTTAATTGGGTATGTTCAAACTTCAGTTCACCATCTTTTGCAAGTGACATTTTAAGACGGTAGTCTTTGTCAAGGTCTAGTGATTGGCACAGTGCTTCGACTTGATAGTGAGCTTTTTCTGCATTGAAAGGATAGTCAAAGTAGCGACTGCTCTCTTGCAAGCGTTTCATATGCTCCTCAAGAAATAGCAGTTTTCCTTGATGGACACGACCAGTTGAAATGAGATCAAATCTTGAGTTCTGACGGTATAAAACGGCAGCTTTTTGCTTGGTTTCTTCATATTCAGCTTCCCAGTTGCTGTCCCATGTAATACCTCCTCCAACACCGTAGATAGCCTTGGTTCCTTCCATTTGTAGTGTCCGAATAGCCACGTTGAAAATACTAGGTCCCTTTGGCACCAAGATACCAATTGCTCCACAATAGAGACCTCGAGGCTGTTTTTCTACCTTCTTAATAATCTCCATGGTTGCTATTTTTGGGGCCCCTGTAATCGATCCGCATGGAAAAAGGGCTTGGAAGACATCGCTTAAACGACTATTTGGTAGGAGTTGCGTCTCAATAGTCGAAGTCATTTGCCAAACCGTAGAGTATTGTTCAACTTGGCAAAGGCTCTTGACATTTTCACTTCCTATTTTTGAAATACGATTCATGTCATTTCTAAGCAGATCGACAATCATCATATTTTCAGAGCGATTTTTCTGATCCTGAGCTAGCCATTGTGCTCGTTCGAGGTCAGTTTCAGTTGTCAAACCACGATTGGTGGTACCTTTCATAGGACGAGTAATCAATCTATCACCATCTTTTTTAAAGAAGAGTTCTGGACTTATGGAAATGATAGAAACATCATCGTGCTGAATAAAGGCATTGTAATGTGCATTTTGCTCAACAACCAATCGGTTATAGATGGCAAAGGGATCAGCTGTCAGCTTCTGTTGGAGTTGAACAGTATAATTGACCTGATAAGTATCACCTTGTCGAATATGGTGGTGTATTTGCTCAATAGCAGCCTTGTATTCCTCTGCAGAAGTTAGCTCTAGCCAAGATTTTGGTAAGGTAATTGGCTCATAAGCAAGTGGAATAGGCTCTGTTTGAACAGTTTCATGAATAGTGAAGTAGAGGAGATACTCTGACATTAATGGACCATCAATAACCTGAAATTTTGTCTCGAAGGCAGGGGCAGCTTCATAGGAAACATAACCTACTGCATAATAGCCCTTATTTTGATAGGCTTCGACTTCAGCTAAGAGATGCTTAACTTCCTTAATGTTCTTTGTTTTTAGTTCTTTAATGGCGTCTGTAAAAATTTGTCTGACACCAAGTTCTTTAAAATCAATAACAGTTTTCTTATGCATACTTAGAGTATAACATAAGAAGTTTCCCTCTGGTTCTTTTTCATGTTTTAATTCTCTTTCTCAAAATTCTAACCAAAAATGAACTTTTCAGATAGTTTTACATATGTTATAATGATAGGGACTAAAAGAAGATTTTAGAGGGAAATATGACTGAAAAAAATAACTTTGAGAAAGGCAACAGCAGTCTTTCAAACCATAAAATGAAAAAAGGCACTTCTAAGAATTCATGGAAGCATCAAATGTATGAGCTAGAAATTGCCATTGCTAAAGAGTCAAGTAACAAAAAAAGAAATGAACTCATTAAAATCCATAATGGCTATATGAGTGAGTATGATAGCTTAAAGAAACAAATCATCTGGTTAGCCGTATTAGGAATTTGTTTCTTATTAGTATTGGTAGTTTTTGGTTATTTTATCTGGAATAGTTACAATAGTGAGAATATGTCTTATACATCATCTTGGCTTCAAGAGAAAGTACTGAGCACTTATAGAGCTTAGTGTCCTAATCCTAGTAAATAATAGAGTCTCTAGACAAAAGTCTAGGGCTTTTTTGTTATAAAAAAGGATTTATCTGGTTGATATATAGTTATTAGCTATAACAATATCTAAACAAAAGGAGATAACGGTAGCTAGAAACCCTTTATTTTATAAGGTTATAGTCAAAAACTATATATAGAGAAAACTAATAGCAATTATACAGCCACCCGTTTCTTTGGTAAGATAAGTTCAACAACAAAGAGGAGGACACAAGATGTCAACTACTATCATTGGTTTCCCACGTTTGGGTGAATTCCGCGAATTAAAATTTACAACAGAAAAATACTTTAGAAATGAAATTACTGCAGATGAACTTTTAACAGCAGCCAAAGACTTGCGTGCAAAACACTGGAATATTGTTAAAGAGAAGGGTATCAGTGAAATTCCTTCAAATGATTTCTCACATTACGATAACTTCCTTGATGCAGCTTTCCTTTTCAACGTCGTACCTGAATCTGTTCAAAACTTGGATTTGACAGATCTTGAACGTTACTTTGCTTTGGCGCGTGGTTACCAAGGTGAAAAAGGGGATGTACGTGCCCTTCCTATGAAAAAATGGTTTAACACTAACTACCATTACATCGTTCCTAAATTTGAAAAAACAACAGAAGTTAAACTTGCTGGTCACAAGATTTTTGATGAGTACCAAGAAGCTAAAGAATTGGGACTTAACACACGTCCAGTTGTCGTTGGACCATTCACTTTCCTTCAATTATCTGACTTTGAAGATGGTGTGAAAGCAGAAGACTTTGTAGACAGCTTTGTGGCAGCTTACCAAGAAGTCTTTGCAAAATTGGCAGAGCTTGGTGCTACACGTATTCAACTCGATGAGCCAGCCCTTGTTAAAGATTTGACAGCTGAAGAAAAAGCTCTCTTCTTGAATCTCTACAACAAACTCTTGGCTGATAAAAAAGGTCTTGAAGTCTTGATTCAAACTTACTTTGGTGATGTTCGTGATGTCTACAACGATCTTGTGAACTTGCCAGTTGATGGTATTGGTCTTGACTTTGTTGAAGGTAAGAAAACACTTGAATTGGTTAAAGGTGGTTTCCCAGCTGATAAGACTCTCTATGCCGGTATCGTCAATGGTAAAAACATCTGGCGTAACAACTACGAGAAGAGTCTTGCAATTCTTGAACAAGTGCCAGCTGAAAATGTTGTTTTGACAACATCTTGTTCACTTCTTCATGTACCATTTACAACTGCTAACGAAGAATTTGAACCAGCTATCTTGAACCACTTTGCTTTTGCGGTTGAAAAATTGGACGAATTGCGTGATTTGGATGCTATCCGCAATGGTCAAGGTGCAGAAGCCCTTGCTGCCAACAAAGAACTCTTTGCGACTGAGCGTGTTGGTGAAAATGCTGAACTTCGTGCCCGTATTGCAGGCTTGACTGAAGCTGATTACACTCGTTTGCCAGCATTTGCAGAACGTGAAGCGATTCAAAAAGATGCTTTCAAACTTCCATTGCTTCCAACAACAACTATCGGTTCATTCCCTCAAACTAAGGAAGTTCGTGCGAAACGTTTGGCTTTCCGTAAGAATGAATTGTCACAAGAAGAATACGATGCTTTCCTTGCTGAAATCACTGATGAATGGATTAAATGGCAAGAAGAAGTTGGATTTGACGTACTTGTACACGGTGAATTCGAACGTAACGACATGGTTGAATACTTCGGTCAAAACTTGTCAGGTTACCTCTTCTCTAAAAACGGTTGGGTGCAATCATACGGTATGCGTGGGGTTAAACCACCAATCATTTGGGGTGATGTGACTCGTCTTAACCCAATCACTGTGAAATGGTCTAGCTACGCACAAAGCCGTACTGACAAACCTGTTAAAGGTATGTTGACTGGACCTGTTACTATCCTTAACTGGTCATTCCCACGTGAGGACATCTCTATCAAGGATTCAACTCTTCAAATTGCTCTTGCAATCAAAGATGAAGTCCTTGACCTTGAGGCTGCAGGCGTTAAAATTATCCAAATTGACGAAGCTGCTCTTCGTGAAAAATTGCCACTCCGTCGTAGTGACTGGTATGAGGATTACCTCGACTGGGCAATTCCAGCTTTCCGTTTGGTACACTCAACTGTAGCACCAGACACACAAATCCACACTCACATGTGTTACTCAGAATTTACAGATATCATTCCAGCCATCGACAACTTGGATGCTGACGTTATCTCATTTGAAGCTAGTCGTTCAAATCTTGAAATCTTGGATGAACTTAAAGCACAAAACTTCCAAACAGAAGTTGGACCTGGGGTTTACGATATCCACTCACCACGTGTCCCACAAGACGGTGAAATTGACCACACTATCGAAGCAATCTTGGCTAAAGTACCAAGTGGTAAAGTCTGGATTAACCCTGACTGTGGTTTGAAGACTCGCGGAATCAAAGAAACTAAAGAAAGCTTAATCAAGCTTGTAGAAGCTGCAAAAGCAGCTCGCGAAAACTTGTAAGCAGAAGTTATCATACGTTGAAGACCTTCTTCCTTAAGTGTAGAAGGTTTTCAATAGCTAATAATATTCTAAAGATTTTTGCAAGCAGGCTATGATTAACAAGTGTACGCTACTTATGAAGTCAGTAGGCACTTAAAACTGCTTTTGTCTTAACAAAAATCTAAAAAGAAGAAGGTATAAAATATGACAAGCCAAACACCATCACTCTCTTTTGAAGTATTTCCACCCAACCCAGCAGTGGGTAATGAAAAAATTCTACGTGCCCTCGAGGATATGCAAGGATTGGCCCCACACTTTATCAGTGTGACAGCTAGTAATAACAAATATAATATCAAAGAGACGACGGTTCCTTTGGCAGATCATATTCAAAATGACCTAGCTATCCCAACGATTGCTCACCTTCCAGCTATCTATTTGAGTAAAGAAAAGGTTGCTGATACCTTACGTGACTTGGATGCTGTTGGTGTACACCGTATCTTAGCCCTACGTGGCGATATTATCCCAGGTGTTGAACCTCTTAAAGATTTTAGATATGCAACTGATTTGATTGAGTTTATCAAGGACCAAGCTCCTCAATTTGATATCATCGGTGCCTGCTATCCTGAAGGGCATCCCGATTCAGCAAATCAAATCTCTGATATCCAAAACCTCAAGAAAAAGGTTGATGCAGGTTGTTCTAGCCTTGTAACCCAACTCTTCTTTGATAATGAGCGTTTCTATGATTTTCAAGATAAATGTACCTTGGCTGGCATTGACGTACCAATTCATGCTGGAATTATGCCTATCTTGAATCGTAACCAAGCTCTACGTTTGCTTAAGACTTGTGAAAATATCCATTTGCCACGTAAGTTCCGTGCCATTTTGGATAAGTATGAACATGATCCTGAGTCACTTAGAGCGGCAGGTCTTGCCTATGCTATTGACCAGATTGTCGACCTTGTTACTCAAGATGTTGCAGGCGTTCACCTCTATACCATGAATAATGCAGAAACTGCTCGTCATATTCATGAAGCTACTCATTCCTTGTTTAAGCATCATTCACAAGTTGGCGCTCTATAATTGAATCATAAAAATACCCCCTATAGATCAATCTATAGGTGGTTTCGTAGTTTTAGTATGAAAAAGGTGACTTGCTTACGTAATCCTAGTATTGTCATGTATAAAAAAGACTTAGAGCTTAGCTCTAAGTCTTAAGTATTATTCGCCTACGAAAGCATTGATTTCTGCTTCGATGTTAGCAATTTTTTCTTTAGCATCTGCTTCAGATTCACCAACTGTAGCAATGTAGAATTTGATTTTTGGTTCTGTACCTGAAGGACGAACGGCAAACCATGAATCATCAGCCAAGATGTATTTAAGTACGTTACTTGGAGGAGTTGTTAATTTTTCAACGCCGTCAGCAGTAGTAGCTGTTTGTTCCAAGAAGTCTTCAGTCTTAGCAATATCTGTGTTGTTGAATTGTTTAGGAGCATTGCCACGGAATTTATCCATGATTTTCTTGATTTCAGCAGCACCATCAACACCTGAAAGGGTAACAGAGATTGTTTTTTCTGCGAAGTAACCGTATTGTTTGTAAATTTCTTCGATACCGTCTGCCAAAGTCATACCACGTGAGCGGTAGTAAGCTGCGATTTCAGCAACGATAAGTACTGCTTGGATAGCGTCTTTGTCACGTACAAATGGTTTGATAAGATAACCGAAGCTTTCTTCGAAACCGAGCATGTAAGTGTGGTTATGTTGTGTTTCAAATTCATGGATTTTTTCACCGATAAATTTGAAACCAGTCAAGACGTTAAACATAGTTGCGCCGTAGCTTTCTGCAATCTTAGTAACCAACTCAGTTGATACGATTGATTTACAGAGGGCAGCATTGGCAGGAAGGGTACCAGCTGTTTTGTGAGCTTCAAGAATATATTTAGCAATGATAGCTCCGATTTGGTTACCAGAAAGGTTGAGGTAAGAACCATCTGGTTGGCGGATTTCAACACCAAGGCGGTCAGCATCTGGGTCAGTTGCAACCAATACATCAGCGTCTACTTTGCGACCAAGTTCTTCAGCAAGAGCAAAGGCAGCTTGGCTTTCAGGGTTTGGAGATTTAACAGTTGAGAAGTCAGCATCTGGAACGGCTTGAGCTTCAACAACTTGAACTGCTTCAAATCCAGCTTGGGCAAGGGCACGACGAGCCAACATTTCGCCGGTACCATGAAGTGGAGTGTAGACAATCTTCATGTCACGACCGTATTCATTGATCAAGTCTTGGTTGATGTTAACACCTTTCACTTCTTTCAAGTATTCAGCGTCGACATTTTCACCGATAACTTCAATCAAGCCGTTAGCTTTGCTTTCTTCAAGGTCAGCCAATTGTACAGTGAAAGGATTTTCGATAGCACGGATGTAATCTGTCAAAGCATCGGCATCTGCAGGTGGCATTTGTCCACCGTCTTCACCATAAACCTTGTATCCATTAAACGGAGCAGGGTTGTGGCTAGCTGTTACCATGATACCAGCAAATGTGTGGAGATGACGAACAGCAAATGACAATTCAGGTGTTGGACGTAGGCTTTCAAATACATAAGATTTGATACCGTGTGCAGCCAAAACTTGAGCAGATTCAAAAGCAAACTCTGGAGAGAAGTGACGGCTATCATAAGCAATAGCAACACCACGTTTTTTAGCTTCTTCCCCTTTTGAGTCAATCAATTGGGCCAAACCTTCAGTTGCTTGGCGAACAACGTAAATGTTAATGCGGTTAGTACCGGCACCAATCAATCCACGCATACCAGCTGTACCGAATTCAAGGTTGGTATAGAAGGCATCTTCTTTCGTTTTTTCATCCATTGCGACCAACTCATCACGAAGGTAAGCAGGCAATTCAGCAAAGTCGAGCCATTTTTGATAATTTTCAGTGTAAGACATAGCAATCTCCTTTATATTTTTAAACGCTTACATTATACCATAATTAAAGAAAAAAAACATGGTAATTACCATGTTTTTTCTTTATTTTTTCAATCGCAGTAACACTGGTGTGATACTTAGAGTTAACAGACCAGCGATAATCATTTCAGCAATCGAATTTGTTGTGAAAATGGTTGCCATTAGTGTTTTTCCACCCGCTGTGTAGAAGTTAGGGATTAAGAAGTAGATGCCAATAAGTACGAAAAATGTATTTGTGAAAGCACCTAAAACCCCAGATAGAGTCAAACCTAGACGGTTTTGAAGTAACTTGTAGACAAAGTAAGGGAAAATACCGATTAGGATGCGAGGGACGATGGCAATGACTGCAGATGCCCAAGTTCCCCCTTCAACAAAGGGACTAAAGAGATAGCTACTAACCGTATAAATGATTGTATTACGAACAATACTCATAATTCCCATGAAACCACCCAAATAGGCTCCAATTTTAGGACCATAGACGATACTAGCAATAATAACTGGGATGTGCGTTAGGGTTGGTTTAATTGGAAGTACAAAAGCGGCAAAGATGGTTTGACTAAGTACTTCGATAACAACCATAGTCGCTATCAAGAGCGCTAACTGCGCTGTTTGGTTTGCTTTATTTTTCTTATTCATCATAAACTCCTTTTTATTCTCTACAAGGCTATTTTGTTAAAGCATTGTTAATGGATTCAATAATGTCATCGATATCAGCTAAGGCACCGCGTCCCGTATCTCCACAAGCCAGTAAACCTGATTTTGGAAGAATTTCTTGGTAGCCAAGGTCATGCAAAGTATCTAAATTTTTCCTAGTCAGTGGATTTTCATACATTTTCGTATTCATTGCAGGGGCAATTAGTTTTGGGGTAGTGCTAGGTAAAGCTAAAGCAGTAGCAGTAAGCATATTATCGGCCATACCATGTGCTAATTTGGCAATGGTATTTGCTGAAGCTGGAACTACAATAAAGAGGTCAGCTTCTTTTCCTAAGTCAATATGATTAATACGTTCAGCTAATTTTTCTTCCATGACATCAGTGTGAACGGGGTTCTTCGAGAGAACTTGAAGTGTCAGAGGGGTGATAAAGGCTTGAGCAGCTTCAGTCATAATGACGTGAACGTCATAACCTTTTTTCTTTAACCTACTTGTTAGATCAGCTGCTTTATAGGCAGATATTGATCCTGAAACAGCAAGGATGATACGTTTAGTCATGGCATATCCTTTCAAATAAGGCTCGAGCAATCGCAGATTTAGTCGTAACTTTCTCCTCGTTTTTTTCGTCAACAAGATAGGCAATATGCTGATTTGGAGTAATGTCACTCAAGTCGTTGGCAACAATAATATCAGCTTTGTTGTGTTTCAGACTTGCACGAGCAACCTCAAAAAGCTCTTCTTTACTTACATTAACCAAAAGTTTGAAGCCAATCAATTGAATATCAGGATTCCATTGTTTGACGAGGCTAATGACCTTCGGTGTTTTTTTAAGAAAAAGAACCTGATAATCAGAAGCCGATGATATCTTGCTTTCAGTGTTAGATTTATGCAAGAATTGAGCGAGATCTTCGGTGTCCTCCAGTTCAGCAAAATCCGTCATATAAATAGGAGTATAATCAGAGACTGCCATACTATGTATAAGAACATCGTGCTCTTTGACGAGTGGCTCCATCTTTTTGAGAAGACTTTCTACGTTCGTAATTTCTGTAATCTTTAGATTTTCTTTCGGTTCTGGTTTAACCGCTGTCTTGGTCGTTACTAAGGTTACTTGGTGACCCTTAGCCAAGAAAAGTTCAGCGATTTCCTTTCCTAGATAACCTGTTGAATGGTTTGTGATTCCACGTACAGCATCAATCTTTTCAGTGGTACCACCCGATGTAATCAAAATTTTCATAGTAGTATTGTACTAAAAATTGGGTCTTTAGTAAATAAAAAGTAAGTATTTTTGAGGCGTACCCCTATAAATTAAAGTTATAACGATTTATAACAAAACAAAAACCGAACATTGAAAAGTAATTAACCAAAAATAATGCGTTTTTTATCAAACTCTGATATAATAGATTCTAGAAAAATATAGAGGAGTGTCTCATGAAAACAGATATCGAAATTGCTCAAAGTGTAGAATTAAAACCAATCACAGAAGTAGTTGAAAAAGTTGGAATCGGCTTTGACGATTTGGAACTCTACGGAAAATATAAGGCAAAATTGTCATTTGATAAAATCAATGCTGTCAAAGACAATAAGCCAGGAAAATTGATTTTGGTGACAGCTATCAACCCAACACCAGCTGGTGAAGGGAAATCAACCATGTCAATTGGTCTTGCAGATGCTCTTAACAAAATTGGTAAGAAAACAATGATTGCCCTTCGTGAACCATCACTTGGTCCGGTTATGGGAATCAAAGGTGGTGCTGCAGGTGGTGGTTACGCTCAAGTGCTTCCGATGGAAGATATCAACCTCCACTTCACAGGGGATATGCACGCTATTACTACAGCAAATAATGCTTTATCAGCCCTTCTTGACAATCATATTCACCAAGGGAATGCTCTCGGCATTGACCAACGTCGTATCATTTGGAAACGTGTGGTTGACCTTAATGACCGTGCGCTTCGTCATGTAAACGTTGGTCTTGGCGGACCACTTAATGGTATTCCACGTGAAGATGGTTTTGATATTACTGTTGCGTCTGAAATCATGGCGATTCTTTGCTTGGCTACTGATATTAATGACCTTAAAGAACGTTTGGCTAACATTGTAGTTGCCTACCGTTATGACCGTACACCAGTTTATGTACGTGATCTTGAAATTGAAGGTGCGCTTACCCTTATTCTTAAAGATGCCATCAAACCAAACTTGGTACAGACAATTTATGGAACACCAGCCTTGGTACACGGTGGTCCATTTGCCAATATCGCTCACGGATGTAACTCAGTTCTAGCTACAGCTACAGCTCTTCGTTTGGCTGATTATACGATTACTGAAGCAGGTTTCGGTGCTGACCTTGGTGCTGAAAAATTCCTTGATATCAAGACTCCAAACCTCCCAACAACTCCTGATGCCGTTGTTATTGTTGCGACACTTCGTGCCCTCAAAATGCACGGTGGGGTAGCCAAAACTGACCTCTCTGAAGAAAATGTTCAGGCTGTTCGTGATGGCTTCGCAAACTTGAAACGTCATGTGGAAAACGTTCGTAAATTTGGTCTTCCAGCAGTCGTTGCTATTAACGAATTTGTTGCTGATACAGAAGCTGAAATTGCAGCCCTTAAAGAACTTTGTGCAGAAATCGATGTTCCTGTTGAATTGGCTAGCGTTTGGGCTAATGGTGCTGATGGTGGTATTGACCTTGCCAACGCAGTAGTTGATGCTGTTGAAAATGGTAATGCCGACTATAAACGTCTTTATTCTGATGATGATAGCTTGGAAGAAAAAATCACTAAGATTGTTACTGAAATCTATGGTGGTAAATCAGTTGTCTTCGAGAAAAAAGCTAAGAACCAACTCAAACAATTTGCAGAATTCGGTTGGGATAAATTGCCAGTATGTATGGCCAAAACACAATATAGCTTCTCAGATAACCAATTCTTACTTGGAGCACCAGAAGGTTTTGATATCACTATCCGTGAATTTGTTCCTAAAACAGGTGCTGGATTTATCGTAGCTCTTACAGGTGACGTCATGACAATGCCTGGTCTTCCAAAAGCACCAGCAGCCCTCAAGATGGACGTGGCTGAAGACGGAACAGCTGTTGGTTTGTTCTAAGAAGAAATATCGATATAAAACAGTACCTATTGGTGCTGTTTTTTGTTTGAGTTATGAAAAACTTAAGGAAAGTTTAGTAGACTAAATCTAAATAAAAGAAGATCAAAGCACTAGATGATTACGTCTATTTTAGATATAATGATAAAACTTAGTCAAAGTGTTATTTGTATCTTTGACACCTAACAAGGGGGATAACTATGATTAAAATACTACTAGTAGAAGATGATTTGAGTTTGTCGAACTCAGTTTTTGATTTTTTAGATGACTTTGCTGATGTGATGCAAGTCTTTGATGGAGATGAAGGTCTCTACGAAGCTGAAAGTGGCGTCTATGATTTGATTCTTTTAGACCTTATGTTACCTGAAAAAGATGGTTTCACGGTTCTTAGAGAATTACGTGAAAAAGGTGTAACAACTCCTGTACTTATCATGACGGCTAAGGAAAGTCTAGACGATAAGGGGCACGGCTTTGAACTGGGGGCAGATGACTATCTAACCAAACCTTTCTATTTAGAAGAGTTGAAGATGCGTATTCAAGCACTTTTGAAACGCTCTGGTAAATTTGATCAAAACACACTTTCTTTTGGAGATGTTCGTGTCAATCTTGCTACAAATTCAACCTTTGTGGGGGATAAAGAAGTAGAACTTCTTGGTAAAGAGTTTGATTTATTAGTTTACTTCTTACAAAATCAAAATGTCATCTTGCCTAAGTCACAAATTTTTGACCGTCTTTGGGGATTTGATAGTGATACCACAGTATCAGTTGTCGAGGTTTATGTTTCTAAAATTCGTAAGAAACTTAAAGGAACAGACTTTGCTGCTAACCTCCAAACCTTGAGAAGTGTGGGGTATATTTTGAAGAATGCTGACTAAATTTTTCAATTATCTCTTTAGGAGAATCAAGTCAGACGGATTTAAGTCGTTCATTCATTTCTTTGCCACTTTTTCTGGTATTTTCCTTATCATGACTGTCATGATTTTACAGATTTTGAGTTATGGCGTTTATTCCAATGTGGACTCTAGTCTGAAAATGGCAGCCACTAAGACCAATTCTTATTTAGAAATGGAAATGCTCAAACGGGAACTTTTTCTGACTTCTGAGGTGGATCAAAATAATACGACAACCATTTACCAAGCCTATGATACTAAAGAGTCGACAGCTGAAACACCTGACTCGAGTGGCTCTAAAAAAGAACCTAAGAAGAAATCAAAAATTGAAGATACCCCTCACGATTTATCTGTTGCGGCAAATACTAGTGTCTTGGTACTTGATAAGAATGGAAAAGTCCTTAATGTTGTTGATAAATTTTCAAGCTTATCCAATTTACCAATAGACAAAAATAACATTGATGTTATCAGCAAGGGAAGTGCTCAGAATTATTTCGATCAAACGGAAAAGTACCGTCTGATTACTGAAAAAGTAGACAATAGTCTCTATCCTGATGCTAAGTACCTTGTTATTGCGATTAATACAACTCAATTGGAAGAAGCTACTGAACGTTATGTTAAGCTCATTGTCATCATGATGAGTTTCTTCTGGCTCTTATCTGTTGCGGCTAGTATGTATTTGGCCAAGTGGTCAAGACGTCCTATCCAGGAAAGCTTGGAGAAGCAGAAGGCTTTTGTTGAAAATGCTAGTCATGAGTTACGCACGCCACTTGCAGTTATCCAAAACCGTTTAGAAGTTCTTTTCCGAAAACCTGAGAGCACCATTTTAGATAATTCTGAGAATATCGCATCAAGTCTTGATGAAGTACGTAATATGCGTCTTTTGACGACTAATCTCTTGAACTTGGCTCGTCGTGACGATGGTATTAAACCAGAAATCGAAACCTTAGAACCTGCTTTCTTTGATACAGTATTTACCAACTATGCCATGATTGCAGAAGAAAATGAGAAAGGTTTCACGGCTCAAAACCAAGTTGGTCGTCCAATCCAGACTGATAAAACGTTATTGAAACAGTTAATGACCATCTTATTTGATAATGCTATTAAATATACGGAGGATGACGGACATGTTACCTTTACTGTCCGCACTAATGACCGCCATCTTTATATTTGTGTAGCTGATAATGGTCCTGGAATATCAGATAGTGATAAGAAAAAAATCTTTGATCGATTTTATCGCGTAGATAAGGCTAGAACCAGACAAAAAGGTGGGTTTGGACTTGGCTTATCCCTAGCGCAACAAATTGTTTTAGCCCTTAAAGGAACAATTGTTGTAAAAGATAATCAACCAAAGGGAACGATTTTTGAAGTTAAGATCACCGGAGTTTAATTAATAAAGAAAACCTGCTAGACGATAATCTAGCAGGTTTTTTAGGTAATAAAAAAACTCCTAAATGGAGCTTTCAATTAGTTAGCCAATTTAGCTGCAAGACGTGATTTATCGCGGCTTGCTTTGTTTTTATGAATCAAACCTTTAGAAGCGGCTTTATCGATGCTAGCTGATGCAGCACGGTAAGCTTCTTCAGTTGGGTTAGCGTTGAATGCTTTAATAGCAGTACGCAAAGCTGATTTTTGAGCTGAGTTTTTTTCGTTTTGTTTAACGTTAAGTTCAGCGCGTTTGATAGCTGATTTAATATTTGCCAATGTTTTCACCTCCAAAATTTATCTAACTATGTCATTATACGTTATTTTAGGCCCCTTTGCAAGCTTTTTCTATTTTTTTAAGTGGATGAAGTCGATTTTATGATTGTCTCCCTTGTGAAGAATCAGTTCAGCTCGACTTCGTGTAGGTTCGATATAATTTTCCAGGTTAACCAAATTGATATCACGCCAGGTTTTTTGTGCTAAAGATAAAGCTTCATCCTTACTAAATTTAGTAAAACTATGGTAGTAGTTGTTTTCATCTTTTTTGGCAAGCTCAAGAAGGGTTTGAAAACGTTCAAGATACCAGGATTCGATATTATTAACTTCAGCGTCAATGTAGAGAGAAAAATCAAAATAGTCACTCATGTAAAGTCGTTGGTTAATAGGGTTCTGGAAAACATTAATCCCTTCGACAATTAGAAAATTGGGCTGTCTGATTTCTTGGGTAAGTCCTGGTACAATATCATAAATTTCATGAGAGTAAACAGGAATATTGACATCACCACCATTTTTTATAGTATCTAAAAAGTTGAGAAGAAGTGGCATATCGTAGGACTCAGGGAAGCCCTTACGATTAAGGATGCCTTTTTCTTTCAAGGTTTGGTTAGGATAGAGAAAGCCATCAGTTGTCACAAGTTCAACATTAGATTGGGGAAAGGTACGCTGCAACAAGAGTTGAAGCAAACGACTGGTAGTGGATTTGCCAACAGCAACTGAACCAGATACCCCAATAATAAATGGACGGTTAGTCTGTGATTTTTGTAAAAAGATACTTTTAGAAAAGGTCAGATCATTGGCAGTTTTCTGATAGATACGAATAAGATTGATAAGAGGAAGATAAATGTCACTAACTTCTTGCACATCGATCTTATCATTAAGGCTGCGAATGGAATCCAGTTCTTCTGCAGTCAATGGGGCATTGTCCTCTTTATGAAGGCGTTGCCATTCCTTGCGTGATATCGTTTCGAAATTGATAAATTCATTTAACATAAATAACATTATAGCAGAAAAAAAGGTCGAATGTAAGCCTTGTCATTTCACTAGCCTTACTTTTCTATTTATGATACGATAGAGAAAAAGTACTATCTAGAAGGAAAAAACAATGTCAAAAATGTATTATGCTGAGACGCCAGATGCGGCTCACGATATTCACGATTTAAAGGTAAACTTATTAGGAGAAAGTTTTCAGTTTTATACAGATGCTGGGGTTTTCTCTAAAAAAATGATTGATTTTGGGAGTCAAGTGCTTTTGAGTGCATTAGATTTGGAAGCTGGCAAAACGCTTTTAGATGTGGGTTGTGGCTATGGTCCTCTCGGTATCAGTTTAGCCAAGGTCCAAGGAGTTAAAGTCACTATGATTGACATCAATAGTAGGGCGATTGATTTAGCTAGACAAAATGCTCAACGAAATAAGGTTGAAGCTACTATCTTCCAATCAAATATCTATGAAAATGTCACTGGAAGTTTTGACTATATTATTTCTAATCCACCTATCCGTGCGGGCAAGAAAGTGGTTCATCAAGTTATCGAGGAGGCATATGATTATCTCAATCAAGGTGGTAACCTAACTATTGTTATTCAGAAAAAACAAGGTGCTCCGTCAGCTAAGGCTAAGATGGAGGATGTGTTTGGTAATGCTGAAGTCGTTAAAAAGGCTAAAGGATATTATATCCTTAGAAGTGAGAAATTATGAGAACAGTTGATTTAATTGAAAAGAAAAGAGATGGTGGCGAGTTAAGCACAGAGGAAATTTCATATCTCATTAATGGCTATGTGTCTGGGGAAATACCAGACTATCAGATAGCTGCTTTGGCGATGGCGATTTATTATCAAGGTATGTCTATTCGTGAAATCCATGATTTGACCACTGATATGGTTGCTTCAGGCGAACAATATGATTTGTCAGAAATTCCAGGTATTAAGGTAGATAAACATTCGACCGGAGGCGTTGGTGATAAGGTAACCATCATTCTGATGCCGCTTGTAGCTAGCTTTGGCGTTCCAGTGGCTAAGATGAGTGGTCGTGGTCTCGGACACACAGGTGGAACAATTGACAAATTAGAGTCTATCAAAGGTTATCAGGTTGAGCGTAGCAAGGAAGAGTTCATTCGGCAAGTTAAAGACATTGGGATTTCCCTTATTGGTCAGTCTGAGCATTTGGTTAAGGCTGATAAACTTCTTTATGCCTTGCGTGATGTCACTGCAACAGTAGATTCCATTCCTCTAATCGCAAGCTCTGTTATGTCCAAAAAGATTGCAGCAGGCGCTGATAAGATTTTACTGGATGTTACTGTTGGTCAAGGCGCTTTCATGAAAAATATGTCTGACGCTGAGAAGTTGTCAGAGACCATGGTTGCACTAGGGCATGAGGTCAATCGTGAAACGATTGCAGTTATTACAGATATGAGTCAGCCACTAGGTAAGGCTATTGGTAACCGTTTAGAAATCACAGAGGCTATTGAAATTATGCAAGGTAAGGGACGTGAAGATATCACTGACTTTATCTGTGAGTTGGCTGAGATTCTATTAGATTTGGCTCAGGTCGAAGCTAGCCAAGAAGAGATTCGTCAGCACTTAGTGGGTGGAAAAGCCCTTGCTAAGTTTGAAGAACTCATTCAAGCTCAAGGTGGTGATTTGACTGATCTTTATCGTCATAGCAGTGCTCCTGTTGTGACAGATATTCATGCTCATGAAACAGGTTACATTAAAGAGTTACCTGCTATGGCATTTGGAAAATTCGCTATGCAATTAGGAGCAGGTCGAGCTACGAAGTCAGATAGTCTTAATTATGAAACAGGAATTGTATTTGAAAAGAAAGTTGGCGATTCTGTGACTCAAGGAGACCTTATTGCCAAGGTCTATAGCCAAGAAATTTTATCTGAAAAAATGCTGACTGAATTCGAAAAAAATGTTATTATGGGTAGTAAATGTAAAGAAACGACAGAAATATTAAAGATAATTCGCTAACCCTTAATTTAATTCTAATCAAGGAGTTTGTCTATGTCTGTTAATAGCTATATTGACCATACCTTACTAAAAACTGATGCTAATAAAGAACAGATTCTTTCCTTAATTGATGAGGCTAAGAAGTATGAGTTTGCCAGCGTCTGTGTTAATCCAACTTGGGTCAAAACGGCAGCTGAATTGCTAAAAGATAGTTCTGTTAAAGTTTGTACGGTTATCGGTTTTCCTTTGGGAGCATCGACTTCTGCAGTTAAGGCTTTTGAAGCCAAGGATGCTATTGCCAATGGGGCGGATGAAATTGATATGGTAATCAATATCGGTGCTCTTAAATCTAGAAATCTTAAATTAGTTGAAGACGATATTAAAGCTGTTGTTGAAGCTAGTGGAAGAAAACTTGTGAAGGTTATTATTGAAACTTGTCTATTGACTGATGAAGAAAAGGTCGAAGCTTGCCAATTAGCAAAACTGGCAGGTGCAGATTTTGTGAAGACATCTACAGGGTTTTCTACTGGTGGTGCTACCATTGAAGATATTGAACTTATGCGAGAAGCTGTTGGTCCTATTATGGGAGTCAAGGCATCTGGTGGAGCACGTACACTTGAGGCGGCTAAAGCCTTTATCAAAGCTGGTGCAACCCGTATTGGTACTTCGTCAGGAGTGGCCATAATGAAAGGGCAAGAAAGTCATGACAGTTATTGAAAAAGAGCAAGTGATAGAAGCAGCTCGATTGGCAGCAGAAAATGCCTATGTTCCCTACTCTAAGTTTAGAGTTGGTGCGGCTTTGATTACAAAAAATGGAGAAATCTTTCAAGGCTGCAATATAGAAAATGCCTCTTTTGGATTGACCAATTGTGCAGAAAGAACGGCTATTTTTAAAGCGGTATCTGAAGGACACCGTGACTTTGAATGTCTCGCAGTATACGGAGACACCAAAGAGCCCATCTCACCGTGTGGTGCTTGTCGCCAAGTGATGGTTGAATTTTTTAAATCCGATTCTAAAGTGATTCTTATCGCTGAAGATAAATCGACAGTCGAGATGACAGTCGGAGAGTTGTTACCATACTCTTTTACGGACTTACAATAGTCTAGTTGTTTTATTCTTTATTAAGCAAGTTTTCTTGCAAGTTATAGGAGGAGTGTTCAAGATGAAATTGAACAAGAAAATTATCGGTCTTGGCCTTGTTGCTGTAGCAGCACTTGGTCTTGCAGCATGTGCTCGTGGCGGACGTGGTGGATCAGCAGCTGATTCTAAAGTTAAAGCTGCTATCGTTACAGATACTGGTGGGGTAGATGATAAATCATTTAACCAATCAGCATGGGAAGGACTCCAAGAGTGGGGTAAAGCTAACAAACTTAAAAAAGATTCTGGCTTTACTTACTTCCAATCAAACTCAGAGTCTGACTTTGCAAACAATATGTCAGCCGCTCAAAGCCAAGGTTACAACCTCATCTTTGGTGTTGGTTTTGCCCTTCATGATGCTGTTTCAGATGCTGCTAAGGAACATGAAGATGTTAACTACGTAATCATTGATGATGTTATCAAAGACCAAAAGAATGTTGAGAGCGTTTTGTTTGCCGATAACGAAGGTGCTTACCTTGCAGGTATCGCAGCAGCAATGCAATCAAAAACAAATAAAGTTGGTTTCATTGGTGGTCAAACATCAGATACAATTACACGTTTTGAAGCTGGTTTTACAGCAGGTGCCAAATCAGTAAAACCTGACATCGACGTACAAGTTCAATATGCTGAATCATTCTCAGACGCTGCTAAAGGTACAACAATTGCTTCAACTATGTATGCTTCAGGCGTTGACGTAATCTACCAAGCTGCTGGTGGTACTGGTACTGGTGTTTTCACAGCTGCTAAAGAAGTTAACGAAAAACTTGATGCTGAAAGCGATAAGAAAGTATGGGTAATCGGTGTTGACCGTGACCAAACAGCAGAAGGTAATTATACATCTTCAGACAAGAAAAAATCTAACTTTGTTTTGACTTCAACAATCAAACAAGTTGGTACAGTTGTTAAAGATATTGCTAACGGACAAGTCAAAGGCGATAAATTCGAAGGTGGTAAAACTAAGACTTACGGTATCAAAGACGGTGGTGTTGACATTGTAACGTCTAATCTTCCTTCAGATATCAAGGATGCAGTAGAAAAAGCTAAAGAACAAATCAAGAATGGTGAATTGAAACCAACTGATGGTCTTAGCAAATAATAGTTAAGTATAAGTCTTTATAGAACTTAGACTGAGACAAATTTTTGTCTCAGCAAAGGGAAGCAGATAATGATCCCCTTTGCTGAAATAAAAATTATTCTTGGAAGGAGATTGTATGACGAAGCCAAATGTCATTGAGATGCACGATATTACCAAAAAATTTGGTGAATTCGTGGCAAATGACCATATCAATCTTGATGTGAGACAAGGAGAGATCCATGCCCTCCTCGGTGAAAATGGTGCAGGTAAGTCAACTTTAATGAATATGCTTTCAGGTCTTTTGCAACCTACGAGCGGTACCATTAAGGTTAAAGAACAAGAGGTGACGATTGATTCACCATCTAAAGCAACGAAACTGGGGATTGGGATGGTTCACCAACACTTTATGTTGGTTGAAGCTTTTACAGTTGCTGAAAATATCATCCTAGGTAGTGAGGTAACTAAAGCTGGTGGCGTCCTTGATATGAAGAAGGCTATTAAGGAAATTACTGAACTCTCTGAAAGATACGGTCTTGCGGTAGATCCAACTGCCAAAGTTGCAGATATCTCTGTTGGTGCTCAACAGCGTGTTGAAATCCTTAAGACTCTGTATCGTGGGGCTGATATTTTGATTTTCGATGAGCCGACTGCGGTATTGACTCCGTCTGAAATTACTGAACTTCTAAACATTATGAAGACCTTGGTTAAGGAAGGCAAGTCGATTATTCTGATTACTCATAAGTTGGATGAAATTCGAGCAGTTTCTGACCGTGTCACTGTCATTAGACGTGGTAAATCAATTGATACGGTAACGATTGAAGGGTCAACAAATGCTGACTTGGCCGAAATGATGGTTGGCCATCAGGTTTCCTTCAAGACAGAGAAAATTCCTTCAAATCCAAAAGAAGTTGTTCTTTCTATTAAAGATTTGGTGGTTAACGAAAACCGAGGAATACCTGCTGTAAAAAATCTGTCATTAGATGTTCGTGCTGGTGAGATCATCGGTATTGCCGGTATCGATGGCAATGGTCAGACAGAACTTGTCCAAGCGATTACAGGACTTCGTAAAGTTAAGTCAGGTGATATTACCATCAAGGGTGAATCGATTATTCATAAGACAACTCGTCAGATTACTGAAATGAGTGTTGGTCATATTCCTGAAGATCGTCACCGTGATGGTATGGTCCTTGAAATGACAGTTGCTGAAAATATCGCTCTTCAAACCTACTACAAAGAGCCAAATTCTAAGAATGGTATCTTGAACTATAATGTCATCAATGCTAAAGCGCGTGAATTGATGAAAGAATTTGATGTTCGTGGTGCAGGAGAGTTAATTGCTGGTGGTGAATTGTCAGGTGGTAACCAACAAAAAGCTGTTATTGCTCGTGAGATTGACCGTGACCCAGAACTTCTTATTGTAAGTCAACCAACTCGAGGTCTTGACGTTGGTGCCATTGAGTACATCCGTAAACGTATTATCGCAGAACGTGATAAAGGTAAGGCTGTGATTGTTGTCAGCTTTGAATTGGATGAAATTCTTGATATGTCAGACAGAATTGCGGTTATCTATGATGGTGCAATTCAGGGAATTCTAGATCCTGCTGAAACGAATAAGCAAGATCTTGGTATTCTTATGGCTGGTGGACAATTGAATAAGGAGGAAGCAAATGTCTAAAAAAGTACAAAATTGGGCAGTTCCTTTAATTGCTGTCCTCTTAGGAATGCTGATTGGAGCCGTTTTGATGTTGATTTTCGGTTACGATCCATTCTGGGCTTACTATGATCTTTTCACAACGGCCTTCGGCTCATTGAAAAATATTGGTGAAATTCTTCGTGCCATGAGTCCGCTGATTCTGATTGCACTAGGATTCTCTGTTGCATCTAAGGCAGGTTTCTTTAACGTTGGTTTGCCAGGACAGGCCTTGGCGGGATGGGTTTCTGCCGTATGGTTTGCATTGTCATTCCCTGACTTACCAAAGGTGATTTCAGTTATCTGTACAGTCATTATCGGTCTGGTTGCAGGTGGTATCGCTGGGGCTATTCCAGGTATTCTCCGTGCTTACTTGGGAACTAGTGAGGTCATTGTTACCATCATGATGAACTACATCATTTTGTATGTAGCAAACAATATTATTCGCTTTGGGTTTACAGCTGATATGTTGCGTTCTTCAGAAGCTTCTAACAAGGTTGTAGCCTCAGCTAGTTATCAAACAGAGTACTTATCTCAAATAACTGGTGGTTCGCGTTTCAATATTGGTTTCTTCCTGGCTCTTGCGGCTGCCTTCTTAGTTTGGTTCTTGCTTAAGAAAACAACAACTGGTTTTGAAATTACATCTGTAGGTCTTAACCCTCATGCATCTGAATATGCAGGGATGTCATCAAAACGTGTTATTATCATGTCTATGATTATTTCAGGTGCCCTTTGTGGACTTGGAGGAACAGTAGAAGGACTTGGTACCTTCCAAAATGCCTTTGTTCAAAACTCTTCATTGGCAATTGGTTGGAACGGTATGGCGGTTGCTCTTTTGGCTACTAATTCACCTATTGGTATTCCGTTTGCTGCCCTTCTTTATGGTGTCTTGTCTGTAGGTAAGAGTGGTATGATTGGTGTGCCTCCTGAAGTTATCGACGTTGTATCTGCTTTGATTATCTTCTTTGTCGGTGCTAACTATATTATTAGATATTGGGTTCGCCCTCGTCAAAAGTCAGTGAAAGCTAAAGGAGGACAAAACTAATATGGACTTCATTACAATTTTAGCCTTGATTGTTGCCTCTATGCTGAAATACTCAGCACCATTGATTTTCACAAGTATCGGTGGTACTTTCTCTGAACGAGGCGGTATCGTAAATGTCGGTCTTGAGGGAATCATGGTTATTGGAGCCTTCGCAGGTGTTCTCTTTAACTTGAATTTTGCAGATAGTTTTGGTGATGCAACTCCTTGGATTGCCGCAATTGTAGCAGGTCTTATTGGTCTTGTTTACTCATTGCTCCACGCGGTTGCGACCATTAATTTCCGTGCGGATCATGTTGTCTCTGGTACGGTATTGAACTTGATTGCTCCATCTTTAGCAGTCTTTCTGACACGTGTTATCTTTGGTGCCGGCCAAACACCAGCTATTAGCCATAACTTTAAAACTGTATCATTTCCAATTTTGAGCCACATTCCAGTCTTGGGTAAAGTCTTCTTTACGAACGTTTCCTTGATTGCATATGTAGCGATTTTGGTTTCAGTTGTGTCTTGGTGGGTTATCTTCAAGACTCGCTTTGGTTTGCGTCTTCGCTCAGTAGGTGAGCACCCACAGGCAGCGGATACACTTGGTATTAATGTTTACCGTATGCGCTACTATGGTGTCATGATTTCAGGATTCCTTGGTGGTGTTGGTGGTGCAGTTTATGCTCAATCCATCTCTAACAACTTTGCTATTACGACGATTGCAGGTCCTGGTTTCATCGCCTTGGCTGCTATGATTTTTGGTCGTTGGAATCCAGTTGGAGCTATGCTCTCAAGTTTATTCTTCGGTTTGTCACAATCATTGGCAATTATCGGGAAACAACTTCCGCTTATTTCACATGTACCAAACGTCTACTTGCAAATTGCACCATATGTCTTGACAATTATTGTCTTGGCTGCATTCTTTGGTAAAGCAGTAGCACCAAAAGCTGATGGTGTTAACTATATCAAATCTAAATAAATACAATCTAGTATTTCAAGTAAGAAGGTCTTTAGACCTTCTTTTTTATGCATGTAAAAAGCCCAGCTTTATAGTTTGCTGAGCTTTTATTCTTATGAAAAATGTGGGTTAAAGACCTTCTCATGACCAATAGTGGTGTCCCATCCATGACCTGGGAAAACTCTGTAGTGGTTAGGAAGTGTAAAGAGTTGTTCTTTAATACTAGTGAGTAATTGTTCGTGGTTCCCTGTTGGAAGGTCCCAGCGTCCAATTGTTTCTTTAAAGAGGGCATCACCAGAAAATACAGTTTCTTCTTTATCAAAGATAAAAGAAACACCTCCAATAGAGTGTCCTGGGGTTGGAACAACTTTAAACTGGAAATCCTCGATGTTATAGTCCTGAGTGAAATCGAAGTAGTATTCTGCTGGATTGACAATAACGTCTTCCATATCGTCATGACGTGGTAGTCCAGATAAATTATCGATAGGGTTCAGCAACCAGTCTTTTTCAGCTTCAGCAACGTAAACAGGAGGATGATTGTATGCCTGACGGACTGCTTCAACACTCATAATGTGGTCGTAGTGTGTATGTGTCAAAAGGATAGCAGCAACTGGTTTGTCGATTGCTTTAAGTTCAGTTAAGATACTAAAAGTATCACTTCCTGGATCAATAACTAGACAGGCTGTATCGTTTTCTAAAATATAGGTATTTTCCTGGGCAACAGGATTTAAAATTCGTCTTATTTTCATAGCTCTAGTGTAGCACGAATTTCAGGCTTTTTCCAATATCAGAATGATGGCTTTGTCTTTTTTTGAGGCTTTGGATATGCTATAATAAGGTCACTATGAGTGAAAAAAACACGAATAAATATGCCATTGTTGACTTGGAAGCAACCTCCGCTTCGTCAACGGCTAGTATTATACAGGTGGGAATTGTCATCATGCAAAATGGTCAGGTGATTGACGAATTTGCGAGTGATGTTAACCCACACCAAGAACTAGATGATCACATTATTCATTTAACAGGGATTACCGATCAGCAGTTGGCTCAAGCCCCAGATTTCTCGGAAATTGCTAGAACCATTTTTGAACTGATTGAGGACTGTATTTTTGTTGCCCATAATGTTAAATTTGATGCCAATTTGCTTGCAGAGGCACTTTTCATGGAGGGCTTCGAACTAAGGACTCCTCGTGTGGATACTGTCGAATTGGCTCAGGTCTTTTATCCGACGTTAGAACAATATAAGCTATCTCATTTATCCAAGGTTCTTAATCTTGACCTAGCTCAGGCCCATACCGCTATTGAAGATGCGAGAGCGACCGGACAGCTTTTGTTTCATTTGATGGATAAGATTGCCAGCCTACCTAGACAGACCATTGAGATGCTTTTAACTTTTTCAGATAATCTACTTTTTGAGACAGAGTTGGTTATTCGTGATGCTATAAGAGATCAAAATTTAGGTCTTTCAAAGGAATATGTCATGCTTGAAGAATCCGGAATTGTTCTTCGTAGACCTGTGGCTTATAAGGCGGAACGAAAACTGTCTCAAGATTTTGCTACCAATATTGCTCTCTTAGATTTAGAGTCAAGACCTAAACAAAGAGAGTTTGCTGAGGCAGTAAGGACGGAGCTTGATAATACTGCTATTTCCATGATTCAGGCTCAGACTGGAATTGGGAAAACCTATGGCTATTTGCTTCCCTTGTTAGCACAATCTGATGTAGATAAAGTAGTAGTAGCTGTTCCAACCAAGCTTCTTCAAAATCAGATTATGAATCAAGAAGCTAAAGCATTATCGGATGTCTTTAATATTAACTTTCATAGTCTCAAAGGACCTCAGAATTATATCAAGTTAGATGCCTTCTACCAAACCTTACTTCGTCAGGATAGTAACCGTTTGGTTAATCGTTATAAAATGCAACTCTTGGTTTGGTTGACTGAAACAGAGACAGGGGATCTTGACGAAATCAGACAAAAACAGCGCTATATGGCTTATTTTGATGAGATTAAGCACGATGGTAAGTTAAAAGCTGACAGTCTTTTTGCCGAATATGATTTCTGGCAACAGTCCTATCAAAAAGCCCAGGAAGCTAGGGTAGTTGTGACCAACCATGCTTATCTGTTGACGCGTATGGAAGATGATTATGATTTTGTTCGAGGAAAAACTCTTGTGATTGATGAGGGACAAAAGATGGTCCTGGCTTTAGAACAATTTTCACGTCATCAAGTCAATCTTACTGTCCTGTTGCAATATATTCATCGAATTCTTGATAGTGGTAGTCAAAGCTTGCTTCAACAACGCTTGCTCGAAAATCTGCAGTTTGAAGTTAGCCATCTAATCCAAGAACATCAACAATTTCCTCAGAAGCAGTATAATCGCCAGCAATTAGATCGTTTGCTACAAACCATTTCTGAACTGGAGGGTGAAAGTGATTTGATGGAGATGTTGTCTCCCTTGAAGACACCCCTTTACAGCCATTTCTGGCTTGAAACAGACTATTATCAGGAACATCGTGTGACTTATTTAAAGGCATCACGCCAAGAGCTCTTAGAACTTTCAGCTTATCTACCAAGTGCCCAAAAAGTGATAATTGTTTCAGCAACTATTGATGTAGGACCTGATGTTGATGTGGCTGATTTGTTGGGCTTAAAACAGGTACGCAAGGTTAGCCTCCCAATGGACACTTTACCCAATCAAGCTATTTGGATTGATCAAAGTATGCCTATGATTGGTATTGCTTCTGAGGAAGAGTATGAAGTTGCTCTTGCAAAGCGTCTCCAGAAGCTATCTGAAATGGAATATCCAATTTTAGTACTATTCACGTCTCGAAAGAGTATGATGGCTGTTTCAGATTTATTGGATCATAGGGAAGTTCGTCACCTAACTCAAGAGAAAAATGGGACTGCTTTTAATGTCAAAAAACGTTTTGATAGAGGTGAGACCAATCTCCTTCTGGGTATGGGGTCGTTCTGGGAAGGTGTGGACTTTGCCCAACAAGATAGGGTAATTGAGGTTATTGCACGTCTGCCGTTTGACAATCCTAAGGATCCATTCTATCAAAAGATTGAATCTTGGTTTTCTAAGCAAGGAAAGAGCACATTTGATAGTTACAGTCTTCCCATGACGGTTTTACGTTTTAAACAAGCTATTGGGCGTGCTCAGAGACGTCCAGAACAGCGCTCGACTATTCTTCTTATGGATAATCGCCCGCTCGTTAAGAGTTATGGAAAACTATTTCTAAAAGAAGTGACACAAGAAGTTGCGCTTAAGCACGCTAAGTTCGAGGAAGTCAAAGAGGATATTCAGGATTTCTTAGAACAAGAAAGTTAACTTTTTAAAACCAACCTTTTCTAAGATTACTTAGGTTTTATAAATTTTACTGACTTATAAAAAAGATAGACTTAATTGCTCAATACTAGCTATATTGCTATGTAAAGATTTATCATTTTCTGATATAATAAATTCAGAAACTTTTTTAGGAGGCATTATGCGTAAACAACGTTCACCCTGGACCAAAAAGCAACAGTTCATTTTTGGAATAATTGTAATCGTTGTGACTTTAATTGCCTCTTTGACTGCTATTCTTATTGTAGCGACTAAGCCTTATGTAGACGCTGAAAAGAAGGTTATTGCCATAGCAGAGAGCAAAGCAGATATTAAGACTGTTACTGAATTTGATATCTACCATGGTGAGGCTACCTATTACGGACTTCTTGGAAAGTCTGGTCAAGGTGAGAAAATAGCTGTTATCGTGAGTCATGATTCAGGTGAGGTTGATATCTACAAGCAATCGGATGGTATTAGTAAGTCAGTGGCCAAGAAAGCTGCTAAGGCCTACGGTGCTAAGGATATATCCTATGTCCACCTAGGAAAATATGGCAAAACTCCTATTTGGGAAGTGAAGTCAGGAACCCAGTATTATCTGGTTGATTTTATCTCAGGTCAGGTTATTAAAGTGGAAGGACTATAATGAAATGACAAAATTATCAAATCGTGTATTACAAATGGAAGAAAGTGTTACTTTAGCTGCCAGTGCGCGTGCTAAAGCTCTTAAAGCTCAAGGACGTGATATCTTGAGTTTGACACTTGGTGAACCAGATTTTGTAACACCTAAGAACATTCAAGATGCTGCTATTACCTCTATTGAAAATGGTAAGGCAAGTTTCTATACCGTAGCTTCTGGACTTCCAGAACTTAAGGATGCGATTAGCACTTACATGGAAAACTTCTATGGCTATGCTGTAAAACCAAATGAGGTTGTTGTCGGCACTGGTGCGAAGTTTATCTTATATGCTTTCTTTGCTACGGTCATCAATCCTGGTGATGAAGTCATTATTCCAACACCCTGCTGGGTTTCGTATGTAGACCAAGTTAAAATGGTTGAGGGTGTTCCAGTCACTTTCCAAACGACTGAAGCTAATCACTTTAAAGCAACAGTTGAACAACTTGAAGCTGCTCGCACTGAAAAAACTAAAGTTGTCTTGCTTAATTCTCCATCAAATCCAACAGGAATGATTTACAGCAAGGAAGAATTGCAAGCAATCGGTGACTGGGCGGTTGAGCACGATATTTTGATTTTAGCAGATGATATCTATGGCCGTTTGGTCTATAATGGCAATACCTTTACTCCAATTTCAAGTCTTTCAGATGCCATTCGTAAGCAAACAATCGTGATTAATGGTGTTTCCAAGACCTATGCTATGACAGGTTGGCGTGTTGGTTTTGCTGTCGGAAATCCAGAAATTATTTCAGGTATGGCTAAGATTATCAGTCAAACGACATCAAATCTTACAGCAGTTTCTCAATATGCTGCTATTGAAGCCTTAACAGGTGATCAGTCTTCTATCGAAGAAATGCGTCAAGCTTTTGAGGAACGTTTGAATACGATTTATCCACTCCTAGCTGAAGTGCCTGGTTTTGAAGTCATCAAACCTCAAGGTGCCTTTTACCTCTTCCCTAATGTTAAAAAAGCGATGGAAATCAAGGGCTACACAAATGTTAATGATTTTACAAACGCTATTCTTGAAGAGGCTGAAGTCGCTTTGGTAACAGGTGCAGGATTCGGCGCACCTGAAAATATTCGTCTTAGCTATGCAACAGACTTAGATACTTTGAAAGAAGCAGTCCGCCGAATCAAAGCCTTTATGGAAAAATAGAATTAATATAGATCAAAAGAAAAGAGAAGTAATTACATGTCTAAACAATTAGTTTCAATTATTGATGTGCCTAAACACGTGGGCGAAGAAATCACTATCGGTGCATGGGTAGCTAACAAATCAGGTAAAGGGAAATTGGCCTTTCTTCAATTGCGTGATGGAACTGCCTTCTTCCAAGCGGTAGCTTTCAAACCTAACTTCATCGAAAAATACGGTGAAGAAGAAGGTACTGAAAAATTTGATACTGTTAAACGTCTTAGCCAAGAAACATCAGTTTATGTGACTGGTGTGGTCAAAGAAGACGAACGTTCAAAATTTGGTTACGAGTTGGATGTGACAGCAGTAGAAGTCATCGGTGAATCACATGATTACCCAATCACACCAAAAGAACACGGAACTGACTTCTTGATGGATAATCGTCACCTTTGGTTGCGTTCACGTAAACAAATGGCTGTTCAACAAATTCGTAATGCGATTATTTACGCAACATACGAATTCTTTGATAAAAATGGTTTCATCAAATTTGATAGTCCAATTTTGTCAGGAAATGCAGCTGAAGATTCAACAGAATTGTTTGAAACGGATTACTTTGGTACACCTGCTTACCTAAGCCAATCTGGTCAGCTTTACCTTGAAGCTGGTGCTATGGCTCTTGGTCGTGTATTTGACTTTGGTCCTGTTTTCCGTGCCGAAAAATCTAAAACACGCCGTCACTTGACTGAGTTCTGGATGATGGATGCTGAGTATTCATTCTTGTCACATGATGAGTCACTTGATTTGCAAGAAGCTTATGTTAAGGCTCTTATTCAAGGTGTTATTGATCGTGCGCCACAAGCTCTTGAAATCCTTGAACGTGATGTAGATTTTCTTAAGAAATACATTGCTGAGCCATTCAAGCGCGTGTCATATGATGAAGCTATCGACCTTCTTCAAGCACATGAAAATGATGAAGATACAGATTATGAGCACCTCGAACATGGAGATGACTTTGGTTCTCCACACGAAACTTGGATTTCTAACTATTTTGGTGTTCCAACATTCGTTGTTAATTATCCAGCAAGCTTTAAGGCCTTCTACATGAAGCCAGTTCCTGGTAATCCTGAGCGCGTTCTTTGTGCAGACCTTTTGGCTCCAGAAGGTTATGGTGAAATCATCGGTGGTTCAATGCGTGAAGATGACTACGATGCTCTTGTAGCTAAAATGGATGAACTCGGAATGGACCGTTCAGAATACGAATTCTACCTTGACCTTCGTAAATATGGTTCAGTACCACACGGTGGTTTTGGTATCGGTATTGAACGTATGGTTACTTTCGTAGCTGGAACAAAACACATCCGTGAAGCTATTCCATTCCCACGTATGTTGCACCGTATCAAACCATAAGTAAAATTCTTTAGGAGTGCAAAAGTATGAAAAGATGGTTACTTGGTCTTTTGACCTTACTTTGTATGGTTTCGATGGTAGCTTGTAGCAAGACTACTCCCTCACTAGAGGGTGAATGGCAGGCACAAGATGCCTTAAAGAAGGATTATACGATTGTCTTCAAGAAAGATAAGGTCAAGATTGGTGAGCAGGATTATAACTATACAGTGGATGGTCCCAAGTCTAAGGATGACTTTACCTATTATTCGCTAAAAGTAAAAGATCAGGGAAAAGAGACGTCTTATACAGTATTTTTCCCAACTAAATCCAAAGAGGTTGCTCTCTTTCTAGAACCAAATGATGAGAAAGAGCCCCTTAAGGGTCAAATGCTCTTTGCACTTAATAAAAAAGACAAACCAGACTATTATAGCTATGTCAAAAAGTATCTGAAATAGTAGGAGAAGGATTAGCCTAGCGCTGATTCTTTTCTTTTTGGAATTATATGTTTCAATTTTCAGAATATTTTGTTATAATAGCAACATATTAGTCAAAGGAGAACTATCATGGCAAAAACTATTCATACTGATAAAGCACCAGCAGCAATCGGACCTTATGTCCAAGGTAAAATTGTAGGCAACCTTTTGTTCGCTTCTGGTCAAGTACCATTGTCACCAGAAACAGGTGAAATCATTGGTGAAACAATTCAAGAACAAACAGAACAAGTTCTTAAAAATGTTGGTGCTATTTTGGCAGAAGCAGGTACAGACTTTGATCACGTTGTTAAAACAACTTGCTTCCTAAGTGACATTAACGATTTCGTTCCATTTAACGAAGTGTATGCAACTGCCTTTACATCTGATTTCCCAGCACGTTCTGCGGTAGAAGTGGCACGTTTGCCAAAAGATGTTAAAATTGAAATCGAAGTTATCGCTGAGATTGATTAATGAAGAGAGCCTTGGCTCTTTTCTTTTTTTCTTAACTGTGATAGACTATTAAAGATAAATCATTTTCGATGTTTGGGAGACACCATCGCTAAAAAAAACCATTACTGGCGTTTTTTTGGCTCCCCCAAGGGGCCTTTTTATGTGTCTCAGACATCATGAATAAAGAGGAATATTATGAAACGTCGATCAGCTTTGGTCGTCTTTAGTGGCGGTCAAGATTCTACTACTTGCCTATTTTGGGCGCTAAAACATTATGAAACAGTTGAATTAGTTACTTTTGCTTATGGCCAACGTCATAGCTTGGAAATTGAAGTAGCTAAAGAGATTGCGCAAGAACAAGGGCTTAAACACCATGTTTTGGACATGTCTTTGCTTGGTCAAATCACTGAAAATGCCTTAACATCTGATATTGAGATTGAGGCAGAAGAAGGTGAAGTTCCTAATACTTTTGTGGACGGGCGTAATCATCTTTTCCTTTCTTTTGCAGCTGTTCTAGCCAAGCAACGTGGTATCACTGACATTGTTACAGGTGTTTGTGAGACAGATTTTTCTGGTTATCCAGACTGTCGTGATGTTTTTGTCAAATCGCTTAATGTCACACTTAATCTTGCCATGGCCTATGATTTTGTTATCCAAACCCCACTCATGTGGTTAGATAAGGCTGAGACTTGGGCTTTGGCTGACCAACTAGGAGCTTTTGACTATGTTCGTGAAAAAACGCTAACTTGCTATAACGGTATTATTGGAACTGGTTGTGGGGAATGCCCTGCCTGTCACTTGCGTCAAAAAGGCCTTGAAAAATATCTAGCGGAAAGAGGAGAAGCTTAATGTTCTTTGCACCGAAAGAAATCAAAAAAGAAACAGGTGAGTCCTTGGTTTACAATCCTCACCGTACAATGGTTTCTAAAGAGTTTACTTTTGATGCTGCCCACCATCTCTTTAATTATGAAGGCAAATGCAAATCACTTCATGGTCATACCTACCATCTTCAGATTGCAGTAAGTGGATACTTGGATGAGCGTGGCATGACCTTCGATTTTGGTGATCTAAAGAGCATTTATAAGGACCATTTGGAACCTCACTTAGATCACCGTTATCTCAATGAGACTCTGCCTTATATGAACACAACTGCGGAAAATATGGTTTTCTGGATTTTTCAGATAACGAGTCAACATCTGCCTGAGGAGAGAGGACTTCGTTTGGAATATGTGCGTCTTTATGAAACACCAACAGCCTTTGCAGAGTTTAGACGGGAGTGGTTGGATGACTAGAGAACGTGTACTCAAACTACCTGTGCTTGAAATTTTTGGACCAACCTTTCAAGGAGAAGGTCGAGCAATCGGGCAAAAGACCATGTTTGTAAGGACGGCAGGATGTGATTACCATTGTGATTGGTGTGATTCTGCCTTTACTTGGGATGGGTCAGAGAAGCCAACGCGTATGACAGCTGATGAAGTTATTGAAGCTTTGGATGCGCTAGGAACTTACGACTATGTTACTCTGTCTGGAGGGAACCCAGCTCTTTTAGCAGCAAATATGGCAGAACTCGTTTCAAAACTCAAGGCTAGAGGAGTAACTTTGGCCGTTGAGACACAGGGTTCTCGCTGGCAGGAGTGGTTAAAGGATATTGATCAAGTAACCTTAAGTCCTAAACCACCATCATCCAAGATGGAAGTCAATATGGAAACCCTTGACTTTATTGTTTCACAACTTGATCCTGATAAAGTTACCTTTAAGGTTCCTGTTTTCGACGATGATGATTTAGCCTTTGCTAAAATGATTCAAGAACGTTATCAGCCAGATGTCATGTTTCTTTCAGCGGGTAATCCTGAACCGAAAGCAGAAGGTAATATTGTCCAACATCAATTAGATCGCCTCAAAGAGCTTTGGGAGACAGTAGCCGCTGACGACTCGTGGGGAAATGTGCGTGTTCTCCCTCAGCTTCATACTCTACTCTATGATAATGAGCGCGGAGTCTAATCTTCACATTCTATAAGCTTAGAATTGATAGTATTTTTACTTTTTTAATGATTAACATTAGAAATTTAGATTAAAAAATGAACACATAAAGGTCTAGAAAAATTAACAACAAAGGAAGAAAAATGTCACAACAAGAAGAAATGAAAAACCTCACTCTCCTTGGTAATAAGGAGACACCTTATATTTTTGAATACTCTCCACAAGTCTTGGAGTCTTTTGATAATCGTCATACTGATAATGATTACTTTATCAAATTCAACTGTCCAGAATTTACATCACTTTGTCCTATTACTGGGCAACCTGATTTTGCAAGTATTTATATTTCTTATATTCCAGACCAGCTCTGCGTTGAGTCTAAATCTCTAAAGCTTTATCTCTTTAGTTACCGTAATCATGGAGACTTCCATGAAAACTGTATTAATACCATTGGTAAAGATTTGGTGGAGCTTTTGAACCCTCGTTACTTGGAAGTTTGGGGTAAATTTACACCTCGTGGTGGTATCTCGATTGACCCTTATTATAATTATGGTCGTCCTGAAACAAAGTATGAGAAGATGGCTGAGCAACGTCTCTTTAATCACGATCTTTACCCAGAAAATATTGATAATCGTTAATGTTACGCTAAAAGTCCTTATACAAATAGAGGGCTTTTTTTGTTTAAACACTTGCCTTTAAGCCCTAAAAGAGGTTTGCCTAACCGTTTTTCACAAAGAAAGTTAGGTCTTTGTTAGTCTTCTATTGGTTTAGTCTGAGAAACTTCTATTATTGAAATAATTTGACAATAGAAGTTTTATTTCTTACAATTAAAGTGTAAATGGAAATGTAAGCGATTGCTTATAAAAGGTATATTTTTTTTAAAAGGGGAAAAGACAATGAGAAAGAGTTTACGATTATTTTCATGTGCTGTCCTAGGGGCAGCTATTTTAGCACCAACAGTAGTTGGCAACAATCATGCACAAGCCGATAGTTATTATGGACGTGGTTATTCTAATAACTATAGTTATAACTCATGGTATAACAACTATTATCCAAACTATGGTTATAACTACGGCTACAATGGCTATTATCCAGGCTATACTTACAATTATGGCTATAACTACGGTTACAATAATTACTATCCAAACTATAACTATGGCTATAATTATAACTATAATTATGGCTATAACAACTATAATCCTGGTTACAACAACTACAACGAATCAGGTACTTACCGCTATAGCAATGGCTATTTGTACTACATCTTGAGTGATGGTAGCTACTATGTTAACTATAACGGTCGTTGGGTTCGTGGTGGTGACTATAATAACAACAATGGTGGTTCTAACAATACACCAACGACAGGTTATGAGGTTTTGAGAAATGACCCTCACTACCGTTATGAAAATGGTACTCACTATTATTTGAAAGATAATGGTGATTATTACTATTATTCAAATGGTAAGTGGGTGCTTGTTAAGGCTTCAAGCACAGATTCTGAAGCTCCAACAACTTCAACTGTAGATTCAACGTCATCAGCAAGCTCAGAAGCGCCATCAACCGTTGATTCAACTTCATCAGCAAGCTCAGAAGCACCATCAACCGTAGATTCAAGCTCATCTGCAACTTCAGAAGCACCATCAACTGTAGATTCAACATCATCTGCAACTTCAGAAGCATCATCAACCGTAGATTCAACATCGTCTGCAACTTCAGAAGCACCATCAACCGTAGATTCAACGTCATCAGCAAGCTCAGAAGCACCATCAACCGTAGATTCAACTTCTTCTACAATTTCAGATGCTGCTTCAACAGGTAATTCAACTTCAGAAGTAGTATCGAATGGTAACTCAAGTTCTGCTGTAACGTCTGAATCTTCTTCAGCAGCAACTTCAGAGACAGGTTCAACATCAGAAACAAGTTCTGAAGCTCCTGAACTTGAAAAACCACCATATGCGCCTGAAACAAACATTGACTATGATAAGTTGCCAAAACCAACATTGCCACCAACAGATTATCGCATGTATTCAGATCCACGATTTGTAGATGACAACGGTACCTATTACTACCGTGTGGCATTGACAGATGAAGATAATGCGCGTGGTATCGATGGTTACTACAAATGGGTTGATGGTAAATGGAAACTCTACAATGGTACTGCCAATGATGACCCTGAGCTTGATCCAGATTTCCATAAACCAGCAGGAAACGACGAATACATGTACGATGACAATGCATCAAGTGTTAAGTTGTATTCTGAAAATGTAGTTGGTACTGGTAAAGCTGGTGAAGCTCTTCCATTCCAAAATGTGGATGAATTCAAAGATTATGTTATTAAGAATTTTGCTCCAAAATTCTTAGATAATGCTGGCTGGGATTGTAATGTAACTTGGGAAATTGAAGATGTTGACAACTTCAACGCTTCTAAGGGCAGTGCTTGGGCACGTGACTATGTTATTACAGCTAATCTCAAGAGCGGTGTTGACGACAAAAAATATAGTGATGTTGAATTTGGTTATGTTAAATTTGTTTATCATGTAGAACCAACTGAAAACTCTGATTATGTTGAAGTTGACTCAGCTAAGGCTGCATTTAATGAAATCAATGCTCAACGTACAGCTGCTGGTTTGCCAGCACTTACATGGTCTGATGATCTTTACAATAGCACAACCCTTCCACATGCCAAAGATATTTCACACACTTACAACAGTGATGGTATTGTTTACCGTCGTGAATCTGATGGTTCAGTTGTAGCCAATAAATGGTTGAGTAGTGGTATTCGTGAACTTCTCATGAGTCCAGATGCTACTCAAGCAGCAGTAGCTTGTGTTGTCGCTGGTGACGGTACTTACTACTGGACTTTAAATTACCAATAAGAAGAGTTTAAATTAATTGTCCCAATAATGGAGGAGTCTGAGGTTAGTCTTGGACTCTTTTCCTTTATCTATTGAACGTTTAAGCTTTCAATATGGTATAATAGAGCCTAGAAAGAAGGCGAAAATATGCAGGTTAAGAGAGTTCAGGATTATATCTCTAAAGAGTGGTTCGATGAAACCGATGGTTCCTATTTCGAACGTCTAAATAGTCGTTTGCAGGTGCTTTTGAAAAAAGATTACCCTGATTTACAAGGACATGATTTTATTAGTAATATCAGTCTTTTGGATTATAGGTTGGTTTTTCTTGATGAAGTTATTGCAAATGCTAATGAGAAAAACGAACATGTTCGGGAAACCGTTCACGATGTGACCAAGAGTTTATTGTACGAGGATCAAGACATCCAGGAACAATTGGATAGTAGGATCACTTTTGGTCAAAAAGTAGCGGATGAAGTGGCCCGATTTGGTGGATCTTGGACTTTTATCTTGTCATTCGTTGCTTTTATGGCTATTTGGATGGGGCTTAATGTTGTTCAACCTTTTGGGATTGCCTTTGATAAATATCCATTTATTCTGTTGAATCTGGCCTTGTCTACTCTAGCAGCCGTTCAGGCACCATTGATTATGATGAGTCAGAATCGAGCATCGGATTACGACCGTTTACAAGCGCGTAACGACTATCAGGTCAATACCCAGTCTAAGGAAGAAATCCGACTTTTGCATGAAAAAATTGACCACTTGGTCCAACAAGACCAATCAGATCTTTTGACAATTCAAAAATTGCAGACAGAAATGATTATGGGGGTTAGCCAACAAGTTGAGAAGATGTCAGACGATATTCGTGTCTTGAAAGAAGAAAGACTAGAAAGGGAGTCTCATGGGAACGAAAAAAATTAATTTAGTTGTTGTAACAGGGATGAGTGGTGCAGGTAAGACTGTAGCAATTCAATCCTTTGAGGATATTGGATACTTCACCATTGATAATATGCCACCCTCTTTGGTACCTAAGGTTATCGAATTGGTAAAACATAGTGAAGAGACAGATAAGATTGCTCTTGTTGTTGATATGCGTAGTCGCTTGTTCTTCGATGAGATTAACGATATTCTGGATAAATTGGAAAGCAATGAGGAACTTAATTTCAAGATTCTATTCTTGGATGCCACGGATGGTGAATTGGTTTCTCGTTATAAAGAGACACGTCGTAGTCACCCACTTGCGGCAGATGGCCGTGTTTTGGATGGCATCAAGCTTGAGCGTGAGCTTTTGTCACCGCTTAAGAGTTTGAGTCAAAACGTGGTTGACACGACAGAATTAACCCCACGCCAGTTGCGTAAGGCTATTTCTGAACAGTTCTCATCTGAACAAGACCAATCTTCTTTCCGTATTGAAGTTTTGAGTTTTGGTTTTAAATATGGATTGCCATTGGATGCAGATCTGGTTTTTGATGTCCGTTTCTTGCCAAATCCTTATTATGATCCTGCACTTCGTAACCTCACAGGTTTGGATAAAGAAGTTTTTGATTATGTCATGAAACATAAGGAATCAGAAGACTTTTACAATCATTTGACACAGCTTATTAAACCAATCTTGCCTGGCTACAAAAAAGAAGGTAAGTCTGTTCTTACCATTGCTGTTGGCTGCACAGGTGGTCAACACCGTAGTGTAGCCTTTGCACATCGTCTGGCTCAAGATTTGAAAAATGATTGGACAGTCAATGAAACACATCGTGATAAGGATCGACGTAAGGAGACAGTGAATCGTTCATGAAAAAACCAAGAATTACAGTAATAGGTGGGGGAACTGGTATCCCAGTCATTCTTCGTAGTTTGCGTCATAAGGATGTTGATATCACTGCTGTGGTAACTGTAGCTGATGATGGCGGTTCTTCGGGAGATTTGCGTGATATCATGCAACTGACACCTCCAGGGGATTTGCGTAATGTTTTGGTAGCTATGAGTGATATGCCTAAACTTTATGAAAGAGTTTTCCAATATCGTTTTGATAAAACCGATGGTGCTTTGGCTGGTCATCCACTCGGAAACCTAATCATCGCTGGAATTTCAGAAATGCAGGGATCTACCTATAATGCTATGCAGCTTCTGACGAAGTTCTTCCATGTTACAGGAAAGATTTATCCAGCTAGTGAGACAGCTTTGACGCTTCATGCCGTTTTTCAAGATGGTCATGAAGTAGCAGGGGAGAGTAGTATTGCCCAGTACGATGGCATGATTGAGCGCGTTTATGTGACAAATACCTATAATGACGAAGAGCCTAAGGCCAGTCGTAAGGTTGTTGATGCTATTATGAATAGTGATATGATTGTTTTAGGTCCTGGATCTCTTTATACATCGATTTTGCCCAACCTTGTGATACCAGAGATTCGTCAGGCTCTTATCGAGACCAAGGCTGATGTCACGTACATTTGTAATATTATGACTCAGTACGGAGAAACTGAACAATTCTCAGATGCCGACCATGTGGCTGTTCTTAATCGTCATCTTGGCTCTGATGTGATTGACAATGTCTTAGTTAACATCAAGAAAGTGCCTAAGGAATACATGGCTAGTAATAAATTTGATGAATACCTTGTTCAGGTTGAGCATGATTTTGAGGGCTTACGTCGTGAAGCTAAAACAGTTGTGTCTTCTAATTTTTTGCGACTTGAAAATGGTGGTGCCTTCCACCATGGTGACTTGGTAGTGGATGAGCTCATGCATCTAGTGAGGAACAAGTCATGAGTTTCACAATTAAGGTTAAAGAAGAGATAATTGCTGCTTCAAGCAAAGACAAGGCTGAATTGTCAGCATTGATTAAGATGTCTGGTTCTGTTGGATTGACCAACCAAGGATTGACTCTTTCCATCTCAACAGAAAATGCAAAGATTGCACGACATATCTACCAATTAATGGAAAGTCGTTATCAGAGTAATCCTGAATTGAGACATCACAACAAGACCAATCTCAAGAAAAATCGTGTTTACACGGTTTTTGTCGCTGACCATGTCAATGATATTTTGTCCGATTTACAATTGGCGGATTCTTTCTTTGGCTTTGAAACAGGTATTGAAACATCAGTAATGGAAGATGACGAAGCTGGAAGATCCTATTTACGAGGCGCTTTTTTGGCGACTGGAACAGTACGTGATCCTGAAAAAGGCCGTTATCAATTAGAAATTTTTTCCGTTTACCAAGACCACGCAGAGGATTTAGCTTCTCTCATGAAAAAATTTATGCTCGATGCCAAGGTTTTGAGTCATAAAAATGGTTTTGTGACCTATCTTCAAAAAGCTGAGGACATTATGGATTTTCTCCTTGTTATTGGCGCAATGAACTCTAAGGATACCTTCGAAGAAGTCAAAATTATGCGAGAAACCAGAAATGATCTGAATCGTGCCAATAATGCGGAAACAGCCAATATTGCTAGAACGATTAGTGCTAGTATGAAAACAATTAATAATATTATCAAGATTATGGATACGGTTGGCTTGGAGATTTTACCGGTGGAGCTGCGCCAAATTGCCCAACTTCGTATTGCCAACCCAGATTACTCTATCCAGCAGATCGCAGATAGTATAGAACCTCCTCTGACCAAGAGTGGTGTTAACCATCGTCTCAGAAAAATCAATAAGATTGCGGACGATTTGTAAGTAGAAAGGAAGCTTTTATGGCTTGTACAACGATTTTAGTAGGTAAGAAAGCCTCATATGACGGCTCTACCATGATTGCACGTACTGAGGATTCTCAATCAGGCGTTTTTACGCCCAAAGAATTTCTCGTCGTGACCCCTGAAGACCAACCGCGTCATTACCAGTCTGTGCTTAGCAATTTTTCAATTGATTTACCAGATAATCCTCTACGATATACCTCTGTCCCAGATGCGCTTGGGAAAGACGGTATTTGGGGTGAAGCTGGTATTAACTCAGCTAATGTTGCCATGAGTGCAACAGAAACAATCACGACTAATGCGCGTGTTCTCGGCGCTGATCCTCTTGTTAAAGATGGTTTTGGAGAAGAGGATATGTTGACTTTGGTCTTGCCATATATCAAGACGGCGCGTGAAGGTGTTCTTCGTTTGGGACAACTCCTTGAAACTTACGGAACTTACGAGTCAAACGGTATTGCTTTTTCAGACACTGAAGAAATTTGGTGGTTAGAAACAATTGGTGGTCACCATTGGATTGCAAGACGTGTTCCAGACGATGCCTATGTTACTAACCCAAACCAACTTGGTATCGATCACTATGAGTTTGAAAATCCAGACGACTATCTTGCCTCACCAGACATTCGAAATTTTATTAATAAACATCACTTGGATTTGACTTATTCTAATGAACACTTTAATCCACGTTATGCTTTTGGTAGCCAACGAGATAAGGATCGTCATTATAATACACCACGCGCTTGGGCTATGCAGAAATTTTTGAACCCAGAAAAAGACTATGATCCAAAATCATTCTTTATTCCATGGTGCCAAAAACCATACCGCAAAATTACAGTTGAAGATGTTAAATACGTTTTGAGTCTTCATTACCAAGATACGCCTTATGATCCTTATGGACCTCAAGGAGATGCAGTGAGTCAACGCCAATTCCGTCCAATCGGTATTAACCGTACTAGTCAAACAGCTCTCTTGCAAATGCGTCCTAACAAACCATCAGAAACAACTGGTATTCAGTGGTTAGCCTATGGATCAATGCCATTTGGTACAATGGTGCCATTCTGGACTCAGGTCGGAACAACACCTGCTTATTTCCGTCAAACAACTGATAAAGTAGATACAGGCAATTTCTACTGGAGTAATCGTTTGATTGCTGCTATCTGTGATCCTCATTTCCAACAGCATGAGGCTGATTTGGATGCTTATGTAGAAACAACGATGGCTCTTGGCCATGCTATGATTAATCATGTCGACAATGCTTTAGCAAATGGTGAGAGTATTGATTTTGAATCTGAAAATCAAAAAATTAGTGATAAGATTCAGTCAGAAACAGATAAACTATTGGCAAAAGTCTTAGATGATGCAAGTAACTTGATGACTAATCGTTTTTCTATGAGTGATTAAAGTCATCAAAAAAACCTTTCCAATTTTATGGAAAGGTTTTTTCGTAGTCTAACCTTACTTGTTTTCTTCATCCAGTTTCGAGAGGAGTTGGTAAAGTGTAATGAAAAAGAAAAGATTGAGTGAAATGAGAAGGCCTGATGCCCATGGCAAATCGCTTTCTAAATTTCTAAGAGGTGAATTCCAAGCAAAGTGTGTCGCAAAAGCACCACAAGCATAAAGAATACCAATAAGACTGTACTTGGAATTAATGAGTTTTTGACGTGAACGCCATATAAGGACTAGCCCCATAGCAAGGAAGGACGTGTAAAGCCAGTGAGACGATACAGCACCAATAGTTCGACCAAGGATTCCCGAAATCGTATAAGAAAAACCATCAGGCAAATCTGAAAGAATATAGGAGAAGTCTTCACTAATCTGGAAGCCAAGACCTGCCGTAATAGCGACAAGCAAGAGCTCCTTGTAACTTTTTGTTGGCACCATATAGATAGCAAAGAGAAAAGCAGCTAGTTTGAGGGGTTCTTCAACTAGGGGAGCCATAAGAGCATCCTCAAAGCGGTAGAAGAAACTCTTTGAAGAAAGATGAGCAGTCACCCAGTCGTGAGAAATGGTATTGGCATAACCAGCTATCCATCCTGTGATAAAGACTCCACCAATTAGAGCAAATATGAGAACAAGTGGTTTCACCTGCCATCTCTTGCCTAAGTATCGAACCAGAAATATTCCTGGTAGGATATAACATAAGGCAATTAGTGTTGATAGTCCAATAATACCGTATGCTGAACCAGACAAGGCACCTGAGGTGTATGATTGTGTATCATAAGTCAGGCCAATGGATGCAAGCAATAAAAAAAGATATAGGGTTAATTTACGAAACATGTATAACCTACTTTCCAAATGATATTTCCAGTATATCAAATAATTCTTTTTCATCGAAATATTTCAATTTTTTTATTTTAGTACTTGCAAAATAAATGAAGTGTGATATACTTAACCAGTAAACTATTAACTGGTTAAGTATTTTGAAAGGAATATCATGAAAAAGAAACGCATTTTTGGCCTAGCAGGAATAGCAGCAGTTGTTTTAGCTGCTGGTGCAGGTATTTATTATACGACTAGTCACCACGGTTCAAAAGGAAATAGCGACTTGAAGGTTGTGACCAGCTTTTACCCTGTTTATGAATTTACAAAGCAGGTTGTTGGCGATGAGGGAGAGGTGTCTTATCTTATTCCCGCTGGTAGTGAAGCCCACGATTTTCAACCATCTACTAAGAATGTCGCTGACATTGAAAAAGCAGACACTTTTGTCTACCTAAATGAAAATATGGAAACCTGGGTTCCAAAAGTTGAAAAGTCTATCAACACTAAAAATACAAAAATCATTAAGGCAAGTCAAGGCATGGTTCTCTTACCTGGAATAGAGGAAGAAGATCATGATCACGGTGGAGAAGAGCATCACCACGAATATGATCCTCATGTTTGGCTCTCACCTAAACGTTCTCAAAAATTAGTTGAAACTATTAGGGACGGTTTGATTGCTCAACACCCAGATAAAAAAGCAGTCTTTACAACCAATGCCGAGAAATACCTTAAAAAATTAAAGACTTTGGATAAGGAGTATACTGAAGCCTTAAGTCAAGCGAAACAGAAAAGTTTTGTTACCCAGCACTCAGCTTTTGCCTACCTTGCTTTAGATTACGGTTTGACACAAGTACCAATTTCAGGTGTTTCAGCTGAATCTGATCCATCTGCAAAACGTATCGCTAGCCTTTCTAAGTATGTCAAAGAATATGATATTAACTATATCTACTTTGAGGAAAATGCTTCAAGTAGCGTTGCCAAAACCTTAGCTAACGAAGTAGGAGTTAAGACAGCAGTTTTAAATCCAATTGAATCACTAACTAAGGAACAGTTGAAAAAAGGTGAAGATTATGTCAGTGTTATGACTGAGAATCTCAAAAACCTTCGTTTAACAACAGATGTTGAAGGTAAAGCTATCCAACCTGAAACAGGAAGCGATGATAAGAAAACAGTCCAAAATGGTTACTTTGATGACAAAGATGTCAAAGATAGGGAACTTTCTGATTGGTCTGGTGAATGGCAATCGGTCTATCCTTACCTCCAAGATGGTACTTTAGATCAAGTATTTGAATACAAAGCTCTATCGAATAAGGATAAAACCGCACAAGAGTATAAAGAGTACTACACTAAGGGCTATCAAACAGATGTTTCTAAAATTGCTATTGATGGTAAAAAGATGACCATGACTTTCACAAAAAATGATGGAAGTAGCGTGACACACACTTATCGTTATGATGGTTATAAGATTTTAACTTATGCTTCTGGTAAAAAAGGTGTCCGTTATCTCTTCACAGCAACTGACAGTCAAGCAGCAGATAACCCTTACCAGTATGTCCAATTTTCAGATCATCAAATAGATCCAACAACTTCAGCACATTTCCATATTTTCTTCGGAAATAGTAGCCAAGATGAGATTCTAAAAGAGATGGATAATTGGCCAACTTACTATCCTGGAAAACTTAGTGGCTTTGAAATTGCCCAAGAAATGGTTAGTCATTAATACTAGAATTGCACTCATTCGTGAGTGTTTTTCTTTTTTAAAAAAATCTTTCATTTCTTAAACTCTTAGAAAATCGCTAGTGTCATTATTTTTAAATAGAAATTTAAAGCATGGTATTTTTTCTAAAAAAATCCTGTAAAAAATTAAATAATTACTACATTTTTTCATTCTTTAGTGGTACAATAATAGTACGATTTTCAGATGACCAGGAGAGACCCATGAACCAGTATTTAGTAGCGATACATTATATTCAACTGCTTCAAGCAGAACTCGATATTCTAAATCATGATGCACGCTTGCTTTTTGATTTAAAGATTGAACCAAATCTTGCTAAACGAGAGCTTGCTGACTTGAAAGTATCCCTATCTAAATTATCTGACAAAAACCTTTATATCGAAGGTACAATCTGGTATCAACCAAGTTTGTTTGCAATTATTGATCAAAATTTAGGGGTTATTGATGACTGGCTCAAGGAATTAGATGACTTCTTTGAATTTACCTATAGTACAACAGTTTTCACTGTTTTGAAAGAAAATGAAAATCGAAGTTACGACTTATTACTTGGTCTCTATAGCCGTCTTGAATACGTTATTTCAGAAATAAAAAATAGCCGTTAGTCATCTAACGGCTTTTAGTATATAAAAAAATATAGGTTCTGTTTTAAATATCAAATAATTTGACAAAATACGCAAATGTGTGTAAAATAAAATTTGAAAATACTCTAATAAAAATAATGTTAAGTTAAAGGAAGATAACAACTAAGTGAGTAAACAGGGGTTGAAATTGGGGGCTTTTGTTAAATATTATTTGGTGAGCCTTGCGTCACTGAGCTTTTTATGTCTTATTTTGTATGGGCTATATTCTTTAAATGGGCTCATTCCTTTTTCTCTAGACAGAACTTCAAGTCTTGAAGTAAAGCATTATTCAGGGCAGACCACCTCTTCTGTAAAAAAAGATGGTGATTATAAGGTTCAGGATATTAGTGGTGAAACTAAGAGTTACAATGTTGATTTGAAAGTAACAAACGATGGGGACAAGGTTATTCAAACCTATGTCTTTGAGTATAAAAAATGATTCTATAATAAAAACTCACAAACTTAGCAAGATTGTGAGTTTTTTAGATGTCTTTTACCAAAGTCCTAATAGCTTTTGCATGAGAAGAGAAGCAAGACTGATTAATAACCAACAAACTCCTCCCACTAGAAGTGCTGAGCCTCCTTTAGTGATTAGTTGTTTGAGATTTGTTTGGAAACCAATAGCTGCCATGGCCATAACAATCATAAATTTCGAAAGGTCTTTTAAAGGTGAAAAGACGGCAGGTGTTACACCGAGTGACATTGAAACAGTTGTAATCAGTGAGGCCAAAAGGAACCAAAGGATAAAGTTAGGCACTGCTTTGGCTAGCGAGAATGCTTCCTTTGTATTGTCCTTTCGCGACTGCCATACAGAAAGCCCAAGAGTTATAGGGATGATAGCAAGCGTTCGAGTCAACTTAACAATTGTTGCCTGCTCTAGAATGGATGTTCCATGTAAGCTATCCCAAGAGCTGGCTGTAGCAGTTACAGAAGAAGTATCGTTGACAGCTGTTCCAGCAAATATGGCAAAGCCTTGATTACTAAGTCCCAACCAGGATCCCAAGTGAGGGAAGAGTAGAGCTGCTAAGATATTGAAAAAGAAAATTACAGAGATTGCTGTTGCAATAGATTCATCTTTAGCCTTGATTACAGGAGCAGTTGCAGCGATAGCAGATCCCCCACAAATAGAAGAACCAACACCTACTAAAGTAGCAATTTCACTATCTAGCTTGAACACGCGATGGACGACATAAGCAGTAAGCAGTGCTGTAGTAATAGTTACTAGAATAATGGGAAGTGATGTTACGCCAACCTTAAAGACTTGGGAAAGATTTAGTCCAAATCCAAGAAGAATAACAGCGTATTGTAATACTTTTTTAGAAGTGAATTGCATTCCTGCTTTAAGTTTCTGTGAATCTCTTAGAATTATTCCTAGCAGAAGTCCTATAAATAAACCAAGGACAGGTCCACCAATGATAGGGAACAAGTTTCCAAGGAACCATGCTAGGAGAGATATAAGTATTGCAATACTTAATCCGAGTAAGAATTCTTTTATTTTCATTCATCTATCTCCTTAAAATTTGACTATATTATAGCTTATTATAAATATGATGTAAAGATGACATTTGCTTTATTTATCAAGGAAAATAGGTCTGAAAGTTGCGACTTGTCAGTTTTTCTGATAGAATAGTATTAAAATATTATAATCGGAAATATTATGAAGGAAGGGTTGTATGTATCGTCATTTAAAGAAGTATATGATTTTTATCGTGGGAGCTTTTATGTGTTCACTTTTTTTGGTTCTAGCTTTCACAACAGATAGAAAAAATGATAACAGTGTTAATGCTAAAGCTGAAGCTGCCTACAATCAAACTACGACGGCTTTTATTGATAGTATCGGAGAGACTGCTAGACAGATTGGTCAAGATTACAATATCTATGCTTCTGTTCTAATTGCTCAAGCCATTCTGGAATCAAATTCAGGTCAGTCAGGTTTGAGTCAAGCTCCTTATTACAACTTCTTCGGGATTAAGGGCTCTTATAACGGGAATTCTGTGACCATGCGTACTTGGGAAGACGATGGTACAGGGAAGACTTATGAGATTGATGAACCTTTCCGTTCTTATGGAAGTCTAAGTGATTCTTTAGCCGATTATGCTGCTTTGATGACGTCATCAACTTATGCTGGTACATGGAAATCAAATACAAGTAGTTATGCAGATGCCACTCAAGCACTGACAGGAACTTATGCAACTGACAGTCTTTACGCTTCTAAATTAAATAGCATTATTGCATACTATGGTTTGACTGCCTACGATCAAGCTCCAGTTACTCAAGCAACTGCTTCAACAAGTGGCCTTGTTTGGAATAGCTATAGAGGCTCATACACAGATGCTGAGACCTTATCTATAGATGAGGCTTGGGCAAGCTATAAAAATTATAAATAATGATGAGAGTCGAAAGGCTCTTTTTTTGTGCACCAAAATTGAATAGTTTGGGCGATAAAAAGTCCCCAACATTATATGCTGGGGACTAACATCTATTAGTTGTCAAAAGTGACTTCTTTAACGAGGTTATCTAGGAATTTTTCCCCCATTTTAGAGAGGGTTGCCTTTTCATGCTTCAAGTAAACAATATCAATCTCATCATCAATATCAAGCGGGATAGAGACAATGTTATCACCATTCAAATTACTATTTAAAATACCTGTAGCAATGGTATAACCATCCAAACCGATTAATAGGTTGAAGAGTGTCGCGCGGTCTGAAACCACGATGGATTTTTTATGGGGAATCTGAGAGAGAATTTCTTCAGAATAGTAGAAGGAATTATGAATCCCTTGGTCGTAGCTAAGGTATGGGAAGTCTTCTAAATCTTCTAAAGAGACAACTTCATGCTTAGCCAAGGGATTTGACTTGCTGACAAAGATATGTGGTCTAGCTTTGAAGAGACTGGTATATGTGAGACGGTTGTCGTCAAACATCTTAGTCAAGACATCTCGGTTATAGCTGTTAAGGAAGAGAACACCAATTTCTGAACGGAAGTTTTTAACGTCCTCAATAATTTCGTAAGTACGTGTTTCACGTAAGAAGAGCTCGTAACGTGTCATATCAGCTCTCTTGAGAAGTGAGACGAAGGCATTGACAACAAAAGCGTAGTGTTGAGAGGAAACACTAAACAATTCACGTGTCTCTGTGTGACTCTTGTAGCGTTCTTCCAAGAGATTCGTTTGTTCCACTACCTGACGGGCATAAGAGAGAAATTCAACGCCATCCTTGGTTAAGGTGATTCCCTTAGGGTTACGGATAAAGATATCAATTCCCATTTCTCTTTCCAAGTCACGAACAGCATTTGAAAGACTTGGTTGCGTAATGAAAAGTTGTTTTGCAGCTTCATTCATTGAGCCGGTTTCGACGATTTTGATAATATAATGTAATTGTTGAATTCGCATAGCCTTATTATAGCATATTTTAAGGATTATTCCTTAGGATAAGAGGCAAGTAAAAGGTCTTTTTAGGACTATACCAATTTTTATACTTGACAATGTCAAATATATGCAATATACTGTCCTCGTTAAGCTTTTTAAAGAGCTTATTGACTATACCAATTTTAAATGAAGGAGACATGACCTCTTTGATCTGAGGTTATTATTAAAAATATGTGTGGAATTGTTGGTGTTGTAGGTAACACAAATGCAACTGATATCTTGATTCAAGGACTTGAAAAGCTAGAATACCGTGGTTATGATTCAGCTGGTATCTTTGTAGCGGGCGATGCATCTAGTCAATTGGTTAAGGCTGTTGGCCGTATTGCGGAACTTGCTGCTAAAACTGAAGGAGTAGAAGGCACAGCCGGTATTGGACATACTCGTTGGGCAACTCACGGTAAACCAACAGAGGACAATGCTCACCCACACCGCTCAGAAACAGAACGTTTCGTTTTGGTTCACAATGGTGTTATTGAAAACTATCTTGAAATTAAGGAAGAATACCTTGCTGGTCACCATTTCAAAGGTCAAACTGATACTGAAATTGCAGTTCACTTGATTGGAAAATTCGTTGAAGAAGATGGTTTGTCAACTCTTGAAGCATTCAAGAAAGCTCTTCACATTATCCGTGGATCATATGCCTTTGCCCTCATGGATTCTGAAGATGCCTCAACAATTTACGTTGCAAAAAACAAATCACCACTTTTGATTGGTCTTGGTGATGGCTATAACATGGTCTGCTCAGATGCCATGGCTATGATTCGCGAAACTAATCAATACATGGAAATTCACGATCAAGAGTTAGTTATCGTGAAAGCTGATAGTGTTGAAGTTCAAGATTATGATGGCAATGTAAAAGAACGTGATAGCTATACAGCTGAACTTGACCTATCTGATATTGGTAAAGGCACTTACCCTTACTACATGCTCAAAGAAATCGATGAGCAACCAACAGTGATGCGTAAGCTTATCCAAGCCTACACAGATGACAAGGGGCAAGTGACTGTAGATGCTGATATTATCAAGGCTGTTCAAGAGGCTGATCGTATCTATATTCTTGCGGCAGGAACATCATATCATGCTGGTTTTGCTTCTAAGAAGATGCTCGAAGAGTTGACAGATACACCAGTTGAGCTTGGTATTTCTTCTGAGTGGGGTTATGGTATGCCACTCCTTAGCAAGAAACCTCTCTTTGTCTTTATTAGCCAATCAGGTGAAACAGCAGACAGCCGTCAGGTTCTTGTTAAAGCTAACGAGTTGGGTATTCCAAGTTTGACAGTGACAAACGTTCCGGGATCTACTCTTTCTCGTGAAGCTGATCATACAATGCTTCTTCATGCTGGCCCAGAAATTGCCGTAGCTTCTACTAAAGCTTACACTGCTCAGATTGCGGCTCTTGCCTTCTTGGCTAAAGCAGTCGGTGAGGCTAATGGTAATGAAAAAGCTAAAGCTTTCGACTTGGTACATGAATTGTCACTTGTAGCACAATCTATCGAATCAACACTCTCTGAAAAAGAAGTCATTGACGAGAAAGTGGCAGCTCTTCTTGCAGAAACACGTAATGCTTTCTATATTGGTCGTGGTCAAGATTACTACGTTGCTATGGAAGCTAGTCTTAAATTGAAAGAAATCTCATATATACAATGTGAAGGTTTTGCAGCAGGTGAGTTGAAACACGGAACGATTGCTTTGATCGAAGATGGTACACCTGTTATTGCCCTCTTGTCTGACGCTGTTCTTGCTAGCCACACTCGTGGTAATATCCAAGAGGTAGCAGCACGTGGTGCTAAAGTGTTGACTATTGCTGAGGAAAATGTTGCTAAAGAAGGCGATGACATCGTTCTTAATAACGTTCACCCTTACTTGTCACCAATTTCAATGGTTGTACCGACACAATTGATTGCTTATTTTGCAACACTCCATCGTGGACTCGACGTCGATAAACCACGTAACTTGGCTAAATCAGTTACTGTTGAATAAAAATACCAACATCTCTTACAGTGTAAGGGATGTTGTTTGTTTGTTTTTATCGTTTTCACCCTTGCTTAATTGAGAAATCTAAAGTAGAATAGTATCTATATCACAATCTTAGGAGAGAATTATGTCATTACCAAATTGTCCAAAATGTAACTCAGAGTATGTTTATGAAGATGGAATCTTGCTTGTATGTCCTGAATGTGCCTATGAGTGGGATCCAAACGAAGTTGCAGAAGAAGAAGGACTTGTGGTTCTTGATAGCAATGGCACACGTCTTACTGACGGTGACACTGTTACGGTTATCAAAGATTTGAAAGTTAAAGGTGCGCCAAAAGATATTAAACAAGGCACACGTGTTAAAAATATTCGTTTGGTTGAAGGTGACCACAACATTGATTGTAAGATTGATGGTTTTGGTGCTATGAAACTTAAATCTGAATTTGTTAAGAAAATCTAAATAAGCTTTAGAGATGCTAGACTTAAGTATTGTTTGTTTCTCAGGACAGATTATTTAAGTCTCTCAGGAGTGTGACTATGAACTCATTTAAAAAGTGGGTCTAGTCGCACTCCTTTTTACTATTTTCAAAATCTTATATCATTTTTTTTAAAAATTTGGTATAATATTCAGCAATACTAAATAATTATAGGAGTTTATATGTCATACGTTTTGGAAGTATTACCAGCCCTTTTGAACGGTGCGGTAGTCACACTTCAAGTATTCTTCATTGTTATCGTACTGTCGATTCCATTAGGGATTGTACTTGCTTTCTTAATGCAGATTAAATTCAAACCTTTAAATTGGTTACTCACCCTTTACGTTTGGATTATGCGTGGAACGCCCCTCCTTTTACAATTGATCTTCGTTTATTATGTTCTTCCGAGTGTAGGAATTGTCTTCGATCGTCTACCAGCTGCTATTCTTGCTTTTACGCTTAACTATGCAGCTTATTTCGCAGAGATTTTCCGTGGAGGAATCTTGGCTATTCCGAAAGGACAATACGAAGCAGCAAAAATGCTTAAACTTAGTCCTTTCCAAACCATCCGCTACATTATCCTTCCTCAGGTAGTCAAGATTGTCTTGCCAAGTATCTTTAACGAGATTATTAACTTGGTTAAGGATTCATCATTGGTTTATGTGCTTGGGGTTGGAGACCTTCTTTTGGAAAGTCGTACCGCTGCGAACCGTGATGCGACCTTAGCACCGATGTTTGTGGCTGGAGCTATCTATCTTATCCTTGTGGGTGTTGTGACTGTGGCTTCGAAAAACATCGAAAAGAAATTCAACTATTATAAATAGGAGACCTTATGTTAGAATTAAAAAATATTTCCAAGCAATTTGGTCAACACAAAATTTTTGATAAGTATAATCTGACAGTAGAAGAAGGAAAAATCTTGGCTATTGTCGGACCATCTGGTGGTGGTAAAACGACTCTCTTGCGTATGCTAGCAGGACTTGAAACCATTGATTCAGGACAAATTATTTATGAAAATGAAGAGATTCCTTTGGATCAGATGGAAAGCCGTAATTTGCTCGGTTTTGTCTTCCAAGATTTCCAACTGTTTCCACATTTAACAGTCTTAGACAATCTAACGCTTTCGCCAATTAAGACGATGGGAATGTCTAAGGAGGATGCTCAGAAAAAAGCTCAAGCTCTGCTTGACCGTTTAGGCCTTGGAGCTCACGGAAATGCTTATCCTTACTCTCTTTCTGGGGGACAAAAACAACGTGTTGCATTTGCGCGTGCTATGATGATTGATCCGAAAATTGTCGGTTATGATGAACCAACATCAGCTCTTGACCCTGAGTTGCGTCAAGAAGTTGAGAAATTGATTTTGCAGAATCGTGAGACTGGGATTACGCAAATCGTTATCACTCACGATATGCAGTTTGCACAGCACATCGCCGATGAGATTGTCACTATCAATCCAAAATAGTGAGGATTTTCCATGAAAAAAATAGTAAAAACGATTTTGCTAGGCTGTCTTGTCATTTTGCCTTTGTTTGCGCTATCGGCTTGTAGCTCGCGCTCACATTTTGCAACTCAGAAAAATCAGTGGCAGACCTATACCAAAGAAAAGAAAATCAAAATTGGTTTTGATGCGACCTTTGTTCCTATGGGGTATGAGGAAAAGGATGGTAGCTATGTTGGTTTTGATATTGATCTTGCTACTGCAGTTTTTAAATTGTATGGTATCGATGTCGAATGGCAGGCTATTGACTGGGATATGAAAGAAACAGAACTGAAGAATGGGACAATTGACCTCATTTGGAATGGTTACTCGGTCACGGATGAGCGTAAGCAGTCTGCAGACTTTACAGTGCCTTATATGGTCAATGAACAAGTACTGGTAACCAAAAAGTCTTCGGGAATTGATTCTGTTGCAGGAATGGCAGGTAAGACCTTAGGTGCCCAAGCAGGCTCTTCCGGTTATGATGCTTTCAATGCTTCTCCGAAGATTTTGAAGGATATCGTGGCCAACCAAAAAGCAGTCCAATATTCGACCTTTACTCAGGCCTTGATTGACCTTGATAGTGGACGTATTGACGGCCTATTGATTGACCGTGTGTATGCTAATTACTACTTAGAAAAATCAGGAGTTCTGGATCAGTATAACGTTATGCCTGCTGGTTACGAGGGTGAAAGCTTTGCTGTAGGTGCTCGTAAGGCAGATAAGACACTGATCAAAAAAATCAATCAAGGATTTAGAACCCTTTATAAAAATGGAGAATTCCAAAAGATTTCTGACAAATGGTTTGGTGAAGATGTTGCCACCGACCAAGTTAAAGGGAAAAAATAGAAGGATAACAACATTCTAGAAGGGATGTTGTTATTTTTTTGTGGAAAATACTTGAAATAAAACAAGTTATATTTTATACTAATGTTAGTTTATAAACTAACGAAAGGGTGAGCATGGGATATTTTGATTATTCAAGAGAACCGCAAAGTGATATTGCTTTTGTAGATATGAAATCTTTCTATGCGAGTGTAGAGTGTGTTGAACGTGGGCTGCACCCTCTTAAGACTTCTCTATGTGTGATGAGCAGGGCTGAAAATGCTAATGGTTTGATATTAGCCTCCTCCCCCATATTTAAGCAGGTTTTTGGCAAGTCAAATGTTAGTCGTTCTTATGACTTACCTTTTGACATTCATTCTCGTAAGTTTCATTATTATAATGCCAAAAAGCAGGGACTTCCAACGGATAGAGATTTTGTAAATTACATCGAATCTTGGGCCAAGGTTACCTTTATCGTTCCTCCTAGAATGGACCTCTATATAAAAAAGAATATCCAAATTCAACACATTTTCCAGAATTATGCCAGTGTTGAAGACATTCTTCCTTATTCCATTGATGAGGGTTTCATTGATCTCACGTCGTCACTGAATTACTTTATTCCCGATAGAACAGTTACAAGAAAAGATAAGTTAGATATGATTTCAGGGCGTATTCAAAGAGATATTTGGAGGGAGACAGGTATTTACTCGACAGTTGGGATGTCTAACAGCAATCCCCTATTGGCTAAGTTAGCTCTTGATAATGAGGCTAAACATACGGCTACTATGAGAGCCAACTGGTCCTATGAAGATGTCGAGACTAAGGTTTGGAATATTCCCCATATGACTGATTTCTGGGGGATTGGTAAGCGGATGGAGAAGCGGCTAAACAAGTTGGGAATTTGCTCCATTCGAGAACTTGCTAATAGCAATCCTGATACTCTTAAAAAGGAGTTAGGTATTGTAGGTTTAGACCTCTTTTTTCATGCTAACGGTATTGATGAGAGTAATGTTCATAAACCTTATAAACCAAAGTCACATGGCTTAGGAAATTCTCAAATCTTACCACGAGACTATGAGCGTCAAGCTGATATTGAATTGATTCTAAGAGAGATGGCGGAGCAGGTAGCCATTAGGTTAAGACGAGCTCATAAGAAAGCTTGTCAAGTTACCATTAGCATTGGATTTTCAAAGTTAGAGGGCAAGCGTTCGCTACAAGCACAGATGAAGATTGAACCTGCTAATAACACAAGGATATTAATAGGACATGTCATTGCACTCTTTAGGAAGAAATATCAAGGAGGGGCTGTTCGAAGTGTGAGTGTCTCTTATGCAAATTTTGTAGATGAAGGGTTTCAAATTCTTTCTTTATTTGATAATCCAGATGACATTGATAAAGAAGAAAGGCTTCAGTCAGCTATAGATAGTATTCGTCAGGAATTTGGCTTTACGACCATTCAAAAAGCGACTTCTTTACAGGGGGCATCTAGGAGTCTTGCTCGAAGTAAGCTTATTGGTGGACACTCGGCTGGGGGATTAGATGGCTTAAAATGATAGACCGTAGTTACCTTCCCTTTCAATCAGCTAGGGAACATAAAGATAGGGGAATGATGAAGTGGATGGGCTTTTTCTTGTCGGAACACACAAGTTCCCTACATGAAGATAAGACTAAAGAAAATCTTACGAGTCATTTGGATGATTTAGAGAAGTTTACTTTATTAAACCAGCTTTATTCAGGTCAATTATTGGGAAATTTCCAGATAAAGGATCAAGGTAGGTGCTGTAGATGTAGTGGCTATGTGGTTGACTTGGATTTTAATCAAGTTACTATAAAATCTTGCAAGCGACATAAATGTATTCTAACAAAGGATATATTAGAAATTAGTTTGGGGGTTGAAAACATAGATGAGGAAGAGAAAAATTTATGATGATAAACTTCAAATTGATTATTTTTCTGCTAGCTATTTAAAATTTGAAGAGGACTTTTATCGCTATTCTGCCATGGATATTCCCTTAACCTTTTTGACGGATGATATTATGAGGGAGATGGCCATCAGTCAAAAGAATTATTTTTTATTAAATAAAGAGAATGCCAGAGATGGACGCAATCATTATTTCCATTTTGAAGTCAGCCTACCGGATTCCAAGACACTTGTGAGACAGTATAGATATCTTGGGAATGATTGAAATATAGCTATATCAGCAGAAAAAATAGTACTTATCGAATTTGTATAGAGACTTTTCAAGAAAGTTTTCGCAAGCTAAGAAAAACTTTATGTAAGCGTTGATATTACCTCTGTAAGTGCTATAATGAAGGTGTTAAAAGTTATCATATGGAGGTAATTAAGATGAGAGCAGTTGTTGTTAATCAAGCAAGCACAGGTGTTGAAGTTGTTGATCATGAAAAACCAGCAGTAGTAGGTCATGGCCAAGCTTTGGTTAAAGTTGAGTACTGTGGCGTTTGTCATACTGACCTTCACGTATCTCATGGAGACTTTGGTCAAGTACCAGGTCGTATACTGGGCCACGAAGGTATTGGTATTGTCGAAGAAGTTGGCGAAGGGGTTGAAACACTTAAAAAAGGTGACCGTGTATCAATCGCTTGGTTCTTCGAAGGATGTGGTTATTGTGAATACTGTACAACTGGTCGTGAAACACTCTGTCGTTCTGTAAAAAATGCTGGTTATAGTGTTGATGGTGGTATGAGTGACTATGCTTTGGTTACCGCCGACTATGCTGTGAAAGTTCCAGAAGGACTTAATCCTGCTCAAGCTTCATCTATTACCTGTGCGGGAGTTACAACATATAAAGCTATTAAAGAAGCTAAAGTTGAACCTGGTCAATGGGTAGCTATTTATGGCGCTGGAGGACTAGGTAACTTGGCTATTCAATATGCTAAGAAAGTTTTCAATGCACGAGTAGTGGCTGTTGATATCAACCAAGATAAACTTGATTTGGCTAAAGAATCTGGTGCTGATTTAGTGGTGAACGGTAAAGAAGTTGAAGATGTAGCAGGCTATATCCAAGAAAAAACTGGCGGTACACACAGTGCTGTTGTAACAGCTGTTTCTAAGGTTGCTTTCAATCAGGCTATCGATAGTGTACGTGCTGGTGGAACAGTCGTTGCGGTTGGTCTCCCATCTGAATATATGGAGCTCTCAATTGTCAAAACAGTTCTAGATGGTATCCGTGTTGTTGGATCTCTTGTAGGTACACGTAAAGACTTAGAAGAAGCCTTCGACTTTGGTGCACAAGGCTTGGTAGTACCAGTTGTTGAAACCGTTCCTGTTGATACAGCGGTGGAAGTCTTTGATCAAATGGAAAAAGGTGAAATTCAAGGACGTAAAGTATTGGATTTCACTAAGTAAGCAAACATCTATCTATGCTATCCTGACTATGTGAAGAGTCGAGTGGTGTAGACTTGCACTGATACCAGAAAGTTACACAAATAATTTAAGTGAAGGATTTAGTTTTCTGCTATATAGGACTAGGTCCTTTAGTTTTACCTTAATTCGTTTGTTGTTGTAATAGGCTCTGACCTTAAAAAGATAGACAAAATTTTATTCATATGAAAAGTAGTAAAAAAGTTATATAATGATTTCGTAAATAAAGAGTTAAAGAATATTATCATTTATAACAAGGAGTATGAAATGGATTCTACCAACTTGGACTCGGAACTATTCATAGAGTTTAAATCACATGGGAAACGATGCCAACTTTTATATATATCCGATAGCCATAGTGAAGGGTTATATGAGATTGTTTCTACTGAACGAGAACGTCTTGCTATGTGGCTTCCTTGGGTGGAAGATATGAAAAGTATTGAAAATGAAAGAGCGTTTATAAAGTATGCACGTGAAAAAATGGAGCGTAATGAGTTATTTATGTTAACAATTTGCGTCAATCAGAAACCAGTAGGGATGATAGATATACATAATATTGATTTACAAAAACATCAAGCCGAAATTGGATATTGGATATCAGAAAAATATGAAAATCAAGGTTTTGTAAAGCAGGGATTAAAAGAATTAATAAAAATCATTCCATCCAAATTTAAAATTGATAAGATTTTGATTTATATAGATGTTGATAATGTTAAAAGTAAGTTTATACCAATCAGTTTAGGTTTTAAAAAGGAAAGCAAAATTTCCCAATTCGAGTTCTATAATGGATCCTATCATGATTTTGAAATTTATGGGCTAAATGTCAATGAAAGCAATATAGCAAATGGTTAAAGTGAAATTTTTACAAATAAATAACAATCTGAGTGTTTTGATTTTCCCCATTGTCTAAGTATGTTGTAAGAGTTAGTACTGAACATCAGAAAAGGAAAAATTTTTCTGACCCCATATCATTGCTTATTGGTTTATTTTTTAAATAAGATATAAAAAATCCCCACCAGAAAGAAATTCTGGTGGGGTATTTGGTGGGGAACCAAATATAATTAATTAGATTTTAGCGTTTTAAAACAATTCAAAATGCTGTTAAATCAATCAAGTCACTTTAAATTAGGTTTATATTTTATTCCCACTCTACAGTTGCAGGTGGTTTACTTGTAATATCGTAGACGATACGGTTAACGTGGTCAACTTCGTTAACGATTCGAACAGAAATCTTTTGAAGAACTTCCCATGGAAGTTTCGCAAAGTCAGCTGTCATACCGTCAATTGAAGTAATAGCACGGATAGCGATAGTGTAGTCATAAGTACGGCCATCACCCATAACACCGACAGAACGAACGCCTGTGTTAACAGTGAAGTATTGCCATACATCACGATCAAGACCGGCTTTTGCAATTTCTTCACGAAGGATAGCATCAGACTCACGAACAGTTTCAAGTTTCTCTTCAGTGATTTCACCCATAACACGGATGGCAAGTCCTGGTCCTGGGAAAGGTTGACGCCAGACAACTTCATCAGGCATTCCCATCTCAGTACCAAGGGCACGAACTTCATCTTTAAAGAGGGTATTAAGTGGTTCAATCAATTCAAACTGCATGTCTTCTGGAAGACCACCAACATTGTGGTGAGATTTGATTGTTTGGGCTGTCTCAGTACCTGATTCAATAATATCAGTGTAGAGTGTTCCTTGAGCTAGGAAGTCTACACCTTTAAGTTTGCTTGCTTCGTCATCAAAGACGTAAACAAACTCGTTACCGATGATTTTACGTTTTTTCTCAGGATCATCAACACCAGCCAAGAGGTCTAGGAAGCGTTTAGAAGCATCAACACGGATAATGTTAAGGCCAAATTTACCTCCGAGCATCTCCATAACTTGGTCACCTTCACCTTTACGGAGAAGACCGTGGTCAACAAAGATACATGTCAATTGATCTCCGATTGCTTTTTGCAAAAGGACACCAACAACAGATGAGTCGACCCCACCTGAGAGTCCAAGAAGGACTTTACGGTCACCAACTGCTTCACGGATTTGTGCAATTTGCATATCTACGAAGTTAGCCATTGACCAGTCACCTTTGGCACCACAGATACCAAAAGCAAAGTTTTTCAAGATATCGTTACCATATACAGAGTGACGAACTTCTGGGTGGAATTGGATACCGTAGAAGTTTTTCTCAGTATTTTCCATTGCAGCGAATGGGCAATCTACTGAGTCACCAACAAGATGGAAACCTTCTGGAATTTCTGTAACAGCATCACCGTGGCTCATAAGAACGACTTGTTCTTCAGGAGTTCCTGCAAAGAGTTCTGATTGGGCACGAAGGCGAAGTGTTGATTGGCCATACTCACGGTTACCAGCTTCACCAGCAGGAACAACTTTACCACCAAGTTTGTGGGTCAACAGTTGCATTCCGTAACAGATACCAAGAATTGGAATACCAAGTTCAAAAATTTCTTCGTCAATACCAAAGGCATCTTCGGCATAAACAGAGTTAGGACCACCTGATAGTACGATACCGATAGGATCGATGGCACGGACTTCATCAGCGGTAATTTTATGGCTTTTCAATTCAGAGAAAACGCCAAATTCACGAATACGACGTGCAATCAGCTGATTGTATTGGCTACCATAGTCTAGAACAATGATTTTCTGCACATCATTCAAAGTAGAAATGTCAGTCATTATTACCCTTTCTTTTTACGTCACACATGGACTCTTTCTTATGCAATCATTGTATCACAAATTTATGGACTTAGCACCTAGATTTATACGAGAAACTGTAAGTATCATACTCTTCTTTACAATTCTGTTACTTTTTTTGTAAAATAGGGGTACAGAAGGGGGTATTAGATGTTACCAGCGTATATTCGCATACATGATAAGATTAAGGAAGATGTTGATGATGGTACTTGGAAAATCGGGCAACGTCTCCCTAGCGAGCGAGATCTTTGCGAGACTTTTGATGTGAGTCGGATGACTGTGCGCCAGGCGATAACACTTTTAGTGGATGAGGGGATTTTAGAACGCAAACCAGGCAGTGGAACCTTTGTGGCTAGCAGTCGAGTTAAGGAAAAGATGCGTGGAACCACGAGTTTCACAGAGATTGTTAAATCCCAAGGCAAGAAACCATCTAGTGAGCTCATTTCTTATAAACGTGTACATCCCAATGAATTTGAAATCAAGAATTTAGGTGTTTTACCGCAGTCCTATGTCATTCGTATGGAACGTGTTCGTTTTGCCGATGACATTCCAGTTGCCTATGAGATTGCCAGTATCCCTGAGAAAATTATCCGAGGTTTTAAGGAATCAGAAATTACCGAACACTTCTTCAAGACCTTAACTGATAATGGCTATGAAATAGGGAAAAGTCAGCAGACCATATCAGCAAGTTTGGCCAATAGTAGTTTAGCCAAGCACCTCAAGGTTAAAACTGGCGATGCTCTCTTGAGTCTGACACAAATTTCCTTCCTCCAAGACGGGCAGGCTTTCGAATATGTACGAAGTTACTATGTTGGCGACCGTTTTGAATTTTATTTGGAGAACAATTAACAGTCACGGCTTTTTTCTGCACAAGAATGGTGCTAACACCATGATTTTATGGTAAAATGGAGCTTATGGAAATTGAAAAAACCAATCGCATGAATGCCCTTTTTGAGTTCTATGCAGCCTTGTTAACAGATAAGCAGATGAACTATATTGAGCTATATTATGCAGATGATTATAGTTTGGCAGAAATTGCCGAGGAATTTGGTGTGAGTCGTCAGGCTGTATATGATAACATCAAGCGTACTGAGAAGATTTTAGAAGCTTACGAGATGAAACTACATATGTATTCAGATTACATTGTTCGTAGCCAAATTTTTGATGATATTATGGAAAAATATCCAGACGATAGCTATCTTCAGGAACAAATTGCTGTGCTTAGCAGCATTGATAATAGAGATTAGATTCAAGCAGAAATTAAGAGAGGAAATGATATATGGCTTTTGAAAGCTTAACGGAACGCTTGCAAGGCGTTTTCAAAAATTTAAGACGTAAAGGAAAACTTTCAGAGAAAGAAGTTCAAGAAGTCACTAAAGAGATTCGTCTGGCACTTCTTGAAGCAGACGTAGCCCTACCAGTTGTTAAGACATTCATTAAACGTGTTCGTGAACGTGCTGTAGGTCACGAAATCATTGATACTCTTGATGCTTCGCAACAAATCATCAAGATCGTTAATGAAGAATTGACAGATATTCTTGGGTCTGAAACATCTGAAATTGAGAAATCCCCAAAGATTCCAACAATCATTATGATGGTTGGTCTCCAAGGGGCTGGTAAGACAACCTTTGCTGGTAAATTGGCTAATAAGTTGATCAAGGAACAAGAAGCCCGTCCAATGATGATTGCGGCGGACATCTATCGTCCAGCAGCCATTGATCAATTGAAAACTTTGGGGCAACAAATCAATGTTCCTGTTTTTGATATGGGAACAGAGACACCAGCAGTTGAGATTGTCAAAAATGGTTTGGAACAAGCGCGTGCCAATAAGAATGACTATGTCTTGATTGATACGGCTGGTCGTTTGCAGATTGACGAGACTCTCATGCAAGAGTTGCATGATATCAAGGACTTTGCTCATCCAAACGAAATTCTCTTGGTTGTGGATAGCATGATTGGTCAGGAAGCTGCTAACGTTGCCAAGGAGTTCAACGAACAGCTAGATATCACTGGTGTTGTTCTTACTAAAATTGATGGGGACACACGTGGTGGTGCGGCTCTCTCTATTCGTGAGATTACCGGCAAGCCAATCAAATTTACGGGTACTGGTGAGAAAATTACGGATATCGAGACTTTCCACCCAGACCGTATGTCAAGTCGTATTTTGGGTATGGGTGACCTTCTTACCCTTATCGAAAAAGCTTCTCAAGAGTACGATGAGAAAAAATCTCTTGAGTTGGCTGAAAAGATGCGTGAAAACACCTTTGACTTCAATGACTTCATTGACCAATTAGACCAGGTACAAAATATGGGTCCAATGGAAGATTTGCTTAAGATGTTGCCAGGTATGGCTAACAATCCAGCCTTGGCTAATGTTAAAGTAGATGAAAAGCAAATTGCACGCAAACGTGCCATCGTATCATCTATGACTCCTGAAGAACGTGAAAATCCAGATCTTTTGACACCAAGTCGTCGTCGCCGTATTGCCAATGGTTCAGGGAATACCTTCATCGAAGTAAACAAGTTTATTAAAGACTTCAACCAAGCCAAACAAATGATGCAAGGTGTTATGTCTGGTGATATGGAGCAAATGATGCGTCAAATGGGTCTTAACCCAAATAATTTGCCAAAAAACATGCCAAATATGCCTGATATGGGTAATATGGATATGTCTGCTCTCGAAGGCATGATGGGTGGCGCTGGTATGCCGGATCTTGGAAATATGGATCTTAGCCAAATGCTTGGTGGTGGCCTTAAAGGTAAGGTTGGTTCATTTGCCATGAAACATGCGATGAAGCGTCAAGCTAATAAGATGAAAAAAGCTAAGAAAAAACGTAAATAAGAGACTTAAAACGCTAGGGCATATTGCTCTAGTGTTTTTTTCTGAAAAATATTGACTTATATAACTATACACTGTAATATACTAATGTATATACAGTAAAAAGGAGTAAATTATGAAACCGAAAAAGAGAATTCAAGAAATGACCTTTGCAGCTTTATTAACTGCAATTGCTATCCTTATCCCAAGTATCATGCCAATTAAACTAATCATCCCACCGGCTTCGTATACTTTGGGTAGTCATGTTCCAATATTTCTAGCTATGTTTATATCCCCCTGGGTAACTGCTTTTGTTATCTTAGCTTCTAGTTTGGGATACTTTATGGCTGGCTATCCGATTGTGGTTGTTTTTAGAGCCTTTTCTCATATTATATTTGGCTTTTTAGGCGCACTCTATTTGAAAAAATTTCCACAAACGATAGAAAACCATAAATCATCATTACTTTTCAATTTTGTTTTAGGGCTTATCCATGCTATAGGTGAAGTTCTTGCTTGCGTGATTTTTTATTCCGTAACAGGAGAGGATTTCCAAAAACTGTTCTATGTTCTCTTTGTTTTAGTTGGTTTTGGCACTATTGTCCATAGTATGATAGACTATGTTATAGCATTAACGATTTTCAAAAGTATTCGAAAAATACGCTAATTGAAAGAGGTATGGTTGGTCTATGGCTTCAAATCGAAAACAAGAATTATTGGCACTCTTAAAGGGAGCTAAAGAGGCAATGAATGGACAGAGTTTGGCGGAGCATTTTGGTGTGACACGTCAAATCATTGTTCAAGATATTGCACTCTTGCGTGCAGATGGTGCCCAGATTATTTCAACTAATAGAGGATATATCTATAAAAGTAGCGATGACAATTCTTATGTACGTCGACTGTTTAAGGTGAATCATAAAGTGTCCGATATGGAAGATGAGCTTTTGGCTATTGTTGATAATGGAGGTCGTATTCAAAATATTATGATAGATCATCCAGTTTATGGAGAAATTCAGACTTTGTTGAAATTGACTTGTCGTCGAGATGTTAGGCATTTTTTAGACCAAGCCTCGTCAAATGACTTTCGCCCCTTATCTGATTTAACAAACGGAGTTCATTACCATCTTGTCGAAGCAGATAGTGAGCAAGATATAGATTACATTGAAGAGGCACTTAATCATTTAGGTTTTTTAGTTAAAGAATGATATAGAAGAGAAATGTAAAAGTAGTTAGTTTCACTTGAAAACAGCTGCTTTTTTTGATAAACTTATGTTAGTTTATTAACTTACGGAGGTAGCCATGTTTTCAGGACAAAAACTTAAGGAAATTCGAGAAGCACAAGGAATGAGCCAAGCATCAGTAGCTAAGCATCTAGGAATTTCACGCTCCTCTTATTTTAATTGGGAAAATGGTAAGACGAAACCAAATCAAAAGAATCTATCGGTATTGGCTGAACTTTTTGGCGTGGCTGAGACCTATTTCTTGTCTGAACATGAGATTGTAGAAGTCTACTTGGAATTAAATGAGGAAAATCGTCAAGAAGCTTTGCGACTCACTAAGGCTCTCCTAGAAGAGCAAGAAGCAGAAAAGCAGAAAGCACCTGTTATTCCCCTTTACTCATACAAAGTTTTCGAGCGTTTATCAGCCGGAACTGGTTACACTTACTTTGGTGATGGCAATTATGATGAAGTTTTCTATGATGAAGAATTGGATCATGATTTTGCGTCATGGGTTTTTGGAGACTCTATGGAACCTACCTACCTAAATGGTGAAGTAGTGCTAATCAAACAAACAGGTTTTGATTATGATGGAGCTGTTTATGCTGTAGACTGGGATGGGCAAACCTATATTAAAAAAGTTCATCGAGAGGAAGATGGGCTACGTTTAGTTTCTCTCAATAAACGTTATGGTGATAAGTTCGCACCCTATGACGAAGATCCTCGAATTATTGGTAAAATTGTTGGTAACTTTATGCCTGTTGAGGCTTAGTCAACTTTTATCGATTGGGCATCTTAAACTAAATCTGATATAATATAAGTAAAGTAAAGTAAAGCCAAGTCTTTGGCTTTTTTTAAAGAGTTTAAATCATATTTTACTAAGAAAATAAAGAGGAGAGATAAACATGGCTACTATTCAATGGTTCCCTGGTCACATGTCCAAAGCCCGTCGACAAGTTCAGGAAAATCTTAAGCATGTTGATTTTGTAACGATTTTAGTGGATGCACGTTTGCCACTGTCAAGTCAAAATCCCATGCTGACTAAAATTGTTGGCGATAAACCAAAGCTTTTAATTCTCAATAAGGCTGACCTTGCTGATAGTAATCGTACAAAAGAGTGGCGTAGCTATTTTGAGAGTCAAGGAATTAAAACCTTGGCCATCAACTCCAAGGAACAATCTACAGTTAAATTGGTGACAGACGCTGCTAAGAGTCTTATGGCTGACAAGATTCAACGACTACGTGAACGCGGTATCCAGAAAGAGACCTTGCGAACCATGATTATTGGGATTCCAAATGCTGGGAAATCTACCTTGATGAATCGTTTGGCTGGTAAAAAAATTGCCGTTGTAGGAAATAAACCTGGTGTGACAAAAGGTCAACAGTGGTTGAAGTCTAATAAGGACTTGGAAATTCTGGATACTCCGGGGATTTTGTGGCCTAAGTTTGAAGATGAATTGGTCGGTTTGAAACTTGCTTTGACAGGTGCCATCAAGGACCAGCTATTGCCAATGGATGAGGTTACAATTTTTGGACTTAACTATTTTAAAACTTACTATCCTGAACGTTTAGAGGAACGCTTTAAAGGGATTGACCTTGAAGAAGAGGCACCAGAAATCATTATGGAAATGACTCGAAAACTTGGCTTCCGTGAAGATTATGACCGTTTCTATAATCTATTTGTCAAAGAAGTTCGTGATGGAAAACTAGGACGTTACACACTTGATATTGTTGGGGTCGATACTGATGGCGACAATTAAAGAAGTCAAAGAGCAATTGGCCACTTTGACAGACCTTGACGATCACCGATGGGCAAGTTTTGAGGAAGATAGTCGAGCTGGTATACAAACTGCCATTAAGCAACGCCGTAAAGCTATACAAGCTGAGATTGCTGAGGAAGAACGCTTAGAGGTGATGCTCAGTTATGAAAAATCGCTTTATGCTCAGGGAGTTGAACTCATTGCAGGTGTTGATGAAGTTGGACGTGGCCCTTTGGCTGGGCCAGTGGTAGCTGCAGCGGTGATTTTACCGAAGCTTTGCAAAATAAAAGGTCTTAATGATAGTAAAAAAATACCAAAATCAAAACATGAAGCTATTTATAAGCAGGTCATGAAGGAAGCGGTAGCCGTCGGGATTGGTATAAAGGACAATCATGTGATTGACGATGTCAATATTTATGAAGCAACCAAGCTTGCTATGACTGAAGCTATTGAAAAACTTAGTCCCAAACCTGAACATTTGTTAATTGATGCCATGACTTTAGACCTACCAATAGGACAAACATCAATTATAAAAGGGGATGCTAATTCTTTATCAATTGCGGCAGCTTCTATCGTAGCAAAGGTAACCCGTGATAAGATGATGGCTGACTATGATCAGGAGTTTCCTGGTTACGCATTTGCCAAAAATGCAGGCTATGGTACTAAGGATCATTTGACTGGCATAGATAACTTTGGTGTTACTCCAATTCATAGAAGAAGCTTTGAACCCATAAAGTCAATAATAAAAAGTAGGTGAAGTGGTGTGATTTTAGCTATTGATATTGGAGGAACCTTTATCAAGTTTGGGTTAGTTGATGATGATTTTAGGTTTAGCAATCAATCTAAAGTTCCAACACCACCAACGTTAGACGACTTTTGGTTGACTTTAGAGCATATTGTCTCGTCTCACAAGGATATCATTTCTGGGATTGCCATTGCGTGCCCAGGAGAAATAAATAGTAAACGTGGCTTCATTTTCAAGGGAGGTCTTATCCCATATTTAACGGCTATTCCTCTTGGATCACGATTGACTAAAACATTTCAACTGCCTGTAAAGGTTATTAATGATGCTGACGCAGCAGCTTTGGCTGAAGCCAGATATGGAAGTCTACAAGACTTAGATTGTGGGGCTGCCTTGGTTTTAGGTACGGGTGTTGGTTTAGGACTTGTCTCACAGAAGGACTTGCTATCACCTCTGTCAGTCACCCAATATCTGCGAGCTCCAAGTCCCCAAAGAATGAGTCAAACCTCTCTACCTTTCCAGTGGGAATTGTTTATGCATTGCTTAGTAAGTCTTGTCGATAATAAGGGGTCTGCAGTAGGCTTTGTTCATGAAGCCAGTCAATTACTTGGGTTAGATCAAGACGATGGTCCAGCCGTATTCTCAGCTATAGAGGGAAATCAATCGGAGGATCTAAATCTTTTATTTAAAGACTATTGTCATGAAATTGCTGTTCTTGTGCTAAATTTGCAGAGCTTCTTTAGGTTGGAGAAAGTTGTTATCGGTGGTGGTATCAGTAGGCAAGGTACTTTAATAGAAGGAATAAGTGATGCCTATGAGGAGTTATTTAAGGATAAGCCTGGATTAGGATTTGAGCCCATAACTATTCAAGCCTGTTATTTCCATAACGATAGTAACCTACTAGGCGCGGCGTCTTATTTTGCCTCTGAAAATGTTTTATAATCAAGGAAAGTTCCATTATGGAGCTTTTTTCTTTTTTCTTACGAATAAAGAAGTGGAGGTATTTACATGAACCACTTTGAACTTTTTAAACTGAAATCTGCTGGGTTGACGAATTTGAATATCTTAAATATTTTAGACTATCAAGAAACTCAAGATAGAAAATTAAGTCTGCGTGATATGGCAGTTGTCTCTAAGTCTAAAAATGCTGTTCTCTTTATGGAGAAATACAAGAATTTGGATGTCAAGCAACTGAGAGAGCAGTTTAAACGTTTTCCTACACTCTCAATTTTTGATAAGGAGTATCCCATTGAGCTAAAGCATACCTATAATCCCCCTGTTCTCTTATTTTATCAAGGAAATCTTGATCTCTTGAGTAAGCCAAAATTAGCTGTTGTTGGGGCAAGAAAGTGTTCTGAAACAGGCAAACAGTCCGTTCGAAAAATTGTTAGTGAACTTGGGAATCACTTTACTATTGTTAGTGGATTGGCGCGTGGGATTGATACTTGTGCGCATATGGAAGCCTTGAAAAATAAAGGCAACACTATTGCAGTTATCGGGACAGGACTTGATGTTTATTATCCTAAAGAAAATAAAGCTTTGCAGGACTATATGGCAAAAAATCATTTAGTTCTTACAGAATATGGACCAGGTGAACAGCCTCTCAAGTACCACTTTCCTGAACGCAATCGGATTATTTCTGGATTGTGTCAAGGAGTTATGGTTGTAGAAGCTAAGCTTCGCTCAGGAAGTCTGATTACTTGTGAGCGTGCCATGGAAGAAGGTAGAGATGTTTTTGCTATTCCAGGAAATATTTTAGATGGCAAGTCAGATGGATGCCATCACCTAATTCAGGAGGGCGCAAAGTGCATTACGACAGGGTTTGACATCCTTTCAGAGTTTTCTTGAAAATCAAAGTTCTCCTATAGAGATAAAGTTTTTTATTGACAGTTAAAGAAAAGGACGGTATCATGTTAGTTGCTCGGTCCAAGATGTTTCATTTTTTAATGTCTTGTGACTAGAATTTAGACAAATTAGTGGCGCAGCCAGTTTATAACATTATAAGGAAATAGTCTATGGCGACAGCAACAACAAAAACGAAAACTAAAACAACAAAGAAAACGACAGCCAAAAAGGCGACTAAAAAGAGAGCGACACCAAAGAAAAATTTGGTTATCGTGGAGTCTCCTGCTAAAGCGAAAACGATTGAGAAGTACCTTGGGCGCAATTATAAAGTTGTGGCCTCTGTTGGGCATATCCGTGATTTGAAAAAATCAAGTATGTCGATTGATTTTGAAAATAATTACGAACCTCAATATATTAACATTCGAGGCAAGGGACCTCTTATCAATGAACTAAAGAAGGAAGCTAAAAAAGCCAAGCAAGTCTTTCTGGCAAGTGACCCGGACCGTGAAGGAGAAGCTATTTCATGGCATTTGTCACATATTCTTGGTCTTGACGAACATGATAAAAACCGAGTGGTCTTCAATGAAATCACAAAGAATGCGGTTAAAAATGCCTTTGTAGAGCCACGCGCCATTGACATGGACTTGGTTGATGCCCAACAAGCTCGTCGTGTGCTTGACCGAATTGTGGGTTACTCTATTTCACCTCTTCTATGGAAGAAGGTTAAGAAAGGTCTTTCTGCAGGTCGTGTACAATCAGTAGCTCTTAAACTTATTATCGACCGTGAGAATGAAATTAAGGCCTTTAAACCAGAAGAATACTGGACCATTGATGGTGCCTTTAAGAAAGGGGCTAAGAAGTTTCAGGCTAGCTTCTATGGGCTTGATGGTAAGAAACTTAAGCTTAACAATAATGACGATGTTCAAGCTGTTCTCTCTCGTATAACCAGTGATGATTTTAATGTTGATAAGGTAGAGAAAAAAGAACGCCGTCGTAATGCGCCATTGCCATATACAACTTCATCTCTCCAACAGGATGCTGCTAATAAGATTAACTTCCGTACACGTAAGACCATGATGGTTGCTCAACAGTTGTATGAAGGGATTAATCTGGGTTCAGGAGCTCAAGGTTTGATTACCTATATGCGTACGGACTCAACACGTATCAGTCCGGTTGCTCAGAACCAGGCTGCTGAATTTATTACAGAGCGCTTTGGCTCTAAGTATTCTAAACATGGCAGCAAGGTGAAAAATAGCTCAGCGGCGCAAGATGCCCACGAGGCTATCCGTCCTTCAAATGTTTTCCAAACGCCCGAAAGCATTGCCAAGTATTTGGATAAGGATCAGCTTAAGCTCTATACACTTATCTGGAATCGTTTTGTAGCCAGTCAAATGACAGCTGCTGTATTTGATACGATGAAGGTGACCTTGTCTCAAAACGGAGTCATTTTCACTGCTAATGGTAGCCAAATCAAGTTTGATGGTTATATGGCCGTTTACAACGACTCTGATAAGAACAAGATGCTCCCTGATATGGCTGAAGGTGATACGGTTAAGAAGGTTGTCACAACACCTGAACAACACTTCACGCAACCACCTGCACGCTATTCTGAAGCGACACTGATTAAGACGCTGGAAGAAAATGGGGTTGGTCGTCCGTCAACTTATGCACCAACGCTTGATGTTATCCAACGTCGCTACTATGTCAAATTGGTAGCTAAACGTTTTGAACCAACAGAACTTGGTGAAATCGTTAATAGCTTAATCGTCGAATTCTTCCCTGACATCGTGGATGTTAAATTCACGGCCGAGATGGAAGGTAAACTCGATAAAGTTGAAATCGGTAAGGAACAGTGGCAAAAGGTAATTGATGAGTTCTTCAAACCTTTCCAAAAAGAATTGGAAAAAGCTGAAGAAGGTATTGAAAAAATCCAAATCAAAGATGAGCCTGCTGGTTTTGATTGTGACCTCTGTGGTCACCCAATGGTTATCAAACTTGGCCGTTACGGTAAGTTCTACGCATGTAGTAATTTCCCAGACTGTCACAATACTAAGGCCATTACCAAAGAAATTGGCGTTACTTGTCCAACCTGTGGTAAAGGACAGGTTATTGAACGTAAGACCAAACGTAATCGTGTCTTCTATGGTTGTGATCGCTATCCTGACTGTGAATTTACATCGTGGGATATCCCTGTTGGCCGTAACTGTCCTAAATCAGGTGATTATCTCGTTGAGAAGAAAGTCCGTGGTGGCGGCAAGCAAGTTATCTGTAGTAACGAAGAATGTGACTACAAAGAATCTGTTGTTAAATAAAAAGAAAGCTATCTCAAGTTAAAACTTGGGATATTTTTTTTGCATTACATCAAAAACTGATACTTTCCTTAAATTTGTTTTTTATACTAAGGATGAAAGAAAGGAGAGTAAGTGGTTTTCTGATATCAGTAAGACATGAGCTTATATTGAAAACACAACTATTCTAAAAGAGGTGTAGCAATGCAAATAACTGTTAAACAACTTTCAAAATCCTACAAAGATAAGACTATTTTAGACAACATCACATTTACAATTGAAACTGGAACGGTTTGTGGTCTGTTAGGAGTAAATGGTGCTGGTAAGTCAACTCTGATGAAAATTCTTTTTGGTTTAGTCCAAAAAAGTAGTGGTGAAATTCGATTTGATAGATCATACAAAAACAAATTTTTATTAGGTGCATTAATCGAAGCACCTGCAATTTATCACAACCTTTCGGCTTTTGATAATCTAAAAACAAAAGCGTTGTTATATGATATTCCTGATTCAAAAATTTTTGAAACCTTAGAAATAATTGGTCTTTCAAATACTGGGAAGAAAAAAGCCGGTAAATTTTCATTAGGTATGAAGCAACGACTTGGGATTGGTATGGCTATTTTAACTGATCCCCAATTTTTGATTCTAGATGAGCCTACTAATGGACTTGATCCTGATGGTATAAATGAATTGCTGGACCTTATTCGTTCCTTGAAAGCAAAAGGGATGACAATTCTGGTTTCCAGTCATCAACTTCTAGAAATTAGTAAGGTTGCTGATCATATTCTTATTCTCGACAAAGGTAAAATTCAATATGATGGTGAAAACAAAAATGTAGATAGTCTTGAGAGACACTTCTTTAATATTGTTCATGGGGGTTAGTGATATGCAAAAGATATTCTATTCGGAATTGATCAAATTACGACATTTAGGAACTACTAAATTATTAATAATCATACCGTTTTTAACCATTCTTATAGCCTTTTTAATGGGAGGGTTACAGATTTTTGTTCCTTTCTCGGTTTATTGGTGGGAAGCTATCTTTTTATATCTTGTAAATGGTCTTTTGTTTATAGTTGATAGACGTTTAGAAGACCAGGCTGGGCATTTTCAAAATGTTACCAATGGGTATTTTACTTGGAAAATCACCTTGATGAAAATGGTGCTTATAGGCATGAGAACAATGATTGCTAGTTTATTCTTACTAGCTTTCCTTAGTCTCGTTGCATTTATTTACACAGGTTTTATTCCAATAAATATTCCTAAAACAGCTATTTCCTTAATCTTAATTTGGATGACAACTTTATGGAACATTCCTTTACTTTACCTAATGTCTAAATACATGAGTCAATTCATCCTATTAGCTCTTAATACATTGGTTTGTCTTTTAATAGCACCCTTTATTGCTCAGAGTCCACTTTGGTTCGTTTTCCCCTATACTTATCACTATAAAATAGCTCAATTTTTATTAAATCTTAAACCATCGGGGGATATTATTGTAAATACGAATCATACTAGCATTTTTCAGGTGTTACTTACGATGATGCTATCAATAGTAGTGACATTGCTTTTATCTTTTTCATTGCAAAGGAGACAATTAAATGCTCAGGAGTGAGTTACTTAAATTAAAGAATACTTTCGGTCTTTATCTTATTCTCAGTTTTGCTGTCTTAGAGATCATTACAATTCCAATGTATGTGAGCTTCGTTCCTAATGGTTTTTCTCTAACTAATTTAGCCATATTATCTTTTTTATGCTATCCGTTATTGACAACATTTTTGTCAATTTTAGGGATTGAACAAGAAAAATACGCTAATCATTATCAAGAAATATCGAGTTACCCTAAGCAAAGGCGTTTATGGTTGGCTAAACTTTTGATAGTAGACCTAACCCTTAGCCTACCTTCTTTATTTAGTTGGCTTATCATAAACCTCCTTCTTATGAATAGTGTGAATGGATTTCTAGTAAGTCTATCAAGTTGGATGTTAATAGTCTTTCTTAATCATTTTCACTACTTTATACAAGTGAGTCTGAACAGTGTTAGTAATATTATTATCTCTATGGTTGAAATTATTTTTATTATTTTTGCTAGTAATAAAGTTTTCTTGTCTACTCATTGGCTTCCTATTGTTTTACCTATCAATAGCCTTATCCTTAATGATTGGAGCCAACTCAATTCCCTACCTTTATGGATTGTTGGGGTGACTTTGTTATTTATTTGTTTCATAGATTATAGAACCAAAAGATAATATAAGAAATAACATGGATAGTGTATTAGTATTCCATGGTTATCCTAAAATGTGGTTAGTAGTTTGTCGGAAAAGTAAACTATGTTAGTTAATTTGTTTTTTATACTAAGCATGAAAAGAAAGGAGAGTTATTATGAAACATTTAAGTCTATCAGGTTTCCAACTCAAATATATAGCCCTAATTACTATGGTATTCGACCACATTCATTATTTTTTTGATTATACTGGGAAAATACCCATTTGGTTTACTATGATTGGGAGATTAGCAGCCCCCTTATTTCTATTTACTGTGATTGAAGGTTTTATTCATACCCGAAACCGAAAGAAATACTTCCTAAAAATATATGTTTTAGCGATTTTGATGGGATTAATTCAATTTGGATTTTATAATTTTTTACATCCTCTTGTAAGGCCAGATGGTTTCTTTCCAAAAAATATGATGTTGTCGTCATTCGCTATCTTACTCGTTGCTCTTCAAGGCATTGCTTGGATTCAAGAAAAGAAATATCTAAAAGGAATTCCAACCTTACTTTTTCCATTAATGCTTCCATGGTTAATGCTACTTTTGTATCTGTCAGGTCAAGACAAACCAATCTTTACTTTATTCATAAATTTACTAAATTACACAGTGTTGCCAACTCATACATCTATTAGCGATGGAGGAACATGGTTGCTTTTGACTGGTATCGCTATGTATCTTTGTCACAAGAATCTTAAGAAAGAAGTGCTTGCTTTTGTGACTGTTAGTCTTGTTTGGGTACTGATGGGGATTGTTCTAAGTAGACCTTCATTTCAGGATTTAATGTTTAGATACATTGAATGGATGGAAATATTTGCAGCTCCCTTAATGCTTTGTTATAACGGTCAAAGAGGTAAAGGGTCAAAATATTTGTTCTATGTCTTTTACCCTACTCATATTTATCTACTTTACGCCTTGTCAGTTCTCTTCTATAGATGATATGATAAGGGTAACTTTGTACGAAAGGAAAGATTATGGCTCAGATACTTGTTGTTGATGATCAGGAAGATATTGTTCAATTGGTTGTAAAGGCTTTGGAGATCCAAAATCATAAGGTGACTGGACTTACAAGTGTTTTAGATTTGGATAAGAACTCGTTGCCACGGTTTGACTTGATTTTACTGGATATCATGATGCCTGATGTTGATGGTCTCCAGTTTTGTCATGAGATTCGTGATCAGGTGGATTGTCCTATACTCTTTATTACAGCTAAAACACAAGAGGCAGATATTGTCCAGGGGTTGACTTATGGTGCAGATGATTATATTTGTAAGCCATTTGGGGTTAAAGAACTTCAAGCGCGTGTGGCTGCTCACTTGAGACGTGAACATCGTGAGCGCCACCATAAGCTATTAATTGAAAATATTCAGTTTGATTTGTCTGCTCAGGAGCTTTATGTTGAGAATCAGTTGTTAGATTTGACTAGGTCAGAATATCGTATTTGTCAGTTTCTGGCTGAAAATAAGGGCCAAGTCTTTTCCAAAGAGCAAATCTACACGCATTTGTACGGCTATGAGGATAAAGGGAGTCCGACAGCAGTGGCTGAACATATCAAAAATATCCGTGCAAAGCTCAAAAATGTTGGGCAAAATCCTATTGAAACAGTCTGGGGGATTGGTTACAAGTGGCACTAATTAAAAAACGAGAACACTCTCTAAGAACAATCTTATTATCTTATGTCGTCAGTCTTACAGTTCTATCAGCAATCAGTAGCCTGCTTATTTTGTCTTTGTTCAGCTTGTCTTATCGTTTTGGCGTTGTGTTTCCAGCAAATCAGGTAGAAAGTGATTTGTCTGCCGTCAGGAATGAAATTGAAACTTCTAAGGTCTTTAATCCAGATGTCTTGCCTGATGGTACAAGCTATGTCTTCTTGACTAGGGATTTTAAGCTTAAGAAGTCTAACATGCCAGTTAACTTGCAAGAAGAATCCTTGCTAGATTACCAATTCAAGAATGCTCATGGTGGTAAATATGGCTATTTTCAGTCATTTGAACGGTCAGATGGGATAGTCATTGTCAATTATCAACTATCACCTCGGTATCGTAATGAGTGGATGAACCAGCATTTGCCTAATGCTAATCTATTGATGATTGGCTCAATGATGGTGTCTATACTACTCATATTTATTACTTTAACTTTTTACTATGCTAGTAAATTGAGTCGAGAGTTGAGACCAATATTGAAGGCAACAGAGAAAATAGCAGAGCAAGACTTGGATTTTCAAACGTCCAAATCTAAAATTACTGAGTTTAACCAGGTTTTAAATGGTTTGGATCATATGCGAGTAGCACTTCGTGAGTCTTTGATGGAAAATTGGAAGGCAGAGCAAGATAAACAAAATCAGATCTCTGCTTTGACACATGATTTAAAGACACCGCTGACAGTCGCCCGTGGGAATGCAGAACTCTTAGCTATGACCTCCTTGGATGCGGAACAGATGGATTTGTTAGAGCATTTTCAAAAAGGGATTGAACAGGTTGATGCTTATGTGAAAGAGTTGTCTGAACTCAACAAAACGAGTTTGAAGAAAACTTTGACGCTTGAAGAAATTCCAGTTAAGGAATTTGTTGAAGACATTTACGATCAAACATTGTCATTAGCACAAACGAAACAAATTAATTTGGTATTTGACAAGAAGAAAATTGCGAAAGAAACCATAGGCAATTGGGACAGGTCCTTGTTGAATCGAGCTTTTATGAATATCCTTTCGAATGCGGTAGAACATACGCCTAGTGGTAGTCAGTTGCTCTTAACTGCTAGGGTAGAAGATGATGAATTCAAGTTTGTCTGTCTTGATTCTGGCCCTGGATTTTCCCTTGAATCACTTGAAAAGGCCACTCAGCTCTTTTATCAGGAGGATAAAAGTAGACAGAGCCGCAATCATAGTGGACTTGGTCTGACTATTGCTAATGATATTATTCGCTTACACCACGGTAGTCTTTCTCTTTCAAATGACAATGGCACAGGTGGTGCTAGAGTAACTATCATTTTACCCCTTTAAATACAGATGACTCCTAGTCGCCAGATGAGGAGTTTTTTGCTATACTACTAAGAGTAAAAATGAAGAAAGATTTGTGGGGGCAGGATTTTATCTTGTTCCCGAAGAGGTATTAGTGTCATGTCTCAATCAAAAGCAGATTATATTAACGTGATTGGAGCTGGTTTGGCCGGATCCGAGGCGGCTTATCAGATTGCCAAACGTGGTATTCCAGTAAAACTTTATGAAATGCGTGGGGTTAAAGCAACACCACAGCATAAGACAACAAATTTTGCAGAATTGGTTTGCTCTAACTCTTTCCGTGGAGATAGCTTGACCAATGCTGTAGGGCTTCTTAAAGAAGAAATGCGTCGCTTGGACTCTATCATTATGCGCAATGGAGAAGCTCACCGTGTGCCAGCTGGTGGTGCCATGGCGGTGGACCGTGAGGGTTATGCAGAAGCAGTAACAGCTGAAATTGAAAATCATCCATTAATTGAAGTTATCCGTGAAGAAATCACAGAAATTCCTGATGATGCCATTACAGTTATTGCTTCAGGACCATTGACTTCTGATGCTCTAGCTGAAAAAATTCATGAGCTTAACGGTGGAGATGGCTTCTATTTCTATGATGCCGCTGCACCAATCGTTGATAAAGCGACTATCGATATGAACAAGGTTTACCTTAAGTCACGCTATGACAAGGGTGAAGCAGCTTATCTAAACTGTCCAATGATCAAGGAAGAGTTCTTGGCCTTCCATGAGGCTTTGACAACAGCTGAAGAAGCTCCTTTGAATTCCTTTGAAAAAGAAAAGTATTTCGAAGGGTGTATGCCTATCGAGGTCATGGCTAAACGTGGTATCAAGACAATGCTCTATGGCCCTATGAAACCTGTTGGTTTGGAGTATCCTGAGGATTACAAAGGGCCACGTGACGGCGATTTCAAGACACCTTATGCAGTTGTTCAGCTTCGTCAGGATAATGCGGCTGGTAGTCTCTATAATATCGTTGGTTTCCAAACCCACCTCAAATGGGGCGAGCAAAAGCGTGTCTTCCAAATGATTCCAGGTCTTGAAAATGCTGAATTTGTGCGTTATGGGGTTATGCACCGCAACTCTTACATGGATTCGCCAAACTTGCTTAAGCAGACTTTCCAATCAAAATCAAACCCTAATTTGTTCTTTGCGGGACAAATGACTGGTGTTGAAGGTTATGTTGAATCAGCGGCCTCAGGTTTAGTTGCTGGAATCAATGCAGCCCGTCTCTTTAAAGGTGAAGAGGAACTTATCTTCCCTCATACAACAGCTATCGGAAGCCTCCCATATTATGTGACACATGCTGAGAGCAAACATTTCCAACCAATGAATGTTAACTTTGGTATTATCAAAGAGTTGGAAGGTCCACGTATTCGTGACAAGAAAGAGCGTTACGAAAAAATTGCTGAGCGTGCTCTTAAGGATTTACAACCTTTTATTCAAGCTTAGACAAGATCAAAATCCCTTACCGAATGCGGTAAGGGATTTTTCAAATCTAAAAGTATTCAATTAACCAAAGAATTTCTTAGCGATATCTTGACCTTGTTTAATTTTAGCCCATTGTTGTGGTGTTGCCAACTCATTACCTGAGTCACATGAGGCGAAACCACATTGGTGAGAAAGGAAGAGACGCTCTTTAGGAAGGATTTGACTAGCTTTTTCAAGTAAGTCAAGAACACGTTCTTCGTCATCAAGTTCAGTTGTTTTAGATGACAAAAGTCCTAGTACAACTTCAGCTTTGCTATCTTTGAGGGCTTCGAGAGCCTTGATATCACCAGCTGTATCGCTGTCCTATTCAAGGAAGAAGCGATCATAGTGTTGCTCTGCCAAGAACTTCTTAGCAATGGCTTCGTAAGTTCCTTCGGCAGCAGAACGGCTTTCATAGTTACCACGGCAGTTGTGTGTCCAAACCGTTAAACCAAGTTCGTGGGCATAGTCTACAACCTCGTTATTGATAGCTACAAACTCATCAGCCAATTCTGCCAAATCAGAATTACCTTCCGCAAAGAAACTTGCAGGGTTTGATGGGTCAAAGAGTTCCCAGAGACAGTCGTCAAATTGAACAATTTTTCCACCTACAGCCTTGTATTCTTCCAAGAATTCTTTATAGGCATTAATCAAACCTTTTTTGAGGTCTTCGTTTGTTTCATATACTTGACCAGGACCAGCCAAACGGTCAAAGATAGCAAGTTCAGTATAAGCATGAGCCGGGCCCCAGATAGTTTGCTTAGTATCTTCATCACCAGCTTCAGCCTTAACCAATTTGTAGATATCTAGATAATGGTGGTTTTTACCTGAGAGTGGTTCGGTGATACGAATACCAATATCTTTACGAGTCTCATATTGTCCGCCGTCGTGATCTTTAAATGTATAGCCATGCTCTGCAATATAACGTTCAATACCTTTGAGACCCCAGACAAAGTCCAAGTGCCACATAGAACGCCCAAACTCACCATCAGTAAGGATGTCAATACCATTAGCCTTTTGGTCAGCCACAATTTGCTTAATATCTGCGGTTTCAGTTTCTTGATAACCAGGGAGGGCATCGTAGAAAGGATACTGGATGTCGTCACGGTGCTCGATTTCGTCCTTGTATTTACGGAGATCTGCAGGACGAAGGAGAGAACCAACTAATTGAAATTTAGATTTTGTCATAAGATTCACCTCAAAATAAGTTTTTACATCTATAATACTTTTTATTTATTTCGATTGAAAATAGTTATTTTCTTTCTGTGGGTATAGTTTAAGACTATATAAGGTTTTGGTCTGCAAAATGATACTTCCTATGGTAAAATGAAAAGAAAACAATGAAGGTTGGGAACATGCAAAAAACATTTTTTATTATTAAACCAGATGCTGTAAAACGACACTTGATGGGACAAGTGATTGATCGTATTGAACGTCGTGGCTTTATTATTGAACGAATGGAAATGCTGACACTTGACGAAGAACGTCTTAAAGAACATTATGCTCAATTGGTTGATAAACCTTTTTTTCCTAGCATTGCAGAATTCATGATGAGTGGTCCATCAGTGATTGGCATTATTTCTGGTCCAGGTGTTATCAAGTCATGGCGTGATATGATGGGAGCAACTAATCCAGGCGATGCTGCTCCTGGAACGATTCGTGGAGACTTTGCAACAGCACCAGATGGTGACATGATTCCAAATATTGTTCATGGCTCTGATTCAGAGGAATCTGCGGCTCGAGAAATTCAGATTTGGTTTGGTGAGTAGGATGGATTTAGCACAGATTCAGTTTGATATAGCCAAGGGTGGACTGTTAATTGATGTCAGGAGTCCAGAAGAGTATGCAGAAGGACATGTTAAGGATGCCCTCTTAATACCTCACACCCAGTTTTTCTCTGCTGACATTCCAGCTGAAAAAGACGCTTCCATTTACCTCTATTGTAAAATGGGCCCTCGTGCAGAATTTGCTGCATCGGTCCTTAAAGAGAGAGGCTATACTAAGGTGACAAATCTAGGTGGCTTGGACGATATGGAAGCATTAGGTTTTGAATTTGAAGAATAATAGAAATAAGGTCACCTCAAGGTGGTCTTATTTGTTTTCAGAAAAGTTTGATAATTACTTGACAACGTTTTCATAAAGGGGTAAAATTTTAATTGAGTTAAGACAAAGCCTATGAAAAATGACTTTGCCAGAACTTGACTAACTTAGCGTATTTCAATTGAGATAGGGCTTGTAATTAAGCCTGTTACTCAATTGGTAGAGGAGGATTTCGTATGTCAAAAGTTGCTATTGTTACAGGTGCAGGTCAAGGTATTGGTTTTGCGATTGCAAAACGTTTGGTTGAAGATGGTTTTAAAGTCGGAGTATTGGACTACAACGCTGAAACTGCAGAAAAAGCGGTTGCTGAATTGTCAGCAGATAAAGCATTTGCAGTTGTAGCTGATGTATCTAAACAAGCTGAAGTAGCAGCTGCTTTCCAAAAAGTTGTTGATCACTTTGGCGATTTGAATGTTGTTGTTAATAATGCCGGTGTGGCTCCAACAACACCTCTTGATACAATTACTGAAGAACAGTTCCAACGTACATTTAACATCAATGTCGGTGGTGTTATTTGGGGTGCTCAAGCTGCACAAGCACAATTTAAAGCACTCGGTCATGGTGGTAAAATCATCAATGCAACATCTCAAGCTGGTGTCGTTGGTAACCCTAACTTGACTGTCTATGGTGGTACTAAATTTGCAGTTCGTGGTATCACTCAAACTTTGGCGCGTGACTTGGCTGATTCAGGCATTACTGTCAATGCTTATGCACCAGGTATCGTTAAGACTCCAATGATGTTTGACATTGCCCACGAAGTTGGTAAAAATGCTGGTAAAGATGACGAATGGGGTATGCAAACTTTTGCTAAAGATATTACCCTCAAACGTTTGTCTGAACCTGAAGACGTAGCAGCAGCGGTTAGCTTCCTTGCTGGACCTGACTCAAACTACATCACAGGTCAAACAATCATCGTTGATGGTGGTATGCAATTCCATTAAGATTAAAATGGAGAGCGAAAGGCTCTCTTTTTTTTGCTTGATAAAACATAATATTTCTGATAATATAATCGTAATTAACTATGATTTGAGAGGAGCCGTCCTATGTCAGACATTTTACACTATATTGTTGAGCATCCATTTTATTGCCTTATTCTATTAGGAGTTGTTGTACTAGCCTGTGGTTTAGGTCCATTTTCAAGTAGTTCAACAGAAAACAAGCGCTCAGCAATTATTAATAAGCACTACAACGATACTTTTAAGAAATAAGAAGGACTAAATGCAGTCAGAAAGCAGATATTAGAGATAGGCAAAAGCCTGTCTTTTTTGTATAATAGAAGGTAACGATTAGTTTTTTTTTATAATCACAAGTAAGAACTAGGAAAGATAAAAATGCCAAATATTGAAGAATTAAAACAACGACAGGAGAAGATTCGTAACTTCTCTATTATTGCCCATATTGACCACGGTAAATCAACCCTTGCTGACCGTATCTTGGAAAAGACTGAAACAGTGTCAAGTCGTGAGATGCAGGCGCAACTCCTTGATAGCATGGACCTTGAGCGTGAACGTGGTATCACTATCAAACTCAATGCCATTGAGCTTAACTATACAGCTAAAGATGGCGAAACATATATTTTCCACCTTATCGACACACCAGGACACGTGGACTTTACTTATGAAGTGTCACGTTCTCTTGCTGCCTGTGAGGGTGCAATCTTGGTGGTGGATGCTGCTCAAGGGATTGAAGCGCAAACACTTGCCAATGTTTACTTGGCCCTAGATAATGACTTGGAAATCTTACCAGTTATCAATAAAATCGACCTTCCAGCTGCAGATCCTGAACGTGTGCGTACAGAGGTTGAAGATGTTATCGGACTAGATGCTTCTGAAGCCGTGCTTGCATCAGCTAAAGCTGGTATCGGTATCGAGGAGATTCTCGAACAAATCGTTGAGAAAGTTCCTGCACCTCAAGGTGAAGTCGAAGCGCCTCTCCAAGCCCTTATCTTTGACTCTGTTTATGATGCCTACCGTGGGGTTATCCTCCAAGTGCGTGTGGTTAATGGAATGGTTAAACCAGGCGATAAGATTCAAATGATGTCTAATGGCAAGACCTTTGATGTTACTGAGGTTGGTATCTTCACGCCTAAAGCTGTTGGCCGTGACTACCTTGCGACAGGTGATGTTGGTTATATTGCGGCCTCAATCAAGACTGTTGCGGATACCCGTGTCGGTGATACAGTAACACTTGCGGATAATCCAGCAGCAGAGCCACTCCATGGCTATAAGCAAATGAATCCAATGGTCTTCGCCGGTCTTTATCCAATTGAGTCTAATAAATACAATGACTTGCGTGAAGCTCTTGAAAAGCTCCAATTGAACGATGCCAGTCTTCAGTTTGAGCCTGAAACGTCTCAAGCCCTTGGTTTTGGTTTCCGTTGTGGTTTCTTGGGTCTTCTTCACATGGATGTTATCCAAGAGCGTTTGGAACGTGAGTTTAATATCGACCTCATTATGACAGCACCATCGGTAGTTTACCATGTTAATACTACTGACGGTGAGATGCTTGAAGTGTCCAACCCATCTGAATTCCCAGATCCTACACGTATTGATGCCATCGAAGAGCCGTATGTTAAAGCACAAATCATGGTTCCTCAAGAATATGTTGGTGCTGTTATGGAATTGGCGCAACGTAAACGTGGTGATTTTGAGACTATGGAGTACATTGATGATAATCGTGTGAACGTTATCTATCAAATTCCACTTGCTGAAATCGTCTTTGATTTCTTTGATAAATTGAAGTCATCAACTCGTGGTTATGCAAGTTTCGATTATGAATTGTCAGAATACCGTCGCTCACAATTGGTGAAAATGGATATTCTTCTTAATGGTGACAAGGTCGATGCCCTTAGCTTCATCGTGCATAAGGAATTTGCCTACGAGCGTGGAAAACTTATTGTTGATAAGCTTAAGAAAATCATTCCACGTCAACAATTCGAAGTGCCTATCCAAGCGGCTATCGGTCAAAAAATTGTTGCCCGTACAGATATCAAAGCCCTTCGTAAAAACGTCTTGGCAAAATGTTACGGTGGTGACGTTTCACGTAAACGTAAACTCCTCGAAAAACAAAAAGCCGGTAAGAAACGTATGAAAGCTATCGGTTCGGTTGAAGTCCCACAAGAAGCCTTCTTATCAGTACTTTCAATGGACGAAGATGAGAAATAAGAGTAATAGTCAGAATGTGATGTTCTGGCTATTTTTGTAAAAAAGTTAAGATAAAGAAGATTTTAAGATTTCCCTTCTCGAAGCGTGGAAGGATTTATACTGCGACTATACTAATGCTTTTCTTTTTAGGGAATATATATATAAAGCACAAATTTCATGAAAAAGCTGTAGAAGAGTTACAGATGGCTCTAAAAGCTGATAAAGTAACTTCCAATGAGATTTTTGGTAGACGTCAACAATATGTTGCAATTAGTCATGAAGAACCCACTTACTATAATTCTGAAGATAATGTAGCTACTGAGATGATTGGTAGAAATCATTTTGTTCGCTATTACGACACCATGAGTAGTCTCCATCAAGCTCATTTGGTAGTTTATGATATCAACAAAAATTTTGAAAAGAAAATTATTAATTTGACCACATATTTGAAGAAAATAAAAGGTTTTAAAGATATTGAGGAGTTGGCTGTGTCTTTAAGAACGATTAATGGTTATGATTATGTGTTCTTGACGAATTCTCAAAATGATAAGCAATTTGCTTACAATTTAGATACGAATAAATTTTTTACTAGAGACTTACCAGATTATTCCTACAGTAAGGATGAATTGCTTTATTTCGGTGATAAGAGTTCTGCTCGTAATCAGATGAATGATAGCACCATGTGGGGATATTTAAAAAGAGAAGGAAACTTGGATGAGCGTTTAAGAATGTCTCCAGCTCAAACAAACAATCATTTATCAGCTCATCTAAATGTGATTCTAGAGATTGATAATGTAGATACTTCAAAACAAGAGAATCAAATTAATCTATTTAATGAAAATTCTGAAGTTAAGCCTATTTACGAAGAGGCTGTTAATCAGACAACAACAAACAGTAATACCTTAAAGAAATTTAAAGTATTGACCCGTCAAGGTAAGGAGGGAGATTTTCCGGTCGGTCCAACTGAGCCAGTGAAAAGCAGCCTACCTAATAAACCAAGCCAGCCAAAGAAAGTTCCAGAATTTAATGTTTTTCCTGATTCTATTTTTCCTATTAAACCTTTAAGTTTTAGTGACATTCTTAATAAGAAGGCAGAACAAGACTATCAGAAAGATTATCGAGCTTACGAAAAAGCACGTCAAAAAGCCCAAAAAGATTATGATAGGAAATATGATGCCTATAAAAAGAAATTGGCTCAATATGAGTCCTATAGAGATAGAGAGTACGACAAACAATCACAAATCTATTTTTCCCCTGAAGAGCAGACCAATGATATTTTACATTGGTTGGGAACAAATGGAGAGCAAGCAATTGTAATTTCTGTAGAGGACGGTGCTGGTATTAGGAAGGAAATTCATTCGTTTGCTGATATTAAGGAGTGGGTAGATAAACATGATTACGATAACACTATAAAATCGGACTTTAGAGATTATAAAGAAGCTAAATAAGGATTCATGGGCTTTTAGTCTTTTCAAGAAACCCATTACAAGCATTTTTTTCAGCTTTAGGCTATAATAGACAAAAAGGAATCTTGGGAGGGCCACTATGGATATCATGAGTTTTATCCCCAGTCAGCGACAGGCTATTCTGGAGCGTTTTCAGCAAGTGGAGGCCTTGGGATTAGGCGCAGTTCGTATTGAATTGAAGGTTGCTAATCCTGTTGGCATCATCTATGAGTGCTTTATTTTAGCAGGGGAGAATTATTTTTCTGATCAAGCAGTGGTATCCTTCCGCATTCTCTATGAAAAGGACTTGGAACGCATTTCTTTGGATGTCGTAGATATCCCTGGTCGCTCAAGCTTGTCTAATTATCTCCAGTTAATAGAGATTTTTGAAGGCTTGCAAAATTATCTTAATCGAGAGTTTGCTAAGGTAAAAAATACATGAACATCTGATGGTTATCAGGTGTTTTTTTGTGATAGAAGTTCAAAAATTCACAATCTTTTTTTCACAAGATTGTCTGAAAACTGTGCTATAATGATAACAGAATTGTGAAGTGATAAAAGTTTGTGAAAAAACGAGCAGACTTTGACACTTTGTGACTTATACTTGAAAGGAAAATTGGCTCTATCATTTTAGGGCCAGAAGGACTGTGTTCATGTCAGAAGAAAAGCAATTGTATGGTGCGGATTTAGTGGTTGATAGTTTGATTAACCATGATGTTGATTATGTCTTTGGGATTCCAGGTGCAAAAATCGATAGGGTTTTTGATACTTTGGAAGATAAGGGACCTGAATTGATTGTTGCCCGTCATGAGCAAAATGCTGCTTTTATGGCTCAAGGTGTTGGACGTATCACAGGGAAACCCGGTGTAGTATTGGTAACATCTGGTCCAGGTGTCTCCAATTTGGCTACTGGTTTGGTAACAGCGACAGATGAAGGAGATCCTGTTCTTGCTATTGGTGGTCAGGTTAAGCGTGCAGATCTTTTGAAACGTGCCCATCAATCAATGAATAACGTTGCTATGCTTGAACCGATTACCAAGTATGCTGCTGAAGTACATGATGCTAACACCCTTTCTGAAACGGTTGCTAATGCCTATCGCCATGCTAAGTCAGGGAAACCGGGTGCAAGCTTTATTTCAATTCCTCAAGACGTGACTGATGCTCCGGTCAGTGTTAAGGCTATCAAGCCTATGACGGATCCAAAACTTGGTTCAGCATCTGTTTCTGATATTAACTATCTCGCACAGGCGATAAAAAATGCCGTATTGCCGGTCTTACTTTTAGGGAACGGTGCTTCATCAGAAGCTGTAACTTACTCTATTCGCCAGATTTTGAAACATGTTAAATTACCAGTTGTTGAAACTTTCCAAGGTGCTGGTATCGTGTCACGTGACCTTGAAGAAGATACTTTCTTTGGTCGTGTAGGTCTTTTCCGTAACCAACCGGGGGACATGTTGCTTAAGAAGTCTGACTTGATTATTGCTATTGGTTATGACCCAATCGAGTATGAAGCACGTAACTGGAATGCTGAAATTTCGGCACGTATCATTGTAATCGACGTGGAACCTGCTGAGGTGGATACTTACTTCCAGCCAGAACGTGAATTGATTGGTAATGTTGAAGCAACTTTAGATTTGCTCTTGCCAGCTATTCAAGGTTATAAATTACCTGAAGGATCAGTTGAATACCTTAAAGGGTTGAAGAATAACGTTGTTGAGGATGTTAAGTTTGATCGCCGACCTGAAGAAGGAAAGGTACATCCGCTTGATTTGATTGAAGTTTTGCAAGACCAAACCAAAGATAACATGACAGTCACCGTTGACGTTGGTAGTCACTATATTTGGATGGCTCGCTATTTCAAATCTTATGAACCACGTCATTTGCTTTTCTCAAATGGGATGCAAACTTTAGGGGTTGCTCTTCCTTGGGCCATCTCTGCAGCTTTGGTTCGTCCTAAGACAAAAGTCATTTCTGTTTCTGGTGACGGTGGTTTCCTCTTCTCAGCACAAGAATTGGAAACGGCAGTTCGTTTGAAATTGCCAATTGTTCATATTATCTGGAACGATGGCCATTACAATATGGTGGAATTCCAAGAAGAAATGAAGTACGGTCGTTCATCTGGGGTTGACTTTGGTCCTGTAGATTTTGTAAAATATGCTGAGAGCTTTGGAGCGAAAGGTTATCGTGCAACAAGTAAAGAAGAGTTTGCTAGTTTGCTTCAAGAAGCTTTGGCTCAAGCTGTAGATGGACCAGTCCTTATTGATGTTCCAATCGACTATAAAGATAATATTAAACTCGGCGAAACTATTTTGCCAGATGAATTTTACTAAAAAGAGGGTGTAGACATGTCTGAAGCCATAAAATTATTTCAATATAATACTTTGGGAGCCTTGATGGCTGGGCTTTATGGAGGTACTTTAACAGTTGGAGAATTGTTGGAGCATGGAGACTTGGGTCTCGGAACATTAGATTCTATCGATGGTGAGTTGATTGTTCTTGACGGTAAAGCCTATCAAGCCAAAGGGTCTGAGGGTAAGGTCGAAGTGGTAGAAGTTTCTCCTGATGAAAAAGTACCTTATGCAGCAGTCGTACCTCACCAAGCTGAAGTTATCTTTCGTCAACGTTATGAAATGACTGATAAAGAACTTGAGGATCGTATTGAATCTTATTATGATGGGGTCAATCTTTTCCGTTCTATCAAAATCAAAGGTCATTTTAAGCATATGCACGTGCGCATGATTCCAAAATCAAATGCCGATATTAAGTTTGCGGATGTTGCCACACGCCAACCTGAGTACGAGGTAGATAATATTTCAGGTACTATCGTTGGTATTTGGACGCCAGAAATGTTCCACGGTGTGAGTGTTGCTGGGTATCACCTCCATTTTATTTCAGACGACTTGACATTCGGTGGTCACGTTATGGACTTTGTTATTGAAAATGGTATTATCGAAGTCGGTCCAGTTGACCAACTCGACCAACGTTTCCCAGTTCAAGACCGTCAGTATCTTTTTGCTAAATTCAATGTCGATGAGATGCGTGAAGATATTACTAAGGCTGAATAAAAGTTTTTAAGACATCAAAAATCAGGCTCCTTGTCAACTGTAGTGGGTGACGAAAAGC